>CAZFAT010000130.1:0-4750 GCA_964517075.1 uncultured Solibacteraceae bacterium
CGCGGTCGGTCAGGTATCGATAGACCAGCGACGGCAGGCGGCGGGGGATCTCGACGAACACGCCCCGTGCGTTCTGCCGCAGTGTCAGCCGCTGCCGGTCCATGGTGTGGAGGCCGAACTGCGCCATGAGACCCAGGTTCCACCACACGCACAGGACCAGCAGGACTCCCAGCACGACGCGGCGCGGGCGCGGTTTCGACGCGGCGTGGTGGAGGAGCGCCGCGAGCCCCAGCGCGAGGAGGGGCGTGACGGCGATGAAGCGACGCTGGCCATACGCGCCGGCGACCGTCCAGGACTCCACCGAGCCGGTGATGTAGACCTGCAGGGCGAACATCACGAGCGCGAGGACGCCGATCCAGCGGGCGTCGGCCGGGAGTCCCCGCAGTCGGCCCGCCGCGAGCCAGACGAGCCCGATGACCGCGACCGCCGCGAGCGGCGTCCAGAAGAAGAACCCATGCTCCGGCGAGAACAGGACCGACACGAAGTGCGGCGACCACCAGGTCATCTTGCGGCTGAGGACCTCGGTCGGGCCGGGCCGCCCATTGAGTGCGTCGTAAGCCAGCGCCTGGGGGAGGTATCCCACGATCAGCGCAACCGTGCCCGCGCCCGCGGCCCACCAGCCGGGTCCGGGCGCCGGCGATGCGGCCCGGCGGCGGAGCAGGAAGGTGCGGGCGAAATCCAGCGCGGGGCCGGCCACGAACAGGAGATCCTGCTCGCGGACCATGGCCATTACGGCGCCTGTGAGGCCCAGCAGCATCGTGCCCGTGACGGTCCAGTGCGCGCGGACGCGCAGCCAGACCCAGAGAAACAGCGAGACCGCAAACGCCGAGCACGCGTGCGAGAAGCCCGGCGCCACATACATGTAGAAGAGGAGCGGCGTGCCGAACCACACGGCGAGGGAGGGCAGCAGGCCCGCGGGCATGACGCGCCGGACGATCGCACCCGTGAGGAGGATGGCGAGCAGTCCGTACACGGCCGAGCCGTAGGTGACCGCGGCGATGTAGGGGTGACTGAACCCATCCGCGGGCGCGCCGGTGGCCAGCGCCACGAAGTGCCCGCCGAGATAGAACGGCGCCCACAGCACGGCGGCGCCAACCGGCGCGAAGTTCTCCCGGCGTCCGATGAGGTTGCGGCGTTCGAGGAACGTCTCGTGGAACAGCGGATCGTGCGCCACGCCGCTGTCGTAGAAGTACTGGTACTCATTCTCGAAATCGACATCCCGATCGAACGTCCAGGACCGCAACCACGCGAAGAACTCGATCTCGTCCGACGCATAGAGCCGCGTCGTGACCGCGGGCAGCGACAGGATGAAGAGCACGCCGAACAGCCAGGGCGATCGGAGCACGCGGGCCAACGGCAAGGATCGCACGGTCAGTTTCCCAGCGCCTGTACCAGCACAGCCTGCAGCACCTGGGTCGCGTTGAAGCTGGCATGATTGACCATGGGGGCCACGACCGATCCGCGACGGATGAAGATCGTCCCCCAGAGCAGGCCCAGCAGGCCAATCCCCACGGCTGAGTCATAGCCCTGGTCGATGTGCAGGAGGCCGAACGCCGCGCTGAACAGGACCAGCCCCGGAACGGCGCCGCCGAGCCGCTGTTCGAACCGGTGCAGGATGAACGCCCGCTGCAGTTCCTCGCGCACGCCGCCGGCGACGATCACGATCACCACGAACGCGGCCGCCTCGAGCGGCGTGTCCATGAAGTTCTCGAGCGGGTTGCGCTCGACGTTGTGCATCCACGGGACGAGGGCGCGCACGGTCAGCACCACCAGCGTGACACCCAGAAACACGACCGGCAGGAGCACGAGCCCGCGCAGGGCTTCGCGGCGCCAGGGGCGGCCGCCCAGGAAGACGTGCGCGGGTGCTTCGCCGCTGGCCGCGAGAAACACCCGAATCAGCACGAGGACGAGCACCGTGTCCACGACGCTCAGGGTCGCAAAGAACGCGAACGACAGGTTCGCCGGATCGAACGGCATCCGGAACACCACGGCGAGCAGGACCGCGACGAGAACCTGCGTGGGAATGCCGCTCACCAGCAGCGTCTGGAGCAGGGCGAGCCAGCGGGGAAGTGGCCGACGCGGGGACGGGAGCGGCGCAAGCGCAGGCGCGGGCTCGAGCTCGGCCGTCGCGGTCGGCTGACGGTCGTTCACGGGGGAGACTCTATCAGGCCGGGCCGCCTACACCGCGAGCCGGTTGTGCGTGACGAACGCCAGGATCATGATCGTCCCGACGATCAGGTTGATCGCGAGGAGCGCGTGCCGCACGGCAGGACGCTCCCGGGTGAGCGCCAGCATGAGCGGGACGAGCGGCACGACGTAGCGGTAGGTGCCGTGGAAGCTTTCGTCGAGGGTCGAAATGATCAGCGCGCCGGCGCAGTACAGGGCCTCGCCGAGCGGAATGCGTTTCCAGGTGCGCACGAGGAGTCCGACATACAGACCCCAGAACGCGCCATGCATCCACCCGGAGACGCGCCGCGGGAATTCGAAGAGCGCGACGATCGTCTTGAACGGATAGGTCCGCTCGTTGCTCCACATCGCCTGCTGTTCGACAAACGCCAGGGCCGAGCCCTGGACGTCCGCCAGGTATGCGAGGTAGAGGGCGACCGGAATGGCGAACAGCGCGAGCGCGGCGCCGATGTGGGCGAGCCGGCGTCCGGCCGGCGCCCCTTCGTCACGCCAGCAGGCGATGACGGGAATGGCGACGAGCGCCAGACCGTGTGCCCGTGTCGTGACGGCAAGCCCGCAGAGCAGGCCCGCGAGCCAGTACTGCCGGCCGCGAGTCGTGATCATGACGAGCACGACGAGGATCAGGAACAGCCCTTCGGTGTAGGGAATCGAGAGATAGAAGGAGCCGGCGGCCGTCAGGATGAGGCCGACGGCGCCAGCCGCTTCCTCGGGGGAGCGCGCCAGCCGGCGCACGAGCAACGTCAGCGCCAGGAGCGCGACGACGTTGGAGAAGATGGTGGCGACCCAGAAGAACGACGCGCCCGGCAGGACGCGCAGGAGCAGGCCAATGGTGAGCGGAAAGAGGGGAAAGAACCCCGCGGCGGCTTGTCCCTGGAGCGTGTCCAGTTCCCACCCGTAGCCATGGACGGCCAGGCGCTCGTACCAGAGGGCGTCCCACTTGAGCCAGACGACCGCCGGGTCCAGCGCGGCGGCGCCGGCGACCAGGAGGGTCCGTTGGTCCACGAACGTGGCCACGCCTGCGACCCCGACCAGGGCGATGATCAGGCGCGTGCCGGCGAAGGCGGTGACCAGCGCCAGGAGGGGCCGCCGTGTCCAGAACGAGGAGGGGATCAAGGCAGCGCATGATACGGGAAAGAAACGACGTCGGGCGTAGTTTCAGCTGAGACGAGGCCTGACGTCGCCTCTGCTCTAGGGCAAGTGCAGGAACCAGCGGCCAGTCGTTGCATTATCAATACGTGGCGTGTCGGCGGGTCGGAGGCCACAAGATGTCGTAGGATCAGTCTTGACATCCCCGACATCGAGGCGCATAGTTCGTGACTCCGGTAGGAGCGTCAGGCGCGTCAATTCCTTCACCGCAGAACCTCGAAATTCGGCAGAGTGTGGCCGGGCATGTACAGGCCCCGGACGTGGCGGGTCGCGCGAGGGTCGTGAGGGCAACGTTCGGAGCGCTCGAGGGCGTGACGGCAGGGTAGTCGACAGCAGGAGCAGGGTGGAGGCAAGCATGCAACAGGCGCAGCAGCATCAGGTGGAGGCGACCACACCCACGGTGGGGCGGACGTTCGGGCCCGGCCGTTCGGTCTCCGGTCTCGAGTACGAGCGGTTCTTCGCGAAGGATGGCGTGGATCCGTTCGACGAAGTGGACTGGGAGCTGCGCGCGGCGGTCATCACCAACGAGCGGGGCGAGCTGGTCTTCGAACAGCGGGACGTGGAGTTCCCGCGGTCCTGGTCCCAGCAGGCCACCAACATCGTCGTCTCGAAGTACTTTCGGGGGCAGATCGGGACGCCGCAGCGGGAACGGTCGGTGAAGCAGCTGATCGGCCGCGTGGTCGACACGATCGGCCGGTGGGCACGCGAGCAGCAGTACTTCGCCTCCGACGAGGACCTGCAGGCGTTCTTGGACGATCTCAAGCACCTGTTGCTCTATCAGAAGGGGTCGTTCAACAGCCCGGTGTGGTTCAACTGCGGCTTCGAGCGCGCGCCGCAGTGCTCGGCCTGCTTCATCAACTCGGTGCAGGACACGATGGACTCCATCCTGACGCTGGCCCGCACCGAGGGAATGCTGTTCAAGTTCGGGTCGGGCACGGGGTCGAACCTGTCGGCGATCCGGTCGTCGAAGGAAGTGCTGGCCGGCGGCGGCACGGCGTCGGGGCCGGTGTCGTTCATGAAGGGCTTCGACGCGTTTGCCGGCGTCATCAAGTCGGGCGGCAAGACACGGCGGGCCGCGAAGATGGTCATCCTCAATGCCGACCATCCCGACGTGGTCGAGTTCATCAACTGCAAGGTCGAGGAAGAGAAGAAAGCGTGGGCGTTGATGGACGCCGGCTACGACGGCTCCTTCACCGGTCCGGCCTACGCCTCGGTGTTCTTCCAGAACTCCAACAACTCGGTGCGTGTGAGCGACGAGTTCATGCGCGCGGTGCTCGATCGGCGCGAGTGGGTGACGCGCGCCGTGACGACCGGCGAGGTGATGGACACCTATCAGGCGCGCGACCTGATGCACCAGATCGCGGAAGCGACGTGGGTCTGCGGCGACCCCGGCATGCAGTTCGACACGACGGTCAAC
>CAZFAT010000131.1:0-5349 GCA_964517075.1 uncultured Solibacteraceae bacterium
CTCAAACGGAACTGGCGGCGCGCAATCTCGAGGCAGCCGAACGACACGCGCGGAGCGCCGTCCAGGCGCAGCCCGCCGATGCCGAGGCGCAGGCGATGCTGGGCGCCACGCTCGGGGCGCAGGACCGCACGGCCGAGGCCGCCGCGGCCTATGCCCAGGCCGCCGATCTCGATCCGCGCCCGGAATGGCGTGCGCGCAGCGTCGAGCTCGGTGAGACCGCAGCCCTGTCGGCGCTGCCGGCCGAGGCGGGCGCCATCGAATCCGCCACCACCCTGACGCGCGCGCAGGTGGCCGCCTTCATTGGCATCAAGCTGAAGACGCTCGTCGAGAACGCGCCGCGGCGCGTCGGGGTCGTGGCGACGGATGTCCAGAGTCATTGGGCCGCGCCGTGGATTCTGCCCGTCACCCAGACCGGCATCATGGACGTCTTCGCCAACCACACGTTTCAGCCGTCGGCGACCGTCCGCCGCAGCGATCTCGCCGAAGTGGCCGTCGAGCTGGTGTCGCTGGCCGGCAGCCGCCGCCCGGCTGACCTCGCCGAGTGGCAGGCCGCGCGGCCGTCGTTCGAGGATGTCTCCACCACGCACCTGTCATATCTCCCCGCGGCGATGGCCGTGGCCGCGGGCGCGATGCGCACCCACGACGGCCGCCGGTTCGATCCCACCAGTCCAGCCACCGGCGCGGATCTGGCCGGTGTCGTCGCCCGGGTCGCGGAACTGACGCGGTAGCGGCGTGTCCGTCCTCACCGCCGCCAACCAGCTGACGGTCCTCCGGCTGCTGCTGGTCCCGGTCTTTGCGCTCTGCATGCTCTACGAGCGGCCGGGCTGGGCGCTCGTGACGTTCGCGGTCGCCGGCGCGACCGACGCCCTGGACGGGCTCATCGCCCGCCGCACCGGACAGTTCACGACCCTCGGCGCGTGGCTGGACCCGATGGCGGACAAGCTGCTCGTCGCCACGATGTTCGTGATGCTGACCGTACCGGGCCTCGGCACCGTCGTCAGGTTGCCGTTGTGGCTGACGGTGCTGGTGCTCAGCCGCGACATCGCCATCGTGCTCACGGTCGCCATCGTGAACCTGGCGGTGAGCCGTCGGACATTCCGCCCGTCGCTCTCCGGGAAGATCGCGACGGTCGTGTACGTGGTGACGGGCGTCGTCACGCTGTACGCGAATCACTACGGCGCGCGGCTGGCCATCGTGGACTGGTGCGTGTACAGCGCGCTCGCCATCACGCTGGTCTCCGGCGCGGAGTACGTCGTCCGGATGAGCCGCGGCCTGCCGGACGGCGCGCCAGCGGAGTCACCGCCAACCTGAAGGTCGGCCCCTCTCAGATCCTGGTGCGGAAGTAATCGATCGTGGACGTCAATCCCTGCTCGAGGGGCACGGTCGGTTCCCAGCCGAGCAGCGTCCGCGCGCGCGTGATGTCCGGCCGGCGGACCTTGGGGTCGTCGGTCGGGAGGGGCTTGAAGACCAGCCGGCTCGAGGACCCGGTCATCTCGATGATCAGGCGCGCCATCGCCTCGATGGACATCTCGTGCGGGTTGCCGATGTTGACCGGGTCGTTGAGCGGCGAATCCATCAGCTTTAGAATGCCGGCCACCAGATCGGAGATGTAGCAGAAGCTCCGCGTCTGCGATCCTTCCCCGAAGATGGTGACGTCCTCGCCGCGCAAGGCCTGGCCGATGAACGTGGGGACGGCGCGGCCGTCGTGGATGCGCATGCGCGGGCCATACGTGTTGAAAATCCGGACGATCTTGGCGTCGACGCCGTGATACCGGTGGTAGGCCATCGTCATCGCCTCGGCGAAGCGCTTGGCTTCGTCGTAGACGCCGCGCGGGCCGACGGGGTTGACGTTGCCCCAGTAGCTTTCGCGCTGCGGATGCTCCAGCGGATCGCCGTAGACCTCGGACGTCGACGCGAGGACGAATCGGGCCTTCTTGGCCTTGGCGAGCCCGAGCGCCTTGTGCGTGCCGAGGGCGCCGACCTTCAGCGTGGGAATCGGCCATTCGAGGTAGTCGATCGGGCTGGCCGGGCTCGCCCAGTGGAGCACGACGTCCACCGGGCCATCCACGTAGATGAAGTTCGTGACGTCATGTTTGACGAACACGAAATCGCGGCCGGCCAGGTGCGCGATGTTCGCGAGGTCGCCGGTGAGCAGGTTGTCGACGCCAACCACCGAGTGGCCGCGATCGAGGAGCGTCTCCGAGAGATGGGATCCAATGAACCCGGCGGCGCCGGTGATGACGATGCGCATGTCAGGGGAGCCGGCCGAGGGCGCCGGTGACGGGATGACGATCCCGCATCAAGGTCAGCCACATGATCTTGAAATCGAGCGACAGCGACCAGTTGCCGATGTAGTAGAGGTCGAACTCAATCCGTTTCTCGAGCGACGTGTTGCCCCGCCAGCCGTTGACCTGGGCCCAGCCGGTGATGCCTGCCTTCACTTTGTGGCGGAGCATGTATTGCGGAATCCGGTGCTTGAACTGCTCGACGAAGAAGGGCCGCTCCGGGCGCGGGCCGACGATGGACATGTCGCCCTTCAGCACGTTCCAGAACTGCGGCAACTCGTCGACGTCGTGGCGGCGCAGCCAGCGCCCGATCGCGGTGGCCCGCGGGTCGTCCTCCCGCGCCCAGACGGGACCGCTGGCATCCTCGGCGTCCACCGGCATCGACCGGAACTTGTAGACCGTGAACGCCTTGCCATCGAGGCCCATCCGGACCTGGCGGTAGAAGGCGGGGCCCGGGGAGCTGATCCGAATGAGCCAGGCGATGGTCAGCGCCGGGATCGCGCCAATCAGCACCACCCCGGCCGAGAGCACGAGATCGACCAGCCGCTTCAGGACGTTGTTGAGCCCGCGGAGGGGCACGTCGTTGATGCTGATGAGGGGCAGGCCGTCCAGGTCCTCGAGCCGGGCGCGCAGCGCGATGAACTGCAGCAGATCGGGCACGACGTGCACGTTGATGCACTCGCGGCTAGCCACTTCGACGACGCCGAGCATCTTGATGTGCTCTTCGATGGGGAACGCGACGTAGATTTCGTCGATGTGCTCGCGGGCGGCAATCTCGCCGACTTCGGCCGTCGAGCCGAGCAGCGGCAGGCCTCGGTAGCCGATGGCGTCGGTCGAGGCGGCGCGGTCGTCGACGAACCCGACGAGCTTGAAGCCCAGCTCGCTGTGCTCGAGAATGCGATCCGCGACCATGCGGCCGAGGTCGCCCACGCCCACGATGAGCACGCGCTTGAGGCCGATCCCGGCGCGCCAGCGCCGCTGCAGCACGTGGCGGGCAACCTCGCGCGAGGTGTAGGTGAATAGCACCGTCAGGGCGAGGAACAGGGCCCAGACCTGCCGGGAGACTTCGAGGAAACCCTGCGCCTTGAGCGCGTCGGGCAGGTGGTAGGTCTGGACGTACAACGTGCAGCCGAGGCCGGCCAGCGTGGCGAGCAGCGCGCCGACGAGCACGCCGAAGAAGTCGTCCACGCGCGTCCGCCCCCGCCGCAGCCGGTAGACACCCTGCAACTGAAATGCGAGGACGACGAGGACCCCGATCACCGGCGCGAGCGCGAGGTACCGCCAGAAAGGCGGCGCGGGCTGCGTCAGCCGCATGAGGCCGCTTTCGAATCGGACGAGATAGGCGAGGGCGAAGGCGGCCACGGCGGCGAAGAAATCCGCCAGGACGTGAAGCGCGATCAACAGCCGGTTGTAGCGCTTCAGCATGGAGGGGACGCCGTCAGCAGGTCGCCCAGCGCTTGGCGGAAGCCGCGGTCGAACCGATCGGCACCGAACTCGGCCGCCCGCTCGACGAGACGCGTGGGCGGCCAGGTGGCAGTGGCCGCCGCGTGCATGGCTTCGGCAAAGGCCGCCGGCGTCTGCCGGTCCACCAGCATACCCGTAATGCCAGGCTGGACCGACTCGGTCGCACCGCCGCGCGCCAGCGCCACCACGGGCCGGCCGCAGGCCATCGCCTCCACCGGCGCGATGCCGAAGTCCTCCTCGGCGGGCAGCACGAGCGCCTGAGCCCGACGGTAGAGCTCCCGGAGGGCCTCGCCCTCCACCGAACCGAGGAACTCGACGGTGGGGCCGGCCAGCGCCCGGAGGCGCGCTTCGTCAGGACCGGTGCCGGCAATCTTCAGCCGCGCGCCCAGGCGTTCGGCGGCCCGGATCGCAACATCGATGCGCTTGTAGGGCACCAGGGCGGACACCACGAGGAAATAGGGCTCGGGAGGGGCCCCGCCGGGGGTGAAGAAGGACGTGTCCACCGGCGGATACAACACCGAGGCGTGACGATTATAGTACCGCGCGATCCGCCCCGCAACGTAATGCGAGTTCGCGAGATAGGCATCGACGCGGTCCGCCGTGGCCCGATCCCACCGCGCGAGGGCGGCCATCACCCGGCGCAGCACCGCGTGCGCCGCCGGACCGACCCGGTCCACGCCGAAGTACGCGTCGAACTGATCCCAGGCGTAGCGCATGGGCGAATGGCAATAACAGAGGTGGCGCGCTCGCCCCGTGCGCACGACGGACTTTACCGCCGCGTGGCTGGTGGAGATCACGACGTCGGCATCGTCGAGGTCGAGCGCCTCGACGGCGATGGGGAAGAGCGGGAGATAGTGCCGGTACAGGCGCCGCGCGAACGGCAGGTGCTGGATGAACGACGTCCGGATGCGCCGCCCGGCAATCACTGGCGAGACCGAGCCGGGCACGTAGAGGAGCGTGACCAGTTCGGCCTGCGGCAGGATCCGGCAGATCGCCTCGAGCACCTTTTCGCCGCCGCGCATGCCGGTCAGCCAGTCATGGACGAGGACCACGCGGCGGCCAGCCCAGGGCGGGGGCACCGGGACGGCCGCCTTGGGGCTGTCAGTCATGGGCGGGCTGCCCCACCTCGCGGTAGACCTCGTGCACGCGCGCGGCCGACCGCTCCCAGGAGAAGGTCGCGGCGCGAGCCTGGCCGCGCCGGATCAGGTCGGCGCGGAGCGTCGCATCGCGGAGCACCCGCGCCAGCGCGTCGGCAATGGATCCCGCATCCATCGGATCGATCAGCAGCGCCGCGTCGCCCACCACCTCGGGCAGCGACGACACATTCGATGTGATCACCGGTGCGCCGGCCGCCATGGCCTCGAGCGGGGGTAGGCCGAAGCCCTCGTAGAGGGACGGAAAGACGAAGACGGCCGCCAGGCGATACAGCGCGGCGAGCGTGGCGTCGGGCACGAAGCCCAGGAAGCGGACGTGCTGATGGAGCTGGAACCGGTGCACCAGCCGCCGCAGGTTCGGATACTTCGACACTTCGTCGCCGATGATCAGGAGCTTGTGATCCTCGATGCCGCGACGGCGCAGCTCGGCGTACGCCTCGATCAGC
>CAZFAT010000132.1:0-3535 GCA_964517075.1 uncultured Solibacteraceae bacterium
GCAGAACGCTGATGATCGACGCGTAGGTGCTCGGTCGGCCGATGCCGTTCTCCTCGAGCGCCTTCACGAGCGACCCTTCGTTGAACCGGGGCGGGGGCTGCGTGAACTTCTGTTCCGGCGTCAGGGCGCGGACGTCCAGCCGCTGCCCCGCCGCCAGCTCCGGCAGCAGGCCGCTGGCGGGCTCGTCGTCGCCCTCGGCCCTGGCCCCCGGCGCCGGTCGCTCGGTCCGCTCGCTCTCGTCGGCTTCTCCAATGCCCTGGCCGTACACCGCCAGCCACCCGGCGAACTTCGGCACCGATCCCCGGGCGCGGAACAGGTACTCGCCCGCCGCGATGTCCACCGTCGTGTCGTCGAAGACCGCCGGCGTCATCTGCGAGGCCACGAAGCGGTTCCAGACGAGTCGATAGAGGTAGTACTGGTCCGGCGTCAGGTAAGCGCGCACGGCGTCGGGATGGAACTCGGGGGCGGCCGAGGTCGGCCGGATCGCTTCGTGCGCGTCCTGCGCCGTCGCCTTGACCTTGAAGCGATTGGCGTCTTCCGGGACGTAAGTCGGCCCGAACTGGCTGCCGATGTACCCGCGCACTTCGTCGAGCGCCTGATCGGCCACGCGCACCGAATCGGTTCGCATGTAGGTGATAAGGCCGATCGGGGCATCCTGGTTCGGCAGCTGGATGCCCTCATACAGCTGCTGCGCGATCATCATGGTCTTCTTGACCGGGAACCGCGACGCCTGCTGGAGCTTGCTCGTAATGAACGGCGGCACGGCGTGCCGCTTGCGCTCTTTGGTCGTGACACCGGAGACGACGAACGCCTGCCGGGCCAGGTCGGCGAGCACGGCCTTGGCCTCGGCCTCGTCTCTGATCTTCGCGGCCGCGTCGCCCTTGCGCATGAGCCGGGCGTCGAATTCTGGCGGCACCGGTCCGGCCAGCCGGGCCGTGAGGTGCCAGTACTCTTCGGCGACGAACGCCTCGATCTCCCGCTCGCGGTCGCAGATGAGCTTCAGCGCCACCGACTGCACGCGCCCGGCGCTGAGCCCCCGACGGACCCTGTCCCAAAGGATCGGGCTGATCTTGTAGCCGACCAGGCGGTCGAGGACGCGCCGCGCCTGCTGGGCGTCCACCATCCGCATGTCAATCTCGCCGGGGTGCTTGATGGCCTCGAGGATGGCTTTCTTCGTGATCTCGTTGAACATCAGCCGGCGGACCTTCTTCTTGGTCCCCAGCTCCTCGGAGAGATGCCAGCCAATGGCCTCCCCTTCCCGGTCCGGGTCGGTCGCGATGTAGATCTCGTCGGCGCTCTTGGCGGCGTCCTTCAGCTCCTTGATGACCTTGGTGCGGGCCGGAATCACGACGTACTCGGGCTCGAAGCCGCCTTCGACGTCCACCCCCAGCTTGCTCTTGGGGAGGTCGCGCACGTGCCCCATCGACGCCACGACCTTGAAGTCGCGCCCGAGATACTTGTTAATCGTCTTCGCCTTCGCCGGCGATTCGACGACGACCAGAGCCTTTGCCATGAAACGGTGTCCCCTCTACTAGTGGTAGCAGGTCAGTCAAGCCGTGCGAAGGTCCCGCCGGCCATTCGGGCGATGCGGCCGGCCACTTCCAGCCGGCCCAGTTCGGCCAGCAGTTCGGGCACCGGCCGGCCGGATCGGGCCGCGAGATCGTCGAGCGTCAGCACCTCACCTCGCTTGATAACTACGTCTAAATCACTGACAAGTAAAGACTTTTCATCTCTGTTCGGAGATGCAGGCGCGGGCCGGACCCACCGGAGTTCCTCGAGGATGTCCTCCACACTCTCGACCACTCGGGCGCCATCCTTTATGAGGGCGTGACACCCGCGGTGGTTCCCCGGGGCGACGGGCCCGGGCACCGCCAGCACGTCCCGCCCCTGCTCGAGGGCAGCCCTGGCGGTAATCAGCGACCCGCTCCGCTCGTTCGCCTCGACCACCACCACGGCCCGCGACAGGCCGCTGATGATGCGGTTTCGCAGGGGAAAGTGACTCGGAGACGGTCGGACGCCGGGCGGGAACTCGCTGACGAGCAGGCCGGTCTGGGCGATGGCCGCCGTCAGGTCGCGGTGTTCTGCAGGATACGCCACGTCCACCCCATTGCCCAGCACGCCAATGGTGAGCCCACCCGCGTCGAGCGCCCCGCGGTGTGAGGCGCCGTCGATGCCGCGCGCCAGGCCGCTCGTCACCACGAGGCCGGCGCGGCTGACCTCGCGGCCAAGGTGTCTGGCCATGGCCAGCCCGGCTGCCGAGGCTTGGCGGGACCCCACGATGGCGACGCCGGGGCCGTCGAGACGGTCGGGATGACCACGGCACCAGAGCACAATTGGCGGATCCGCTATCTGTCGCAGTAACCATGGATAGGTCGGGTCCCCCACTGTCAGGATCGTCAGTCCGGCCGCCCGGCCGGCCTCGATCGCGTCCCGCGCGGCCGCGCGAGCGGCAGCCATCCTGGCGCGTCGTTCCTCGGGAGGCACTTCCAACCCCGCCATGACGATGTCCAACACCTGTGCATCGACCTGAGCGAGGGAAGCGCCCGATGGGCAGGCGTCCTTCAGGGCTCTGGCGGCCCGGGTATCGAAGCCCAGCCTGAACAGGGACAGCGCCACGAGCGTCTCGGAGCCCGCGACAGAGGGTGATGACGAAACTGGCACTGTGCGACTCGCCAGTGCACCCGGCGTGCCACGACGTCTGGACGGAATTCGCTGCGACCGCCCGGCGGGGCCGGCAACTTCTTGCACTCGGGGCGGCGGGCCTCTGGCAGATTCTGCAGAAAGATAAGCGCCGCGCGGGCCGTCGGCGTTATAGTTTGGAACAAACCCTATGCGGCACCTGCTGCTCCTCGTCGCGGTCCTCACCGTCGTGGGGGGCACGGCCCGGCCGGCCTTTGCCGATCCGCGCTCGGAGGCCAAGGCGCAGGTCGAGTTCGGCATCGAGGTCGCGCAGCGGAATCTCTGGAAGGAAGCCAGCTACCGCTGGGAGCGCGCCACCAAGATTGATCCGAGCTACGCGGCCGCCTGGAACAACCTCGCCATCGGCTACGAACGGCTGGGACGCTTCGACGACGCGCGCAGGGCCTACGAGAGCGCGCTGGAACTCGAGCCGAGCAATACCTTCATCGTGAACAACTACGCGCTGTTCAGAGAGATCTATGACCGCCAGAACCGTCGTCGCGATCGCTAGTCTGACCGTTGCGGCGGGATCGGCAGGCGGATGCCTGGCGTTCTACGAGATCCCCATCGAGGTGCCGATCCAGTCGAAGATCGACGTCTCGTCGTTCGACCGCATCCTGGTGGCCGGTTTTCTGAGCGGCGGCAGCGAAGCGATTGACTCGAACACCGAGACGGCACGGCTGCTCCGCAGCCAGTTGCGCAACCGACAGGACCTGCGGGTGATTGATGCCGACGCGTTGTCGCTCATCGAGGAAGCGCGCCGGCGAGCCGGCGCGGATGCGGCGGGCGCGGCCCCGGCCGGCGGCGTGACGCCGGATGGCGCGGCCGTCACGGTGACCGAGCAGGACCTGGCCCG
>CAZFAT010000133.1:0-4671 GCA_964517075.1 uncultured Solibacteraceae bacterium
ACCGCATCGACGCGCTCGTCGACCAGCGTGCCGACCGCGCCTGGCGTCAGTCCCGCGGGCGGTTCGTGGCTGACCACCACGGGCGCGCCCGGATCCGGATCGCGGCCGCTGGTCCGGTAGCGGAGGTACAGGAACGCGAGCCACGCAAACGGCAGCAACGCGACCCAATTGTCCCCGGCGACGCGTCCGGCGCGCTGGATCGGCGTGGGGAACGCCACGATGCCTTGCGGAAACCCGACGGCGACCGTCAGCCCTTCGAGCGGGTCGAGCGGCCGCGTCGTGACGACCCTGACGACGCCAGGTTCCGGATGACTGATCTCGACGTCGCGGTCCGTCCGGCCGAAGCTGCCCGTGTAGCCGGCCGCCTGGAGATCGCCCGCCGCGACGGGCCGGGGGAGCCGCACCGTGGCGCTCGACCGCAGGATGGGCGCGTTCCACTCGTGTCCGGTGGCGTTCCAGTAGACCTCGTCGTGCTCGGCGAACTGCGCGAGGGCATGGCGCACCCGATAGCGCACGAGGTAGAGCACCACGCCCCGCACCTCGCGGTCCGGATCGCCGATCCGAATCTTCGTGTAGCGCCCCTCGTTCGATATCACCGCCTGATGCGGCGCGCCGGCGGCATCGGTGACCTCCAGCAGCCGCAGGTCGAGCGAATAGGCGTACCCTCGCGGGTCCGAGTACCGCACCGGAATCGTCCGGAAGATGCCGTGGCGCGGCGCGCTGAACTCGACTTCGATGCGCTCGTCGACGAGCAGGGTGGAATCGGCCTCGACCGTCAGCTGACTGTCGAAGCTTCTGATGACGTACGCGCCGCGATCGGACTGCGCCGCCGGCATTCCCGGCAGCAGCACGGCGATCACCAGCGTGATCAGGAACGCGCCGGGACGGCGTGGACGGAACCGGACCACCGGTCAGAACCTGACGGTGGGGACCTGGGCCTCGGCCGCGTCCGCCAGCTCGAAGTACTCCCGCTCGCCGAAGCCGAACAGGTGCGCGACGACGACGGACGGGACCGACTGGATCCGGGTGTTGAGGTCCCGGACCACCGCGTTGTAGTACCGGCGCGCGTTCTGGATGCCGGTCTCAAGCGACTCGAGGGACCGCTGCAGGTCCTGGAAGTTCTGGCTCGCCTTGAGGTCCGGGTAGGCCTCGGCGAGCGCGAAGAGCGACCGCAGCTGCGCGGTCAGCGCGTTCTCCGCCTGGCCAGCCTCCTTCGGATGACCGCTCCCGGCCGCGCCGGTGGCGCGGTTTCTGGCCTCGATCACCTGCTCCAGCGTCGCCCGCTCGTGGGACGCGTAGCCCTTGACCGTCTCGACCAAGTTGCCGACCAGGTCGTGCCGCCGTTTGAGCTGGACGTTGACATCCGACCACGCCGCGTCGGCGCGTGCGCGCAGGGCAATGAGGCTGTTGTAGATGCCGACGCCGGCCAGGAGGAGCACCACGATCGCGAGCAGCAGAACCCACGTCATCGTCATGCGCGCTCACTATATACCCGTGTCCTGCCCGTCAGGGCAGCAGCCCGTACATGACGCCGTTCAGGCCCAGCGTCGGGCCCGTTGGTGTCGGCCACGGGTCGCAGGCCGCGATGGGGACCACCCAGAGCTGTTGCGCCAATCCCGCACCGGCGGGACCCCGGCGACGGGAGTAAGATACGCGCCCGGCCGTTCGCGCCTGGCGAGTGAGGAGTCCGCATGCAGATCATCCGTTCTCCCCGTGTCTACGACGTCTGCATCGTCGGCTCCGGCGCCGGCGGGGGGACCACCGCGAAGGTCCTGACCGAAGCCGGCGCGGACGTCGTCATGATCGAAGGCGGCCCGGCGTGGGACTCCGCGAAGGACTCCGCGATGTTCGCGTGGAACTACGACTCGCCCACGCGCGGGTGGGGCGGCGACAGGAAACCGTTTGGCGCGTACGACGGGTGCCTCGGCGGCTGGGACATCGACGGCGAACCGTACACGGTCGGCCGCGGTGCATGGCGCTGGTTTCGCGGGCGGATGCTCGGCGGCCGCACGCATCACTGGGGCCGCATTTCGCTGCGCTTCGGTCCCGATGACTTCCGCCGCAAGAGCCTCGACGGCTTCGGCGACGACTGGCCCATCACCTACGACGAGCTCAAGCCGTACTACGACAAGCTCGACAGCTTCGTCGGCATCTTCGGGACGAACCACGCCGCCCAGACCGGGCTGCACAACGAACCGGACGGCATTTTCCAGCCGCCGCCGCGGCCGCGGGCGCACGAACTGGTCATCAAGAAGACGTGCGACCACCTGAAAATCCCCATCGTCTCGTCCCGGCTCTCGGTCCTGACGCGGCCGCTGAACGGGCGGCCGGCGTGCCACTACTGCGGCCAGTGCGGGCGGGGGTGCGCGATGCACTCGAACTTCTCGAGCGTGTCGGTGATGCTGCCGCCCGCGCTGAAGACGGGCCGGCTGACCGTCATCACCAACGCGATGGCGCGGGAGGTGACGACGGGCGCGGACGGCCTCGCGACCGGCGTGTCCTACGTAGACACCGAGAAACTGACCGAGCATCAGATCCGGGCGCGGATCGTGGTCGTCGCCGCGAGCTGCTGCGAATCGGCACGGCTGCTGCTCAACTCGAAGTCGTCGCGATTCCCGAACGGCCTCGCGAACTCGAGCGGCCTGGTCGGCAGGTACCTCACGGACTCGACCGGCCTCAGCGTCGGCGGGTTCATCCCCTCGCTCCTCGACACGCCCCGCTACAACTCGGACGGCGCCGGCGGCGCGCACCTGTACATCCCGTGGTGGGGCAACAACAAGGCGCTGGGCTTTCCGCGCGGGTACCACATCGAGCTCGGCGGCGGCTTCGGGATGCCGGGCTACGGCTTTGGCGGCGGCATCCACAACTACCCGCAGAGCCGCGGTGGCGGCTACGGTGCGGATCTCAAGGCCGAGTACCGCCGCTACTACGGCGCGTTCGTGAACTTCGCCGGCCGCGGCGAGCAGGTGGCGCGCGAGGATTGCTATTGCGAGATCGATCCGAACGTCGTGGACAAGTGGGGCATCCCGGTCCTGCGCTTCCACCACACATGGAGCGACCACGAACGGCTGCAGGCGCGCCACATGCAGGAGACTTTCCGCACGATCATCCAGGAAATGGGCGGCACGCCGACCTCCTCGATGCCGAGCACCGAACAGAACTACGGCCTCGCCGTCGGCGGCCTCATCATTCACGAGGCCGGCGCGACCCGCATGGGCAACGACCCGAAGACGTCCGTGCTGAACCGGAACTGCCAGGCCCACGACGTGCGCAACCTGTTCGTGGCCGACGGCGGACCGTTCGTCTCGCAGGCGGACAAGAACCTGACGTGGACGATCATGGCACTCGCGTGGCGAACGGCGGAGCATCTGGCGGCTGAACGAAACCGCGGCAAGCTCTAAGGGTTGACTCCATGACTGACATCAAACGACGTGATGCCCTTCGAATGATGGGCGCGGTCCCGGCCGCGGCCGTGGCGTTCACATGGACCCAGGAGGAGGCCGTGCAGGCCGCGGCTGGGGCGCGTCAGGCCGCGAGCCAGGCGGCCGCTGCGGGGCGCGCCTACACGCCCCGTTTCTTCACCGCACGCGAGTACGCGACGATCGTCCTGCTCTCAGACCTGATCATTCCACGCGATGCGCGCTCGCCCAGCGCGTCGGAGGCCGGCACCCCCGAGTTCATCGACTACATCGTCGCCGAACAGCCCGTGCGCCAAGTCGCGGTGCGCGGCGGCCTGATGTGGCTCGACACCGAGTGCCAGCGCCGCTTCGACCGAACGTTCGCTGAGGCGACGGATGCCCAGCGCCGGCAGGTCCTCGACGACATCGCCTGGCCGTCGCGCGCGCGTTCCGAGTTCAGCCACGGCGTATCGTTCTTTACGACGATGCGCGATCTCGTGGCAGCCGGATTCTGGTCCAGCCGCGTCGGCGTCGCGGACCTCGGGTACCAGGGCAATCGGCCCGTGGAGTGGACGGGCGCCCCGCCCGAAGTCCTGCAGAAGCTCGGCGTGCGCTACGACTAGCGGGAGTCAGGACGCGGCGGGACCTGGAGGCTCCATCATGACGCTCAGCCGTCGCCGCTGGCTCGCATCCGTGGGCCTGGGCCTGACCGCCGGTGGCATCGGGTGCGGAACCGAACGCGTGGCCGACGCTCCCCCGCCAGCGGCCCCCGCACCGCTGCGCCGCGCTGACGGCGCCGTCGACTGGCAGGCCGTGCGCGACCTCTTCCCCTTGTCGCGCGATTGGGTTCACCTGGCCTCGTTCCTGCTCGTCTCGCATCCGCGCCCGGTGGCGGACGCCATCGATCGCTTCCGCCAGAAGATCGACGCCGACCCGGTCTGGCTGGAACAGGCGGCGTTCTCCGACACGGAAGGGCGCCCGTTCGTGGTGGTCAAGCGCGCGCTGGCCGACTACCTCGGCGCCGCGCCCGAGGAACTCTGCGCCACGGCGAACACCACGACCGGACTCGCCCTCGTGTATCACGGCCTGCGCATCCGCCGGGACCAGAGCATTCTGACCACCGAGCACGATCACTACTCGCAGCATGAATCCATCCGGTACGCCGCGGCGCGATCCGGATGCGGCGTCGATTACCTCCGGCTCTACGACAAGCCGGCCGCGGCCAGCGCCGCCGACATGGTCGCGCGGCTCGAGAAGGCCATCGGTCCGGCGA
>CAZFAT010000134.1:0-7579 GCA_964517075.1 uncultured Solibacteraceae bacterium
TGGATCTCGAGGATGTTGATGAACACCTCGCGGCCGGTGGACTTCTGCAGCTCCTGGCGCAGCCGATCGACCTCCGTGCCCTTGCGGCCGATGATGATGCCGGGCCGGGACGTATGGATGTCGATCTTGAGCTTGTTGGCGGCCCGCTCGATGTCGATGCGGGCCACGCCCGCGTGCGCGAACCGCGCGCGCAGATCGGTGCGCAGCTTGAGATCCTCGTGCAGCAGCTTCGCGTAGTCGCGATCGGCGTACCACCGGGATCGCCACGTCTTGTTGAAGCCGAGCCGGAACCCGTACGGGTGAACCTTCTGTCCCATGGAATCCTCTTAGCCGCGGGCGCGGGCCGAGCCGCCGCCAGCCGGAGCGCTCGCCCCGCGACGCCGGCGCGGCGCCGCCGACGCCGTCGAAGCCGACGCGCGCGGACGCTCGGCCACCTCCACCGTGAGATGCGCCATCCGCTTCACGACCCGGAAGGCGCGTCCCATCGGCGCCGGCCGGACCCGCTTCATGCTCGGCCCCTGGTTGGCCCAGCAGCCGGCCACGAACAGGCGATCGACGTCGCCGCTGAACCCGTCCTGCTGCTGCAGGTTCGCGACGGCCGATCGGAGCACCTTTTCGATGTCGCGGGCGATCAGCTTGCGCGAGAACCGCAGCGTGGCCAGGGCGTGCGCGACCTCCTGGCCGCGAATCTGATCGAGCACGAGCCCGGCCTTCTGCGCCGACGTGCGGATGTAGCGCGCGGTCGCGTGCCCCACCGCCATCACGCGCCTCCCTTGGGCGCGGCCGGCGACGCGGCCGAAACCGCCGCCATCTGCGCGGCCTTCTCCGCTTTCGTCGTATGCCCGCGGAAGAACCGCGTCGGCGCGAACTCACCCAGCTTGTGTCCCACCATGTTCTCGGTGATGTACACGGGGATGAACTTCTTGCCGTTGTGCACCGCGATCGTGTGGCCCACCATCTCGGGCACGACGGTCGACCGCCGCGACCAGGTCTTGATGACCCGCCGCTCGCTCTCCCGGTTCATCGCCTCCACCTTCTCGAGCAGGTGAACGTCGATGAAGGGACCCTTCTTGAGTGATCTGCCCATATGTCTCTCGAAACCGTCAATCGTCCTTACTTCTGCCGGCGCGTCACGATGAACCGGTCGCTGCGCTTGTTGCGTCGCGTCTTGTAGCCCTTCGTCGGCGTGCCCCACGGCGTCACGGGGTGCCGACCGCCCGACGTCTTGCCTTCCCCGCCGCCCAGCGGGTGATCGACGGGGTTCATGGCGACACCGCGCACGTGCGGACGCTTGCCCAGCCAGCGATTCCGCCCCGCCTTGCCGATGGAGCGGTTCTCGTGGTCGATGTTGCCGACCTGTCCGACCGTCGCCAGGCACTCGAGGCTGATCAGCCGGATCTCGCCGGAGGGCATCTTGACCGAGGCGTGGAGGCCTTCCTTGGCGACGAGCTGCACGGCCGATCCCGCCGATCGGGCGATCTGTCCACCCTTGCCCCGCTTCAGCTCGACGTTGTGAATCATCGTGCCGAGGGGGATGTTCTTGAGCGGCAGGCAGTTGCCGGGCAGGATGTCCACGGTCGATCCCGACACCACGGCGTCGCCCACCTTCACGCCCATCGGATGCAGGATGTAGCGCTTCTCGCCGTCGGCATAGGTCACGAGCGCGATGCGCGCGGACCGGTTCGGGTCGTACTCGACGGTGGACACACGGCCGGGCACGTCGAACTTGTCCCGGCGGAAATCGATGATCCGGTACGCACGCTTGTGGCCGCCGCCGCGCCACCAGGACGTCAGGTGCCCGCGATTGTTCCGACCGCCCGATCGCTCGAGCGACTCGGTCAGCGGCCGGTACGGCTTGCTGACCGTGATCTCCTCGAACGTCTGGACGCTCTGGAAGCGGCGGCCGGGCGAGGTCGGCTTGTAGTTGCGAATGGGCATACGTGCTCCTAGTTCCCCTCGAACAGTTCCGGCACCTTTTCGCCCTCGCGGAGCCGGACCCAGGCCTTCTTCCAGTCCGACCGCTGGCCGGAGAACCGCCCCTGGCGCTTGATCTTGCCGTGCATGATCTCGGTGCGCACCGACTGGACCTTCGCGCCAAACAGCGCCTGCACGGCACGCTTGACGTCCACTTTGGTCGCGCCCATGGCCACTTCGAACGCGACGACCGGCGACACCTCGCGCGCCATCGTCGTCTTCTCGGTCACGAGCGGCCGGCGGATGACGTCGGCCAGCTTCATCCCAGCACCTCCTGCAACCGCTCGACCGCCGCCCGCGTCGCGATGAGGCGCGACGTGTTCATCACGTCGCGCGCGGTCAGCCGCCCGCTCGCCACGGCGGTCACGCCGGCAATGTTGCGGACCGACAAACGAAACGGCTCGTCGAGCGCGACATCGACCACGAGCGTCTTGCCGCGGGCGCCGAGACGCCGCAGCACCTCGGCCGCCGGCTTCGTCTTGATGCCGTCCGCCCGCAACGCCTCGACGATCACCACCGCGCCCTCGCGAAGCTTCGTCTGGAGCGCCTGACGCAACGCCCCGCGCTCGACCTTCCGCGGCAGCTGGTAGTCGTAGCTCCGTGGCTGCGGCCCGAAGACCGTGCCGCCATGCCGCCAGAGCGGGGTCCGCGTCGACCCCACCTGGGGGCGGCCGGTCCCCTTCTGCCGGTACGGCTTCTTGCCGGATCCGCTCACGAGCGCCCGGTTCTTGGTCTTGTGCGTGCCGCGGCGCTCGGAGGCGTTCTGCCGCACGACCGACTCCCAGATGAGGTCGGTTCTCGCCGGCCCCACGAACACGTCGTCCTTCAGGTCGATCGACCCGACCTTTTCGTTCTGTGTGTTGACCACATCGAGGATCATGATGGCGCTCGCTCACACCGCGCGGTCCGCACGGCTACTTCCGGCCCTTCTTCTTCTCGACCTGCGGCTGCGGATCCGGCTTGCGGGCCACGGCCCGCCGCACGATCACGACGCCGCCCGGCGCGCCGGGCACTGCGCCGCACAGGACGAGCAGGTGGTTGTCCTGGTCCACGCCCACGACCTTCAGGTTGCGGGTGGTGACCCGATCGCCGCCCATGCGTCCCGCCGCGCGCATGCCTTTGACGACGCGCGAGGGAAACGAGGATGCGCCGATCGATCCCGGCGCCCGATGGAACATCGATCCATGGGTGGCCGCGCCGCCCGCGAAGTGGTGGCGTTTCATGACGCCCTGGAACCCGCGCCCGCGGCTCGTGGCGATCACGTCCACGCGATCGCCCTTGGCGAACATCGTCGCGAGCACCTGATCGCCGGCCTTGAGGGCATCGCCGCCCGGGGCGACGCCCACCTCGCGCCGGATCCGCGTGGGCGGCACGGCGGCCCGCTTGAAGTGGCCGGCCGTCGGTTTGTTCGCCCGGGCCGGCGTCGGATCCACCAGGCCGAGCTGCACGGCCTCATAGCCATCGGCCGCGACGGTCTTGGCCTGCACGACGACGCACGGCCCGGCCTGGATGACGGTGGCCGGCACCACCGTGCCGTCGGTCTCGAAGACCTGCGTCATGCCGACTTTGCGTCCGAGAATGCCTGTGATCATGGCTACTTGTGTTCCTTCCCAAACGCCTTGATCTCGACATCCACCCCGGCGGGCAGATCGAGTTTCATGAGCGCGTCGACCGTCTGCGGCGTGGGCTCGAAGATGTCGATCAGCCGGCGGTGCGTCCGGATCTCGAACTGCTCGCGCGACTTCTTGTCCACGTGCGGCGACCGGAGCACGGTCCACTTGTTCTTCTCGGTCGGCAGCGGCACCGGACCGGCCAGCCGGGCGCCCGTGCGCTTGGCGGTGTCGACGATCTCGGTCGTCGACTGGTCCAGCAGGCGATAGTCGTACGCCTTCAAGCGGATGCGGATTTTCTCGGAAAACGGCGTCGCCATCTGGACTCCCTGGCCTATTTGCCCTGAACCTTCGCGATTACTTCCTCGCTCACCGAGGCGGGCGCCGGCTCGTACCGATCGAAGTGCATCGAGTAGGCGCCGCGGCCCTGCGTGCGCGACCGGAGATCGGTCGCATAGCCGAACATCGTGGCCAGCGGCACGCGGGAATTGATGATCTGGGTGCCGCCCCGCGCCTCGACGGACTGCAGATGGCCCCGGCGGCTCGTGATGTCGCCGATCACGTCGCCCATGTACTCCTCGGGCACGGTGACCTCGACACGCATCACCGGCTCGAGCAGGACCGGATGCGCCTTCTTGGCCGCGTCCTTGAACGCCATCGATCCGGCAATCTTGAACGCCATCTCGCTCGAGTCCACGTCGTGGAAGGATCCGTCGTAGAGGTCGATCAGGATGTCGTCGATCGGGTAGCCCGCCAGGACGCCGGTCGTCATGGCCTCGCGGATGCCCTGATCGATCGGCTTGATGAACTCCTTCGGGATCGATCCGCCGACGATGTTGTTCTCAAACAGGTAGCCTTCGCCGGGCTTGCGCGGGGCGAGGCGAATCTTCGCGTGCCCGTACTGGCCGCGGCCGCCGGTTTGCTTGACGTAGCGCCCCTCGCCCTCGGCCGCCCGCGTGATCGTTTCCTTGTAGGCGACCTGCGGCGCACCGACCGACGCTTCGACGCTGAACTCGCGCTTCAGCCGGTCGACGATGATCTCGAGGTGCAACTCGCCCATGCCGGCAATGACCACCTGGCCGGTCTCGGGATCGGTCTTGACGCGGAAGGTCGGGTCCTCCGCCATCAGCTTCGCCAGGCCGAGCCCCAGCTTCTCCTGGTCCGACTTGGTCTTCGGCTCAATGGCCAGCGAAATCACCGGCTCGGGGAAGTCCATCGCCTCGAGAATGACGGGCGTCTTCTCCTCACATACCGTGTCGCCGGTCGAGACGGACCGGAGGCCAACGGCGGCGGCGATGTCACCCGCGAGGACTTCCTTGATCTCCTCGCGCTTGTTCGCATGCATCTTCAGCAGGCGGCCGATGCGCTCGGACTTCTGCTTCGTGGCGTTGTACACCGCCATGCCCGACACCATCGTGCCCGAATACACGCGGATGAAGGTCAACTGGCCGACGAACGGGTCGGTCATGATCTTGAAGGCGAGGGCCGAGAGCGGCGCGTCATCCTTCGCCGGCCGTTCCGCCATCGCGCCCTCGGCGCCCCGCGGATCGATCCCCGTCACCGCCGGAATGTCCATCGGCGACGGCAGGAAATCCACGACGGCGTCGAGCAGCGGCTGGACGCCCTTGTTCTTGAACGCCGACCCGCAAACCACGGGCACGAACGCGAACTCCTCCTTGCGGACGGACTCAATCGTCCGTTTCCGGATGGCCGCGCGAATCTCCTCTTCGGTGATCTCCTGCCCGTGGAGGTATTTCTCGAGAATGCGGTCGTCGACCTCGCTGACCTTCTCGATCAGCTGCTCGCGGAACTCCTTCACCTCGGCGAGCTGATCGGCCGGAATTTCCTCGACGATGTAGTCCGCGCCCATCGTCTCGTCCTGCCAGCGAATCGCCTTCATGCGGATGAGATCGATGACGCCGGCGAACTTGTCCTCGCTGCCAATCGGCAGGTGGATGGCCACGGGGTTGCCCTGCAGCTTCGACTTGATCTGCTCGAAGGTCCGGAGGAAGTTGGCCCCGATGCGGTCCATCTTGTTGACGAAGCAGATCCGCGGGACCCGGTACTTGTCGGCCTGTCGCCAGACGGTTTCCGACTGCGGCTCGACGCCGGCGACCGAGTCGAACACCGCGACGGCGCCGTCCAGGACGCGGAGCGATCGCTCGACCTCCGCCGTGAAGTCCACGTGGCCGGGGGTGTCGATGATGTTGATGCGGTGGTCGCGCCAGCTGCAGGTGGTTGCGGCCGAGGTGATGGTGATCCCGCGCTCCTGCTCCTGCTCCATCCAGTCCATGACGGCGGTGCCTTCGTGCACCTCACCGATCTTGTAGGTGATGCCCGTGTAGAACAGGATGCGCTCGGTCGTGGTCGTCTTGCCGGCATCGATGTGGGCCATGATGCCGATGTTGCGACAGCGAGCGAGAGGAACTTGACGCGCCATAGGAGTCGATACTGGTGCTGACGTCTGACGTCTAACTTCTGGCTTCCAACGTCGAACTTCGCGGAGCGTGTCTACCACCGATAGTGGGCGAAGGCCTTGTTGGCTTCCGCCATGCGATGGGTGTCTTCGCGCTTCTTGACGGCGCCCCCGCGCAGGTTCGCGGCATCGAGAAACTCGTTCGCCAGCTTCTCCTGCATCGTCTTGCCGTCGGCGCGCTCCTCGGCGAACCCGGCCACCCAGCGGATCGCGAGCGACAGCCGCCGGTTCGGATTGACCTCGATCGGCACCTGATAGTTCGAGCCGCCGACGCGCCGCGACTTCACTTCCAGACTCGGCTTCACGTTGTCGATGGCCTTCTTGAACACCTTCAGCGGATCGTCGGCCGACTTCTCCTTCACGATGTTCAGCGCGCCGTACATGATCCGCTCGGCGGTGGATCGCTTGCCGCCGCGCATGATGGTGCTGATGAACTTCGTGACCAGCGGGCTGTTGTAGATCGGATCCGCCGGCACTTCCCGCTTGGCAATCTCTCGACGTCGCGGCATACGCCTAGGCCTTCTTGGGCCGCTTGGCCCCGTATTTCGACCGCCCCTGCATCCGGCCCGCCACCCCGACGGCGTCCAGCGTGCCCCGCACGACGTGGTAGCGCACCCCCGGCAGATCCTTCACGCGCCCGCCGCGGATGAGGACGAGCGAGTGCTCCTGAAGGTTGTGGCCGACCCCCGGAATGTAGGTCGTCACCTCGATGCCGTTGGTCAACCGGACCCGGGCCACCTTCCGGAGCGCAGAGTTCGGCTTCTTCGGGGTCTGCGTGAACACCCGGACGCACACCCCGCGCTTCTGCGGGCTGCTCTGCAGGGCGGGGCTCTTCGTCTTGCTGAGCACCCGCTCCCGTCCCCTGCGCACCAACTGGCTGATCGTCGGCATGGTTGCTGTTGTCACCCACTGCCCGCGCAGGCGGCCACACGCCGCCATGCCCGAAGGAAGCGGCATCCACGTCCGCTCACCAACGACAGACCGCCACGCCACGGGCGGCGCACAGTCAGCGCCCCTGGCCTGAGAGCCGAAGCTCGGCGCCAGGGACTATCCCCTATTGCTGTTCAGTCAGCGTGGCAACCCGGGGAGCGACGCCATCAGCGGCGCGCCAGTTGCTCGGAAACACCAGGAAGCGGAACGCTTCTGCTGGACGCGGGCCTAGATAAGGGTGTCCTAGGACCGTCAAGAACCTTGCGAGGGTAGCACGGGACAAAATCGTGGGTCAAGGTTGACGGTCCCAGGGGTCCCAGGGGGTGCCCCCTACCGGGCCCGGGAATTGACGTCGTAATACATCTGAATCCGGCCCGCCTCGAAGTCTCGGACGAAACCGACGATGGGATCCAGGGCGCTCGCCCGGTCATCCGGGCCGAGCGCCTGGCCCCGGTAACCGGACCGGCTGGCCACAGACCGGATGAAGGTGCTCGAGCCGTCGACCGGCAGCGACGCCACATTGCGAGCAAAGGCGTCGAACAGGCCGTCCTGAAAGAGATACTGCTCCACGTTCGAGACGTAGAAGGTC
>CAZFAT010000135.1:0-28741 GCA_964517075.1 uncultured Solibacteraceae bacterium
CCTCCTTTGTCCGGACGGGCAGGGCGGTGTGGCCCTGCCCGTCGCGTCGGCCTGTTTGTGACATCGCTAGCCCAGCGCCGGTCTCACCGGTCGTTCCAGTCTCGTGGGGCGTTCCGGACGCACCGGCCGTTCGGGGCGCGCGACCCGCTCCGGCCGTGCGGGCCGTGTCACGCGGGCGGGCCGGTCGGGACGTTCGGGCCGCTCCGGCCGCTCGGGACGGACCCGATGGGGACGGACGGGCCGTTCCGGCCGGTGGGGACGGACGTGGCGGCGTCGATGGAGATCGTCCACACGCTGATCAATCACGGGGACTGCACGCAATTGCGCCGCCATCGTCATGGCCTGCAGGTCGATGGTGGTCATCGACCCCGCAGCCACGAGCGCCAGGATCACAGCTCGCCTCATGACTCCTCCTCCTCGTATCGGTCTTGCCGGTTTCGATCCGCACGGCTGCCGGAAACCGGCGACCTTCGCCGTCGGCGGCTTCGCGGGTTTCCCCGGTGCGGGGCTGAACCGGTGCTTCAGAGGGTTAGACGGGACCGGGGCCGGAGCGTAAACGCTCGCGGTGGCGTTCAGATTTGTCGGTGAATCCCGGCCTTCAGGCACTGCACGAGGAAGCGGTCGCGGCGGGCCTTGACGCCATCGGGGCTCTTGCGAGACCAGTCGTGGAAGCCGCGGCCGGCGGCAGCGCCCCACGCGCCTTCGGCCATCTTCTGTTTGAAGAGCGGCGGCGCGTGAGGTTCGTTGTACAGGTCCCGCGAGACGTAATCGCAGACCGCGTGACCCAGTTCGAGGCCGACCAGATCCTGATGTTCGAGCACGCCATACGCGGGCAGGCGCAGGCCGAAGCCGAGGCGCGCCGCCAGATCCACATCGTCTGGATCCGCGATGCCCTCCGCGACGATGTTCACGGCCTCGCGCACCAGGGCCATCTGCATGCGGTTGCCGAGCTGGCCCGGCCGGTCCTTCTTCACCATCACCGGAGTCCTGCCGCAGCGAATCAGCAGCGCCTTCACGGCCTCCGCGACTGACGGGTCGGTCTTCGTGCCCCGGACGATCTCGACGAGCGGCATGAGGTGCGGCGGATTCCAGAAATGCGTCGTCAGCACGCGCTCGGGGTGCGCGCAACTGGAGGCGATCTCCGACACGCTGAGGCCGGAGGTGTTCGAGGCGAGCACCGCACCGGGCCTGGTGATGCCATCGAGATACGCGAAGAGCTCCTGTTTGAGCGGCATCTGCTCGGGAATCGATTCCACGATCAGATCGGCGTCCGGCGCGGTGGCCGCGAGGTCGGCCGACGTGTGGATCCGCAGCCGCGCCGCGGCGCGCTCGGCTGGCAGGACGAGTCCGGCGTCCAGGAGCTGCGCGAGGTAGCGGTCAGCCGCCGCGGCGCCACGCGCCGCGCCGTCTTCAGTCCGGCTGACAATCGTCGTGGCCACGCCGCCGAGCGCCAGCGTCGTGGCAATGCCCGGGCCCATCGTGCCCGTGCCGAGGACAACCGCGGTGGAGAAGGTCACGCGTCAATACACCTATGACACAAACTCTTCATCGAAGCCGGAACGGTCCGGTCGCAGTCTCCAGGAGCGCAGCTCCTTCGGCTGTCCCTGCCGTACCGAGATGATCGCGTAACTCAGGTTCGGCCACGCGTGCTCGAGATCGAAAGCCGACGGCTCGGCCGGGTGATCCGGGTGCGAGTGATAGAAGCCGATGAGGGTGCGGCCGGTTTCGGACGCCCGCGCCTCCGCGCGACGATATTCGTCGGGCCCCACGAGGAAGCGTCGGCGCTGGCCCTCGGGAAACGTATTGTCGAGAACGAACGCTTCTTCGACCACGCCGTCGACTTGGCCGAAGAGCGCGCCGCAGCATTCATTCGGATAGATCCGCGCGGCGTGCTTGCGAATCGCGGCGAGTTGCGGCTCGGGAATGCGGATGCGAGCCGGGGCGTCCTCGCCCGCGATCACGTCCTCCGGCGTCGCCTGCCACAGCGGGTCCGACAGATAGCGGTCGCCGCCGTCGGGGAACACGGTGACGATGACGGCGGCGGAGAGCGCGGAGGCGACCTGTAGGCACGCGGCGAGCGCGGCGCCGCTCGACGGGCCGACGAACAGCCCCTCCTTGTGCGCGAGCTGACGCGTCAGGTCGTGCGCTTCTTCCGTGGAGACGCGCAGGTCCTGATCGGCCAGGTCCGGATCGTAGATGGCCGGCACGATGGCCGAGGCCATGTGTTTCAGGCCTTCGAGGCCGTGCAGCGGCGAATCCGGCTGCACCGAGATGAGCTTCACGTCGGGCTGCTCCTGACGGAGCCGGCGGCCGGTGCCGATGAACGTCCCGCTCGTGCCGAGCGCGGCGACGAAGTGGGTGAGCCGGCCCTCGCTCTGATCGAGGATTTCGACGGCCGTCGTGTCGAAGTGCGCGCGCCAGTTCGCCGGGTTGCTGTACTGATCGGGATAGAAATAGCGCCCGGGATCGCGCGCGTAGATGGCGCGCGCCTGGCGGATGGCGCCGTCGCTGCCCTCCATCGGATCGGTGAGCACGAGGTCCGCACCGTAGATCTGGAGCAGCCGCTTGCGCTCCGGGGTGACGTTGGCCGGGACGCACAGCCGCACGCGGTGCCCGCGCGCGGCGCCGAGCATCGCGTAGGCGATGCCGGTGTTGCCCGACGTGGCGTCGAGCAGGATGCGGCCGTGGCTGAGCGCGCCCGATCGTTCGCCATCGAGAATCATCGCGAGCGCGGCGCGGTCCTTGACCGACCCGCCGGGATTCTGGCACTCGAGCTTCGCGTAGATCTCGATGCCTGCCCTCGGCTCCATGCGGCGCAGGCGGATCAGGGGCGTGCCGCCGATCAGGTCCACGATCGACGTCCCTTCCGCGCGCCGGCGGTCCGCCATCAGCTTTGTCATCCGACCTCAAAAAAAAAGCCCGGAACCTGTGGTTCCGGGCCTGCAACGGGCGCCTCTTGGCGACCCCGATCGTTCGTCCGTGCCTAGAGTCGCGCGCGCCGGTGGTCCAGGCCCTCAAAGGGCCGACAACAGGGGCAGGCCGCCACGACGCCCAGCAGGGACATCATGCCGACATTGAACACGGGCCAAGGGCGCGCTGTCAAATGGCGGGGTTTGACCCTCCTCCGCCGTGGTGGTACCGTGGGCGTTCAATGTTTCACGTTGCCGCCCCGTGTTACTGTTGCGCCTGTCCCAGCCTGGCTGGGCATGCCGGGCCGATGCGGGAGCGTCGCGAGTGACCTGAGGTCCGCGGCGAGTGCAGTTCCAGCCCGCGAATCGGTTTCCGGTTCGCGGGCTTTTTCATTTTTGACGACATCGTGACTCGCAAGACCGAACTGTTTCCCATCTTCCTCAAGCTGGCCGATCGGCCCGTCCTCGTCGTGGGCGGTGGAACCGTGGCGGCCGGCAAACTCGCCGGACTGCTGGCCACCGGGGCGCGCATCACCGTCGTGGCGCCCGAGGTCTGCGACGCCATCCGGCGCACCCGCGTCGAGATCCACCGGCGCCGGTTCCGCGCCTCGGATCTTCACGGCGTGTGGCTCGTCGTCTCGGCCGCGACGCCGTCCGTCAACGCCGCGGTGGCGCGGCTGGCGGAACGCCGTCGGCTCTTCGTCAATGCCGTGGACGATCCGGCGAACGCCAGTGCCTATCTCGGCGGCGTGCTGCGGCGCGACGGCGTGACGGTGGCCATCTCCACGAACGGCCGCGCGCCGGCGCTGGCCGGACTGCTGCGCGAGGGGATCGACGCGATGCTGCCCGAGGATCTGGATCGCTGGTTCGGCCGTGCCGACGCGCTCAAGCGCCGATGGCGCCGGACGGGGGTGCCCATGCCGGCGCGGCGGCCGGAGTTGGCCGAGGCCATCACGCGGCTGTACGGCCGGCCTGTGCGAGCTGCCGCCACGCCCCGGAGGCGCCGGACATGACCAGGGCGATCCGCGCGCGCTCCGTCCCGCCGCGCTGCCGCGGCTTCGTCTCGCTCGTCGGGGCCGGACCGGGCGATCCGGATCTGCTGACCTGGCGCGCGATTCAGCGCCTGCAGGCCGCGGATCTCGTGCTCTACGACGGCCTCGTGCCGCGGCCGATCTTGCGCCTCGCGACGTCGGCCGAGTGCGTGTCCGTTTCGAAGCGCGCCGGTCGCCGCACGCTCTCGCAGGCCGAGGTGACCGACCGGATGATTGCCGCCGCGCGACGTGGTCAGTACGTCGTCCGCCTGAAGTCGGGCGATCCGTTCGTGCTCGGTCGCGGCGGGGAAGAGATGCTCGGGCTCGCGCGCGCCGGCGTGCCCTTCGAGATCGTGCCCGGCGTCACCACGGCGACGGCGGCGCCGGCGCTGGCGGGCATCCCGGTCACCCATCGCGGCGTCGCCTCCGCGTTCGTCGTCGTGAGTGGCCACGCGCCCGTGGCCTACGAGCGCCTGGTCTCCTCGATCGCACCCGGCTCGGCCACGCTCGTCGTCCTGATGGGTCTTTCCGAACGCGCGCGCATAGCCACGCGGCTCATCGCCGGCGGCTGGCGGATGGACACGCCCGCGGCGGTCATCACGAGCGCATCGCAGCCGAACCAGCGGGTCTGGACCGGCACACTCGCCACCCTGGACCGGGATCTGGACGCCGCCGACGTCGAGGATCCGGGCGTCATCGTGATTGGAGACGTGGTCGCGCTGGCCGCCGACTCCGAACTCAGCCTTCCGTTTCCCGTGCAGGAGATTCCATGGCAGCCCATGACGACCCCCGGACTCTAGGCCGCGCGCGCCTGTCCTTTGCGAAGGAGTCGGACATCGACGAATTCGCGGGGATGCTGGCCCGTTTCGAGAGCGGTGAGATCACGCCCGAGGAGTGGCGCGGGTTCCGTCTGCTGCGCGGCACCTACGGTCAGCGGCAGCCCGACGACTCGCACATGATGCGGGTCAAGATGCCGCAGGGCATGGTGACGGCCGATCAGTTGATTGCCTTTGCCGACGTCGCGGACCACTTCTCTCGCGGCTTCGGGCACATCACGACGCGGCAGAACATGCAGTTCCACTTCGTCAAGGTGCACGACGCGGAGCCGGCCATGCGGCGGATGGCCGAGGCGGGGCTCACGACCCGCGAGGCGTGCGGCAACTCGGTGCGCAACATCACGGCGTGCGCCTTCGCCGGCGTGTCGGCGTCCGAAGCCTTCGACGTCACACCCTACTCGGAAGCGCTGACGCGCTACTTCCTGCGCCATCCCTTGAGCTCGTCGCTGCCCCGGAAGTTCAAGATCGGGTTCGAGGGCTGCGCCGAGGATCACGTCAAGGCCACGATCAACGACATCGGATGGCTGGGCCGGATGCAGGGCGGCCAGCGTGGCTTCCGCGTCCTCGTGGGCGGCGGCACCGCAACGATGTCCGTCAGCGGCGCGGTGGTGTTCGACTTCCTGCCCGTCGGTGAGATGTTCAACGTCGCCGAGACCATTGTCCGTGTATTCCACGCGCTGGGCGACTACAAGCACAAACACAAGAACCGGATGAAGTTCCTCATCAAGTCCCTCGGCTGGGAGCGCTGGCGCGCGGAGTTCGACCGCACACTGGCCGAGGTGCGCGCCGAGGGCGGCGTGCCGCTGCCGACGGAGGTGCTCAACGCGCCGGAGGACGTCCCCCCGTCCTGGCCGCGCGCCACGGCCCCCGGTCTCGAGGACATTGCCGCGCGCGTGACGACCGGAGAAGTGCGCGGCCCCGGCATCCGCCCCGATCCGCAGCCGGCCCGGCCGAGCGAAGAGGCGTACCTACAGTGGGCGGCCGCCAACGTGCGCCACCAGAAGCAGGGTGGGTTCATGGCCGTGATTGCGAGCGTTCCGCTCGGCGATCTCACCGGCCAGCAGATGCGCGTGCTCGCCGATCTGTCGCGCGCGTACAGCGACGGGACGCTTCGCGTCACCCCGACGCAGAACCTGGTCTTCCGCTGGGTGCCCCGCGATCAGGTGCGGGACCTGTACGCGCGGCTGGCGGCGATGGGGCTGCCGCTCGGCGACGCGGACACGATCGCCGACGTCACGAGCTGCCCCGGCGCCGAGTCGTGCAAGCTCGCCGTGACGCAGTCGCGCGGTCTCGGCCGGCTCCTCGAGGATCACGTGCGCGCGAACCGCGAGCTGATTGCGCTCGCGCCCGGGCTCGACGTCAAGGTGAGCGGCTGCCCCAACGGGTGCGGACAGCATCACATCGCCGCCGTGGGGTTCCAGGGGAGCCTGCGCAAGCTCGACGGGCGACCGCTGCCTCAGTACTTCGTGATGGCGGGCGGCGGCGTCCACCCCGATGGCGCGACGTTCGGCAAGCTGGTCGCGAAGATTCCGGCCCGCCGCGCGCCGATCGCGCTCGAACGGCTCGCGCGGCTGTTCGCCGCCGAGCACCGGCCGGAGGAAACGCCAGCGGCGTTCTTCAACCGCACGGAGGTGGCCCGCCTCAAGGCCATCCTCGCGGATCTCGAGCCGCTGACCGCCGACACCGCGAAGGACGACGACTTCATCGACCTGGCGGAGTCGACGCAGTTCACGCCGGAGACGATGGAAGGGGAGTGCGCGGTCTGATTTGCCCAGCCAAGCCCGGAAACATGAAGGGCGTAAAGCTCGTGAAGGCCGCCTGAACGGCGACCCGCGCGAGCGTCCCGGGCGGGAACCGCCCGGCCGGCCATTCGGCCTATCAGACGCTCGCGCTTCAGTGCTCGAAGAGCTTCATGTCTTCATGAGCTTCACGGTGAAGCTCTTATGATCGCCTCATCGCCGGTCAGAACCGGTCTTCGCGGCTGTAACTGCCGCTGCCGCGGTTGATCCACTGGTCAACTTCGCGCTCGGCCTCCTCGCGGCCGTAGCCGTAGCGCTCCTGCACCTTGCCCACCAGTTTCTCCGTGTTGCCTTCGATCTGGTCGAGGTCATCATCCGTGAGCTTGCCCCACTGTGTCTTGGCTTCGCCCTTCAACTGCTTCCACTTGCCCTTGAGAACATCGAGGTTCATGCGGTGCTCCTTGGTCTTGCTGAGTGAGACGTCGGTCGGGTTACGGGTTGGGCTGAGCAGTGACCAGGCCCTTCATCGCCGTTCGCCAGGCGTTGGCGGCGTCGGGCGCGGTGGCTGGCTTCGCCGCCAGCACGTCCCGGAGGCTGCTCAGCTTGTAGAGCGCTTTGTTCGCGTCGTCATTGCTGTGCAACGCCGCGCCCTCCAGCGTGGCTCCCGCAAACAGCCCCTTCGAACGGGAGTAGGCGAGAATCTGCGCCGAGAGCTGGGCGTCGGTGGCCGCGTCGCCTGAGCGTCCCACCGGGCCGGCCGCGACGGAGAGGTTGCCGCCGATCGTGAACCGGTCCTCGAGCAGTTCGTCGACGCCGCGCCGGTTCATGACGAGCATCACGAGGTCGACGGATTCCACGCCAATCTGCCAGCCGATGCTCCCGCCGGTCATGTTGACAAAGCCGGGATTCGACCAGGTGTTCGTCGCCCGGTCGAACGTGCTGATGATCCCTTTCCCGTGCTTGGCGCCGATGACGAACCCGCCCTTGATGAGCGAGGGAATCACGACGACGGCTTCGGCTCGCGCCAGCAAGTGCTCAGGAATCTGACCGTCGGCACCGCGGCTCAGTTCCTGCAGCACCTGGATGGATTCGCTGACGAGCTTGGCTTCGTCGCTCGCGTTCGCGGCCGGGGTTGTGGTCTGTCCCCACGCCGTTGTGGCAAGGCCACACGAGACGACGAACGCCGCGAGAACGACGGAACGAATCGCTTGCATGTTGCTCCTCCCTGCTGCGTATCGAGAAAACGTTGCGCGCCGGTGGAGGCGCGCCGCTCTCGCGATTTGGAACGCAAGCACGATGCCAGTCAAACGGGGCTGGACGCTGGTGGGGCCGGAAAAGGAAGGGAAAGAGGCGACCGGATCTAGGCAGCCAGCCGCCGAACATCGCGCCCGGACTCGCGTCTGGATCATCGGCGCGGTGACCCCCTTCATCGAGGTTAAGATTCCCTCCTCATGCCGGCCATCTACATCGTCATTCCGGTGCTCGGCGTGCTCGCCGTGGCGTACCGGTTCTACAGCGCGTTTCTGGCGAACCGCGTGATGGTCCTCGACGACACGCGGCCGACACCGGCGCATACCCTCAACGACGGGCAGAACTACCACCCCACGCATCGGTTCGTGCTGTTCGGCCACCATTTCGCGGCCATCGCGGGCCCGGGTCCGCTGATTGGGCCCGTGCTGGCGGCCCAGTTCGGTTTCCTGCCGGGGCTGCTGTGGCTGGTGGCCGGTGTGTGTCTGGCCGGCGCCGTGCAGGACGTGATGGTGCTCTGGGCGTCCACGCGGCGGAAGGGCATGTCGCTCGCGGAGATCGCCCGGACGGAGATCGGGCCCGTCGGCGGCGTTGCCGCGGCCATCGCCATCCTGTTCGTCATCGTCATCGCCCTGGCCGGCGTCGGCCTGGCGTTCGTCAACGCCCTCGCGGAGAGCCCGTGGGGCGTGTTCACCATCGCGATGACGGTGCCCCTCGCGCTCCTGATGAGTCTCTACATGTACCGGCTGCGGCCCGGCCGGATTGCCGAAGCGACGATCCTCGGCGTCCTTGGCCTGACGCTGGCCGTCATCCTCGGCAAGCCCGTGGCGTCCTCCTTTCTGGGCGAGTACCTCACTCTGTCGCGCCACCAGATCATCGTGGCCGTGGGCGCCTACGGGTTTCTGGCGTCCGTGCTGCCGGTGTGGCTGCTCCTCTGTCCGCGGGACTACCTCAGCTCGTTCATGAAGATCGGCACCGTCGCGTTTCTCGTGCTGGGCGTCATCGTGGTCAACCCCACGCTGGAGATGCCGGCGGTCACGCGCTTCGTCGATGGGGGCGGACCGATCGTGCCCGGCGCGCTGTTTCCGTTCGCGTTCATCACGATTGCCTGCGGCGCCATCTCGGGCTTCCACGCCCTCATCGGATCGGGCACGACGCCGAAGATGATCGATCGCGAGCGGGATATCCGGCCCATCGGCTATGGCGCGATGTTGATCGAAGGGCTGGTCGGCGTGATGGCGCTCATCGCGGCCTGCTCGCTGCACCCGGGCGACTACTACGCCATCAACACGCCGCCGGCCGTGTTCGCCGAGCTCGGCGAGCCGACGGTGGCGCTCGGCGCGCTCGAGCGCGCGGTGGGCGAGCAGGTGGCGGGACGCACCGGCGGCGCCGTCTCACTCGCCGTCGGCATGGCGCAGATCTTCAGCCGCCTGCCCGGCATGGGGAACCTGCTGGACTACTGGTACCACTTCGTCATCATGTTCGAGGCGCTGTTCATTCTCACGGTGATCGACACCGGCACGCGCGTCGGCCGGTTCCTCGTGGGCGAGTTCCTCGGCCGCGCCTACGCCCCGTTCGCGCGCCATGACTGGCTGCCCGGCGCGATGCTCACGAGCCTTGTCATCGTCGTCGGCTGGTCGTACTTCATCTGGACCGGCAACATCCGGACGATCTGGCCGATGTTCGGCATCGCCAACCAGCTCCTGGCGTCGGTGGCGCTGGCGGTGGCGACGACCATCATCATCAATCTGGGCCGCGCTCGCTACGCCTGGGTCACGCTCATGCCGCTCGCGTTCGTGAGCATCACCACGCTCACCGCCGGCTTCCTCAGCGTGAAGAACCAGTTCTGGCCCATGGCGGTGGGCGCCCAGCTGGACCAGCGCCTGCAAGGCGCGTTGAACAGCGGCCTGACGGTCATCATGATGGTGGCCGTCGTCATCGTCCTCGCGACCGCCCTGCGCAAGTGGACCGCCTCGGGAGCCGCCCGAGGCCCCAAGCAACTCGCGGCGCAGCCGGAGGGGTAGTGGGACCGCGGGGCTCAAGCCCTACGGCGACGTGGGCCAGACTTGGCACCCTGAGCCCCGACGTTCTATTCTGATGAACGGATCGCCATTCGACCGTCGATGATGCGATCGACAAATCGTCACTGCTGATCTCAGGAGTCTGTTGATGTCCACCACCGTTGCCGTTGAACACGCCTTCGATCTGGCTCGCCGGGCCGGTCGCCCGCCTTACAAGGTTGCCGATCTGGCACTCGCGGAGTGGGGCCGGAAGGAGATTCGGCTGGCCGAGCAGGAGATGCCGGGGCTGATGGCGCTGCGCGAGCGCTATGCGGGCACGCGGCCGCTGGCCAGCGCGCGCGTGATGGGCTCGCTCCACATGACGATCCAGACGGCCGTGCTGATCGAGACCCTGGACGCGCTCGGCGCCGACGTCCGCTGGGTGTCGTGCAACATCTTCTCGACGCAGGATCACGCGGCCGCGGCGGTCGTCGTCGGCCGGCCTGAGACGGAGGGCACGCCCGCCGAGCCGCGCGGCATCCCGGTGTTCGCGTGGAAGGGTGAGACGCTCGATGAGTACTGGTGGTGCACGACCGAAGCGCTCCTCTGGCCCGACAACACCGGCCCGACGCTGATCGTGGACGATGGCGGCGATGCGACGCTCTTCGTGCACAAGGCGTATGAGTTCGAGCAGGCGGGCAAGGTGCCGGCGTTCAACGAGGCGGGCGAGCCCGAAGAGTGGGGCGTCATCCTGGAGACGATCCGACGCGAGCTCAAGGCGCGCCCGGGTGTGTGGTCGAAGGTGGCGAAGGGCATCCGCGGCGACTCGGAGGAGACCACCACGGGCGTGCATCGCCTTTACGAGATGAAGAACAACGCCACGCTGCTGTTCCCGGCCATCAACGACAACGACTCGGTGACGAAGAGCAAGTTCGACAACATCTACGGCTGCCGCCACTCGCTGCCCGACGGCCTCGCGCGCGCGACCGACGTCATGCTCGGCGGCAAGCTCGCCGTCGTGTTCGGCTACGGCGAGGTGGGCAAGGGCTGCGCGCAGGCGCTGCGCGGCCAGGGCTGCCGGGTCGTCATCACCGAGATCGATCCGATCTGCGCGCTGCAGGCGGCGATGGAAGGGTACGAGGTCGTCCGCATCGACGACGTCATCGACCGCGCCGACCTCTTCATCACGGCCACGGGCAATTTCAACATCATCACCGTCGAGCACATGGCCCGGATGAAGGACAAGGCCATCGTCGGCAACATCGGCCACTTCGACAACGAGATCGACATGGCCGGGCTCAAGAAGATCGGCGGGATCAAGAAGGTGAACATCAAGCCGCAGTACGACGAGTGGCAGTTTCCCGACGGCCACAGCGTGCTGGTGCTCGCCGAGGGCCGGCTCCTGAATCTGGGCTGCGCGACGGGCCACCCGAGCTTCGTCATGTCGGCGTCCTTCACCAACCAGGTGCTGGCGCAGATCGAGCTGCACCAGCGCGCGGAGGCGATCGGCAAGGACGTGTTGATGCTGCCGAAGAAGCTCGACGAGGAAGTGGCGCGGCTCCACCTCGAGAAGCTCGGCGTGCGCCTGACGACGCTGTCGCCCGAGCAGGCGAGCTACATCGGCGTGCCCGTCGAAGGACCGTACAAGCCCGAGCACTATCGGTACTGACGAGAGCGGATGGAGGGGCCGACCTTCAGGTCGGCTCCTCCATTCGTTCCGCTACCCTACCGTTACCTTCCGCACGCCTCGCGCGGTGAGCAGGGCCGGCAGGCGCTTGCGCTGGTCGCCCTGGAGGACGAGGGTGTCGTCGTCGACCGTACCGCCGCAGCCGAGCGACGCTTTGAGCGCCTTGAGCCAGGCGTCACGCTCGTCGGGGCGGAGCGCGAGGTGCTCCACCACCGTGACCTCCTTACCGCCGCGGCCGCTGCGTTCGAGGCGCACCACGGCACGGGCCGGGCCCCTGGCGGCCGTCACCGTCGGAGCGCTCGCGGCTGACGCGGGTTCCGGCTCGGCCGCGGGCGGCGTCCGGGCAGGCAGCCTGTCGCGCAGGCCCGCGAGCGCGCCGAACGGGTTGTGGAAGGGTTGGTCGCTCACTCCCGGTAGTTGCCGAATTGGAGTTCCACGCCGAAGTCCTGCGTCTTCAGCAGGCGCATGACACCCTGCAGCTCGTCCTTCGACGGGGACGACACGCGCACCTGATCCGCCTGAATCGCCGCCTGGACCTTCTTGAGCTTCTGGTCCTTCAGGTACTTGACGATCGACTTCGCGGCCTCGGTGGGGATGCCCTGCTGGAGGGTGACCGTGCGCTTCACGAGGGTGCCCGCGATGGGCTCGATGTCGGAGAGCTTCAGGTTCTTGACCGGAACGCCGCGGCGCACCATGCGCGTCTGCAGGACGTCCCAGACGGCTTCCATCTTGAAGTTGTCGTCCGCAATGAGGTCGATGCGGCTCTCGCCGCGCGCGAACTCAATCGAGGCCTTCGATCCCTTGAAGTCGTACCGCTGCGCGAGCTCCTTCTTCGCCTGGTTGACCGCGTTGTCTACTTCCTGCAGGTCCACGGTGGAGGTGATGTCGAACGACGCCTGTGCCATGAGGGGATCGTAGATCAACGGCATGCCCGCGACGAACGCCGTCGCCTCGGCGGTCTCAGGGGCTCACGGCAGTGTCTCCACCGCCGGAATGACCGCCTCTGCCACCAGGTCGTAGATCCCGTCGAGATGTTCGCGGCGTTCGGAGCCCGGATCCGACACCGAGGTCGTGACGACCACCGCGCGCAACTCGGGAATGACGAACGCGAACTGGCCGCCGTAGCCCCACGCGTAGACGACGTCGTGGCCGCCCAGTTCGCGGATCCACCAGCCGTACCCGTACGAGCGGCCGCTCCAGCGCGACGTGGTGCGCGGCTCGATCGATTCGCGCACCCAGGCGTCGGACACCACCTGCCGCTCACCCACGCGGCCGCGGTTCAGGTACAGCTCGCCTATCTTCAAGAGATCACGCGGCCGCAGGTGCATCTCGTTACCGCCCAGATACACGCCCTGCGGGTCGCGCGTCCAGGCCGGAATCGTGATGCCGAGCGGCGCCCCCAGGTGCCGGCGCGCGAAGTCGAGCGTGCTCACGCCGCTCGCGCGCGTCACGATGGCCGACAGCAGGTGCGAGCTGCCCGTGCTGTAGATCATCCGGCCGCCCGGCTCGTCCTCGAAGGGTTGCTGCAGCACGTGGCGCACCCAGTTCCCGCTCAGCACCCACCGGCCGTAGTTGCGGTTGCTCGTCGTCTCCAGTCCCGCGCGCATCGTCAGCAGGTCCTCGACCGTGATGGCCGCTTTGTCCGGCTGGGCCTTCAGGTACTGAGGGAAGAACCCGCCAATCGGCTGATCGACGGACGTCAGGAGCCCGCGGTCCATCGCAATGCCGACCAGGATGGCGATGATGCTCTTGGACGCGGACTTGAGGTTCGCGGTGCGCGCCGCGGTCGCGCCGTGGAAGTAGCGCTCTTCGACGAGCCGCCCCTCCACCGACACGAGCAGACTCCGCAGGCGCGGCAGCGTCGCCGCGCGCGCGACAACGTCGGCGAACGAGACGTTCTGGACGCGCGCAACTGCAGCCGAACCAGACTGCGTCGACGCGGTGTCAATGTCCTGTCCCGGTGCGCGGCCCAGCCGGGCATGCGCGGTCGCGAGCCCGGTTCCCAGCGCCAGCGCGACGACGATCCACCTGGTGCGTGACACGCTTCCGATTGTAGCCGGGGGCGGCCGGGCGTGCGTGCTATCCTCGGCCCGCTTCCGACGGGCAGTCGTGCCCGACGCTTCCATCCGCGGGGTGATCAATGAGCCCGTTTCTCGGCACATGGGTCGCGAACATCGCCAAATCGCGGCGGCACGCGAACCATCAGTTCCAGAGTGCCACGCTGACGTTCGAGGCGGCTGGCGACGCCCTTTCGATGACGCACGCCGGCGTCAACATGGCCGGCAAGTCGGAATCTGGCACGACGGTCCTTCACCCTGATGGGGTGGAGCATGCCGTCTCCCCGCACGCGCCCGGCGTGATGGTGGTGACCCGGTTCCTGGGCCCGCACGTGCTCGAGTCCGAGGCGAAGACCAGCGGGCAGGTGGTGGGTCGAGGCACGTATGTGGTGTCGGACGACGATCGAACGCTGACTGCGACGGTTGCGGGCACGGATGCCGCCGGCGCGGCGTTCGAGCAGGTGATTGTGTTCGATCGCGGGTGAGTCCGTGGCGCACGAATTCGCATTCGGCCTCGCGCCTGAGCGGCCCAACACCTGCTCAGACCCGCACGGTACCGCGCGGATGATCGTGGCGCCGCCAGCGGTTCATGCCAATCCCGATCAGACCTGCGCCGATGGCGAGACTGACGCCGCCTGCCGCGGACCACGACGGTGAGGGCGAGGCGTCCGTGTCGGTCGCCAGCGATTCGCTTGGGCCGGAGACGCCGGCGGCCAAGCCGCGCCGGTCCTCGGTGAGCGGCCGGAAGACGCTGGTCGCCAGCAACAGGACGCCGAGCAGCAGAAACAGCGAGCCGAGACCGATGAGCCAACGTTGGGCCATGACGGGTTTCCGGGCATGAGCCGTTCCATCCGGATGAGGCCCAGGGAACGGGCGGGGCTGGCGGCGGCGGCGCGCGGTGCCACAAGATGAACCTGGCGCGCCACGGGGTGAAGGCTGGTCGAGGCGCAAGGTGTGGCGGCCGAGGGCGAATCATGAGTCAGACGATCATTCACCAGCGTGTCGCCGCGGCGCGTGATGGCGCGAATCCGACGGTCATCGCGCGTATGCGATCGGGCTGGGCCGTCATGGGCGATCCACAGGTCGTGCCCGGCTACTGTCTGCTGGTGCCTGATCCCGTCGTGCCTCACCTCAACGCGCTCACGACGGACGCCCGCGCGCTGTTCCTGCACGAGATGGCGCTGCTGGGCGACGTGCTGCTGGAAGTCACGCGGGCCGCGCGCATCAACTACGAGATGCTCGGGAACCTCGAGCCCGCGCTGCACGCGCACCTCGTCCCTCGGTACGACTCGGAGCCAGCGGAGCTGCGGACGCGCCCCGTCTGGTTCTATGACTGGTCGCACGCGCCCGCGTTCGATCCGGCGCAGCACGCGCCGTTCATGGACGCCGTGCGGCGTGGATTGGCGGCACGCGATGTCTGAACGGACGCCGGCGCCAGGCGCCGTGCGCGTCCGGCCGTTCGTGGCGGAGGATCGGCCGGAATGGCTGCGCATGCGGACGGCCCTGTGGCCCGACCACACCGCGGCCGATCGAGACGCGTGGCTGGCGCGGGCCGACACCATCGTCCTGGTCGCGGAGCGCGAACCAGGTCGGCTTGTGGGATTCGCCGAGCTGGGTCTGCGCTCCTACGCGGACGGTTGCGACAGCTCGCCCGTGCCGTATCTCGAGGGCTGGTGGGTCGATGCGGAGGCGCGCCGCCAGGGCGTCGGCCGCGCGCTGATGGCCGCGGGCGAGGCCTGGGCGCGCGATCACGGCCACGCGGACCTGGCCTCCGATACCCCCGTCGAGAACACCGTGTCGCAGGCCGCGCACACGCGGCTCGGCTTCGCGGAAGTCGAACGCGCCGTGCTGTACCGGAAGGCCCTGCGGGTTGACCGCGGGACCAGCGAACCAGACGCAGGCCACGCCGTGAGCCGCTACTTCGACACGATCGCCCGGCTCATCGAGTACGAAGCGTGGTGCAATCTTCGGGCGCTCGACGCGGTCGAGAGATTGTCCGAAACCGAGGTCCGGCGCGACTTCGGCTTTGGGTGGAGGACGCCCCATGCGACCTTGTTCCACATCGCGGATGTGATGCGCGGGTGGGCTGGCGCCGTCGGACCCGTGATCAAGAAGCCGACATGGTCGCCGTACCGGGAGACGATGACGCTCGGCGAGATCAGGTCGATAATCGAGGAGGCGGGTGAGTCGTTGCTGAGGGCCGCGCGAGCCTCCGATGCTGCCGCCGTGCTCGACCAGGACCGCCGGCTGCACCAGGTGTTCCACCTCGTGACCCATGGCACGCACCATCGCGGGCAGCTCCTGAGCATGCTCACCTTGATGGGCCGCCCCCAGCCATTCGAGGGCGGCGACTTCGGTGGGTGGTCGAACACGTGAAGCCGCGCAGGCTCTCGCCCGGCGACCACGTCGGCATCGTCAGCCCGTCCTGGGGTGGCGCCGCCGCGTTTCCCCATCGCGTGGAGTTGGGAATTCGCGGGCTCGAACGGTTCGGACTCCGCGTCAAGCTGGGACGGCACGCGCTCAACTCGCGCGGCTTCGTCTCGGACTCGCCCGAGAACCGCGCCGCCGATCTGCACGACATGTTTCGCGACCCTGACGTACGCTTGATTCTCGCCGCGACCGGCGGCGATCATTCCTGCCATCTGCTCCCGCATCTGGATTTCGATCTGATTCGGGAGCATCCCACGCTGTTCATGGGGTACTCGGACATCACCGTCCTCAACGTCGCCATCTGGGCGGCGACCGGCCTCGTAACGTTCAACGGTCCAGCCCTCCTCTCGGACTTTGCCGAATACCCTGAGATGTTCGAGTACACGCGGTCGTGGTTCTGGAAGGCCGTGGCCCGTCCGGAACCTGTCGGACCGATCGCGCCTGCTACCGACTGGACCGAGGAGTTTCTCGACTGGAACGAGAAGCAGGACCTTGTTCGCCCGCGTGCGATGCAGCCGACGCCAGGATGGACGTGGCTCAGACGGGGGACCGCTGAGGGCGTACTCGTTGGAGGCTGTCTCGAGTCGCTCGAGCACCTCCGGGGTACCAGGTTCTGGCCCTCGTGGGACGGGTGCATCCTGTTCGTGGAGACGTCGGAGATGGCCCCCCCTCCCGCCGTCGTCGACGGCATGCTCATGGACTACCAGAACATGGGCGTGTTTGACCGCATCCGTGCGCTGCTCGTCGGCCGCCCCATGCGGTATACGGATCTTCAACGCCAGCAACTGCGGGATGTCGTGCTCAAACGGACTGAAGGGTTTGATCTTCCAGTCGTCACGGACATGGACTTCGGGCACACGGCGCCGCAGTTGACGTTGCCGATCGGCTGCCGAGCCCGCGTCGACGTCACCGCCCAGCGGTTCGAGATTCTCGAGTCGGCTGTCGAGTAGCCTGGCGTCCGGGGCGCGCCGTGCCATCGATCATTCGCGACGAGCGGCCCGGCGACGCGGCGGGGATCCGGTCGCTGCTCGAGGCCGCGTTTCCCACAGCGCTCGAAGCCGACCTCGTCGATCGCCTGCGCGCGTCCTGTCCCGGCCACCTGTCAATCGTCGCCGTCGAGGCCGGGCGCATCGTCGGGCACATTGTCTTTACGCCGGTGATCATCGAGGCTCGCGCGGAGCGCCTCAGCGGCCATGGGCTCGCGCCGATGGCGGTTCTGCCTCAGCACCAGCGCTCCGGCGTGGGGTCGGCGCTGGCCCGCGCCGGCATCGAACGGCTGAGGCAGGCGGGCTGTCCTTTCATCGTCGTGGTGGGGCACCCGGAGTACTACCCCCGCTTCGGGTTCGTGGCGGCCTCGCGCCATGGCGTACGCTGTCAGTGGGATCAGGTGCCCGACGAGGCCTTCATGATCCTGGTCCTCGATGCGGCGCCGCCGAATTTCGCCGGCCTGGCCCGCTATCGGCCGGAGTTCGACGAACTGGAGTAGGGAGGTACTGTCATGCGTCGAGCCATCGTCACCGGCGGCAGTCGCGGCATCGGCTACGCCATCGCGAAAGCCATCCTGTCCGACGGCGGGCAGGTGATGATCACCGGCCTCGACCGCGGCCGCCTCGATCGCGCCGTGCGGCAACTCGAGCAGGAGGCGGGTGCGGCCGGTCGCGTGGCCGGCGCACCGTGCGACGTGCGGCTGCGCGCGGAGGTCGACGCGCTCGTGGCCGACACCGCGCGGCGCTTTGGCGGTCTCGACACGCTCGTCAACAACGCCGGCGTCGGCGTCTGGAGCGACGTCGCCGACACGACCGACGAGGACTGGCACCGCGTCCTCGAGACCAACCTGACCGGGCCGTTCCTCTGTGCCCGCGCCGCCATTCCGGTCATGCGACAGGCGGGCGGCGGCTGGATCATCAACATCGCCAGCCTCGCCGGCCGCAATGCCTTTCCGGGTGGCGGCGTTTACTGCGCGTCGAAGGCCGCGCTCATTTCCTTCAGCGAATCACTGATGCAGGAGGTCCGCTTCGACAACATTCGCGTCAGTGTCGTCATGCCCGGCTCGGTCGCGACCGAATTCAGCGCGCGCTCGCAGGATGATGACGACTCATGGAAACTGACGCCGGACGACGTGGCGCTGGCGGTGATGAACCTGTTGAATCATCCCGCCCGCAGCCTGCCCAGCAAGGTCGAACTCAGGCCGGCCAAGACGAGGCAGCGATAGTGACGATCGACGCGCGCTGGCCTCAGTTGGCCGCCGTGGCGTTTCGCCCAGCCACTGAGGCGGACATGGCGTTCTTGATCGACTTGAGGCGGCTCACGATGTGGCCGCACTTCGAACACTCCGGTTTGTCCATCAATCAGGAGGAACAGCTCGAGCGCGTGCTGTACAGACTCGACTGCGCGCAGATCGTGACGATTGACGGCGCCGACGCTGGATTGTTCAAGGTGGTGCGTGAGACCGATCCCTGGGAGCTGACGCAGATCCAGCTGCATCCGCAGTACCAGGGACACGGCATCGGGGCTGCGCTCATCAAGCGGCTGCTGGACGAGGCCTCCATGGCCGGAACGCGTGTCGACCTGGACGTGCTTCGCGCCAATCCTGCGAAACGTCTGTACGAGCGTCTGGGATTCCGGGTGGTGGCGGAGGACACACACTCGTACCTGATGCGCGCCCCGGGGGAAGGACGGTAGCACCAGGCGGACCGAAGCCCTGGCTATCCGCCGGCTGGCTGATACCAGGCCGGCGTCCCGAACCAGTCGTGCATCTCTTTCTCGAACGGGGCGACGATGTGGAGGGGTTCCGGCCATTCGCCGCGGTCGCCAGTTTCCGCAATCCACGTGTCGAGCGCCGCGCGCAGCCGCAGCAGCGCGGCCCGGTGCTCGGGATCGGACGAGTGCGCCAGGTTTCGAATCTCGTGCGGATCGGCCGCCGTGTCGTAGAGCTGTTCGGGCGGCAGCGGCTGCATGAGCTCGAGCGCCGGGCCGGTGAGCGTGCCGGCGCGCACCATCTCGCGCATCAGCGGGATGACCGGAAAGCACTTCTCCTTGTACCGGTTCAGTGAGCTGAAGCCCATCTCGGGCATGTAATTGCGGATGTAGTGATACCGCGTCTCGCGCACCGATCGAATGCGGTTCCGCGTTTCGTCGATGCGGTCGCGGGCGCTGAAGACGAACGTCCGCGGCGGATCCGGCCGGTCGCCGAGGAACACGCGGCTCTGCATGCCGAGCGGCTTCTCGACGCCGGCCATCGCCAGCGTCGTCGCCGTGATGTCCAGGAGACTCACGACGTCGTCGATGACGCGGCCGGGCCGATACTGCGGCGGCGGCGCGAGGCCCGGCGGGTAGTAGACGATGAGCGGCACGAGCAGGCCCGTGTCCCACATCCAGTGGATGCCGCGCGCCTCCATCCGTCCGTTGTCGCCGAAGAAGACGACGATGGTGTTGTCGTCGAGGCCGTCGAGGCGCAGCTGGTTGAGAATCCAGCCAATCCGGACGTCCATGCCCGAGACCGAGTTGAGGTAGCGGGCCCATTCCTCGCGCACGATCTGGTGTTCCGGATAGTAGGGCGGCGGCGTGACAGTCTCGGGCGTCGCGATCTGCGGGTGCTGGTCCTCGCCGTACCACTTCACGCGCGGGTGCTTCCACGTCTGCCGGTCGTAGATGTCGAACTCGCTCTCCGGCATGTTGATCTGCGCGAAGAACGGCTGGCGCGTCTTCAGCACCGCCCAGTCTTCCGACTGGTAGATGGGCCCTTCGTTCACGAAGTTCAGGTCCAGCTTGCCCGTGCCGACTTCCTGGTCGCCGATGCGTTTGATGTTGGCCGTGGAGTAGCCAGCGTCCTGCAGCCGATGGGTGAGCGGCCGCACGCCCTCGGGCAGCCGGAACGAGTCCGACCGGTGGGACCGCATGTGGTGCGTGTCGGTTGTCGTCTGGTACATCCCCGTCATGAAGGCCGAGCGGCTCGGCGCGCAGACGGGCGACGTGGAGAACACGCGGGTGTAGCGGATCCCCTGCGTGGCGAGCCGGTCGAGATTGGGGGTCGAGACGTTCGGGGCGCCGTAGACGCCGAGATCCAGGTTCATGTTCTCGCCGACGAGCCAGAGGATGTTCGGCCTGATCGGCGTCGCCGCCGGTGCCGCTCCGGGCGATGGTGTCGGTGCGGGGGCGTCACAGGCGGCCGAGGCCGACGCGAGGGCGAGCAGGAGCAGGAGGCACGTTCGTCCGGGCATGCGGTGCATGCTATATCGAGCGTGTCGCGGCCACGCGTTCACCGACCTGCCAGCTCCTCGGACCTCTGCCTCGCGCGGTGCACCGCCTGCTCGAAGAGGCTCATCCAGTCGTGCTTCTCGAGGAACTCCATCGCGGCCTGGGTGGTGCCTCCCGGCGAGGTCACCCGCGCCCGGAGCTCGGCGGGGCCGGCGGGGTCGCGCGCCAGCAGCTCGGCGGCGCCCACGAAGGTCTGGCAGACCAGCACGTAGGCCTGCTCCCGGGTCAGCCCTTCTTTCTGCGCCGCCGAGATGAGCGCCTCGGCGAGACAGAAGACGTACGCAGGGCCTGAGCCGCTCACTGCGGTGACGGCGTCCATCTGCGACTCTTCGACGACAATGACGCGACCGACGGTGCTCAGGATGTTGAGCGCGGTCGCGACGTGGTCGTCCTTGGCGAAGCGACCACGCGCGATTGCGGTGGCGCCCTTGCCGATCGCCGCCGGCGTGTTGGGCATGGCGCGGATCACCGGCGCCTCGCCGAGCGCGCCCTCGAGGAGCGTCGTCCGCACGCCGGCGCAGATCGAGATGGCGAGCTTCGACGCGCTGAACACCGGCGCGATCGTATCGAGCACCCGCTGGATGTCCTGGGGCTTGACCGCGAACAGCACACTCGACGCGACGCGAGCGGCCGCCTCCGCGTCGTCAGTCGTGGGGACCTTGAGGTGGTCCTCGAGGAAGCCGCGGCGCGCCTCGCGGATCTCGGCGACGATCAGGTCGCGCGGGTTCCAGCCGGAGCCGATCAGCCCCTCGGCCAGCGCGCCGCCCATGAACCCGCCGCCGACGATCGCCAACCGTGCCATGGCGGCGAGATTTTATCCTCCTGGCTGCCTGGCTGCTCGACGGACCTGGAGGACCGTCGGGATCAGCCGCTCGCCCAGGCGCGCCACCGGCGTCGGTGCGCTAAGATGAGCCCGGTTTCCCTCACACGCCGCAGGACCCCTGACGGGGCCGGCCTTGTCGCCCGTGCGTGCGTCTGACGGCTGGACACAGGTTGTCCAGGGAGGGCCCATGAAGGCTCGACACCCGTTCCTCGTCGTCGTCGCCGTCCTCCTGACCGCGGTCAGCCTGCGCGGCCGCCAGACCCTGGTCATTTCGGAGTCTGACCGCCCGCTGCTGGAGAATCGCGAACTCGCGGCCGGCACCGGTCTGATCATGGGCCGGGTCGTCGAGGCGGAGTCGAACCAGCCGCTGGGCGGCGCGATTGTCAGCATCCGCAGTCCCATCAACAATGCCGGACCCGATCCGGTCCTTACGGACCGGCACGGGCGGTTCGTCTTCCGTGACCTGCCGACAGGGGCCTACCGACTCTATTCGTGGAAAATCGGCTATACCAGCGGGTCGTACGCCCAGCGGCTGCCGACCGAAAATGTCGGTCAGTCGGGTCGCCCGCTGGTGCTCGACGACGACCAGCGGATGGGCGACGTCGTCCTGCGATTGTGGCAGCACGCGGCCATCGCCGGCACGGTTGTGGACGAGTCGGGCGAGCCGGTGGTCGGGACGGTCGTGCGCGCCGCCGTCCGTCGAGTCGTGGGGGGACGCTTCACGTACGACTGGAGCGCGACGTTCACCGGCGGTGCGACGCCGACCGAACGCACCGACGATCGGGGCATGTACCGCTTCAGTGCGCTGGTGCCTGGCGATTGGCTGGTCATTGTGCCCTCAGTGACCGGCGCGGTCCCGCGCACGCGGGAGCCGGCCCCGTCGGCGGCAGGTCCCGTCAGCCTTACCGAGTCCTCGACCGGCGGGGGAGAGTGGATCACGGGCTCGGTGACCCTGAGGGGTAACCCGATGGACATCGGCGACGCCGACTACCTCCTGACATCGTCGTCGTCCAGCATCAATCCGTCCGGACCTGCCGGCGTCATGAGGAACGGGCAGCTCCTGATCAATCCAACCCAGTTCTACGCCGGAGCCGACTCGCTCAAGAACGCCGTTGCCGTCACACTCGGATCGGGCGACCGTCGCACCGGCGTCAACTTTCAACTGAAGCCGGTGCCGGCGGTGCGTGTCTCGGGACACGTCACCCGCGCCGATGGCGCGAACCCTGGTGAGATGATGCTGCGCCTGGTCAGCCGGGACATGGACGGGTTCGTCGCGGACGCCGAAATCGCGCAGACGGTGAGTCGTGCCGACGGCCGCTTCGCCTTCCTTGGCGTGCCGCCGGGCGACTACGCGATCCGGGCCGTGCGCATCCCGCGCGACCGGGCCCCGGCGGCTCCCTCCACGACGACCACCGTCGCCACTGCCGGCGGAGCGGGCGGCACCATCATCATGATGGGCGATCGCGCCCGACCGCTGCCGTCCGGCACCACCCTCTTCGCCGACACACCGGTCAGCGTCGGCGATCAGGGCGCGTCTGGCGTCACGGTCCAGCTCCGAACGGGCCGCGCCATCCGCGGCCGCGTGCAGTTCGACGGCACGGCCAAGCCGCCGCGCTTTGAGAGCATCACCCCCTACATCGAACCCGCCGACGGTCGGGAGCAGGCCGCGGTCAGCCAGATTCTGGGCCGCGTGGACGCCGAGGGGAACTTCGCCACCTACGGTCAGACAGTGGGCAAGTACTACGTGCGCGTGCCGTACGCGAGGACGCCGGGATGGTTCTTCCATGGTGCGATGCTGGGCGGGCGCGACCTGTCGACGACGGCTGTCGATCTCGTGGACCAGGATGTCGAAGGCGTCGTGCTGCTGTTCCGGGACCGGCCGCTCGCCGGGCTCGCCGGCACCGTGAGGGACGACCGAGGGCAGCCGCTGGCGACGTCAACCGTGATCGTGTTCCCGGTCGATCGACAGCACTGGATTGACACTGGCCGGTCCCCGCGCGATCTGCGATCGACCGGTGCCGGCGTCAACGGCCAGTACGCCGTCGACGATCTGCCGCCCGGCGCGTACTTCGTCGCGGCGGTCGTGGACGTCACGCCAGCCTGGGCTGAGCCGTCATTTCTCGCCGCGCTTGCCGCGACGGCGTCGCGGGTGCAGTTGGTCGCCGGTGAGACAGTGCGCGCCGACCTGCGCGAACAACGCAACCCCACACCAGGACGATAGGAGATCGCCGTGCGCCTGCCCCTGCTGCTCGCGTCGACCCTCGTGGTGCTGCACGTCGTGTCTTCGGCAACCATCGCGGGCGGACAGGCGCCCGTGCGCGACGCGCCCGCGGTCCCGGCGGCCGGTACCGGCACGATAGCCGGGCTCGTGGTGACCGCCGGTGAGCCATCCCGGCCCGCGCGACTGGCCACGGTGACGCTGAGCGGAGCCACGATCCCCGGCGGCCGCGCCGTGCTCACGAGCGAAACCGGGCGGTTCGAGTTCAGCCGCCTCCCCGCGGGGCAATACACTCTGACTGCCACCAAGCCCGCCTATCTTCGAGCGGCCTACGGCGCGACCAGCCTCCGGACTCCGCCCACGCCGATCAGCCTCGCCGATGGCGCCGGGAAGACCGACGTCCGGCTCACGCTCGTCCGTGGTGCGGTCATCGCGGGACGGATCACTGACGAACAGGGACAGCCGCTGGCAGACATGGATATCCAACTGTTGGCGTATCGCCCGGTCGGCGGGGAGCGGCAGTTGACCAACGCGACGTCGCTCGGGGCCCGCGAACGCACGGACTACGAGGGGAACTACCGCGTCTACGGCCTCGAGGCCGGCGAGTACGTCGTCGCAACCGTGCCCTGGCGGAACGCGTATTCGAACGTCCGGGTCATCACCGACGCGGACATCGCCGACGCCACCGCGGCGCTGCAGCGCAGACCAGCGGCGCCGCGCGGCGCGGTGAGCAGCACGTCGGCGCGGCCACCGACGATCGGCATGGCCTCTGTCTATTATCCCGGCACGAGCGACGTGTCGAGCGCCGTGACGGTGAAGGTGGATGCCGGCGAGGAACGAACCGGCATCGACTTCACGTTCCGGCCGGTGGCGAATAGTCGCGTAGACGGCGTCGTGGTCAATCCCGCTGGCCCCCTGCCTCCCAACCTGGACGTTCGTCTCGTGAGGGTTGGCAGCGCGGCGAGTGTGAGCCGATTGGCTGACTTCACCGGGAGGCTCCCGCTCCGCCCCCGGCCCGACGGCCGGTTCACGTTCGAAGGGATCGCGCCCGGCGAATATGTCGTGACCGCCACCACCGCTTCGGCAGGCCGCGGCGCACCGGTCACCGACAGCCTGTGGGCGACGATGAATGTGTCCATCGCGGGTGCGGATGTGTCCGGTCTCACGCTGTCGCTCCAGCCGGGCCTGACGGTCGCCGGCCGCGTGGTCTTCGACGCGTCCACGTTGCAGGCACCGGCGCTTGCCGGGGTGCGCGTGTACCTCGCGCCGGTCCTCACGACTGGACAGGTGTCCGTCGGACAACTCAGCGCGCAGACCGACGCCGAGGGCGGGTTCTCGCTGCGGGGCATCATGCCCGGCCGCTACACCATCAGGGCGTTGCCGCCCGTGGCCACGAAGGGCTGGCTGCTGCGGTCGGTCGTCAGCCGCGGGCGCGACATCGCGGACACGGGCCTCGATATCGCCTCCGGCACGGACGCGGGCGATGTCGTCGCAACGTTCACCGATCGGATCGGCGAGATCACGGGCGTGTTTCAGGACGCGAGCGGCCGGCCCGCGCCGGAGCACACGGTCATTCTCTTTTCGGCGGATCGCGCGCTATGGCGCGCGGCGGGGCGACGCGTCATCTGGGCGCGGCCTGCGAGTGACGGCCGGTTCACGCTGCGGAACCTCGTGGCCGGCGACTATCTCCTCGGGGCAGCGGCGGGCGTCGAGCCTGGGTCAATCGCCGATCCGGAGTTCCTCGACCAGCTCGCCACGACGGCGATCAAGGTGACGATTGCCGAAGGCGAGAAGAGGACTCAGGACATCAAAATCCGCTGACGCGCCGGCCATTCGGTCGCTGTTCGAGGTCCCGTTTCCCTCCCCGGTCGAAGCCGACCTGGTCGAGGAGTACTACTCGCGCGCTTCTGGCCGTGCCCGCTCCGCGCCCTGGCGTTCGGTGCCAGGCGGAAGCGCTATCCTCGCCCGTCGCCTGACTCGAGGATGAAGTCCGCGGCGCGTTCGCCAATCATCACGCAGGCGGCGTTGCACTGGCAGTTGACGACGGTGGGCATGATGGACGCGTCGGCGACGCGCAGCCCTTCCACGCCACGGACGCACAGTTCGGCGTCCACGACGCTGCCCGCGCCGGTGCCCATGCGGCAGGTCCCCGCGGGATGGAACATCGTTTCCGACGTCGCGCGGATGAACGCGCGGATCTGGTCGGGCGTGTCGAGCGGGGTGGCCGATGGTGGCGCGGGGGCGCCGCGGAGCGTGGCGTAGGCTTTCGCGCCCGCCAGTGCCTGCGCGAGGCGCACGCCCTCGACCATCGCGTCGAGATCCTCCGCGGCATCGAAGTAGGCGGCCCGAATCACCGGAGGAGCCAGCGGATCGCTGGACGCCAGCGTCAGCGTGCCGCGGCTCACCGGCCGCGTCAGCGCGACCGTGAGCGTGACGAAGTCGTCCGGGGCCGCGAGTCCGCGCCCGACATAGAACTGCAGATCGGGGGGACCGGCCGCCATGCGGGATCGCGACGACGTGAGCAGGCCGGCGGACACCGACGAGGGGGCTTGAGTCTGCCGGCTCTGCCAGCGCACCGACACCCGCGGATGATCCTGCAGGTGTGCCCCGACATCCGGGTTGTCGAGAACGGTCGTGATGCCGTGCGGCTTCAGGGCTGCTGCCGGACCGATGCCCGACAGCATGAGGATCTTCGGCGTCTCGATCGCGCCGGCGGCCAGGATGACCTCGCGGCTGGCGTTCACCGTCTCTTGCCGGCCGTCGCGAATGAAGTCCACGCCCGTCGCGCGCCGCCCCTCGAAGCGAACACGCGAGACAACCGCCCGGTCGCGGACGACGAGGTTGGGGCGAGAGAGGGCAGGGGCAAGGAACGCATCGGCGACCGAGTGGCGACGTCCCTCGAGAATGTTCTTCTGGTAGAAGCCGGCGCCGTTCTCGTGCCGGGCGCCGTCGAAATCCCAGGCGGGATCCGCGTCAAATCGCAGTTCGCGCGCCGCCTCGAGAAACGCCCGATGCCCGGCGTGCGGATCGCGCGTGTCGGCCACCACCCAGGGGCCAGCCGCACCGTGGTACTCAGACGCTCCGCGGCTGTTGCGTTCGGACCGCAGGAAGTAGGGCAGGAGCGCGCGATAACTCCACACAGACGATCCGGACGCCGCCGCCCACTCGTCGTAGGCCGCCCGGTGGCCGCGCGCGTACGACAGCGCGTTGATGGCGCTCGAGCCGCCGTACGCTTTGCCGCGCGGCCACGCCACCTGCCGGCCATTCAGCGCGGGTTCCGGCTGGGTCTGGTATTGCCAGTCCATCTCGCTGCCGATGAGCGACGTCCAGCGGCCGGGATTCGCGGCGTCAGTATGATTGGGCGGGCCGCCCGCTTCCAGGAGCAGGACGCGGACGTTCTGATCGGCCGTCAGCCGGTTCGCGATAACGCAACCCGACGAGCCGGCGCCGACGATGATGATGTCGAAGATGGCGGAAGAGCCCTGGCCGGCCATGCGTTCAGGCCAGAGCGCGACGGATCCGGCCAGCACGGCAGAATTCTGAATGAAACGTCGTCGATTCATGCAATCCTCGCGACGGTACACTGCGGTTCCTGAGCCCGTCAACCAAGCAGGGGGAGGGCATGATGATGAAGACACTCCCGATCGCGGCCGCCGTCGCCGCGGCCGTCGTCAGTCAGCAGCCACCGGCGCCCACCGTGGACTTCTCGCCCCTGGGCGTCATCGAGGCGAGGCTGACCAGCGACCGTGACTACGACAACCCCTTCCAGGATGTGACGGTCGCCGTCGACGCCGTCGCGCCGAGTGGTCGGCGCTACAGCGGCGAGGCCTTCTGGGACGGCGGTCGAACGTGGCGGATCCGGCTCCCCGGCGACGAGAGCGGCGCCTGGACGTGGACGACGAAGTCAAGCGACCCGGCGAACAAGGGCCTGACCGCCAGTGGGCGCGTGCAGCACGGCGGCGCACGCCCGCCATCGCGGCTCGCGCCATCGTCCGGCGGCACTCACCTCGCGGACGAGAAGGGCCAGCCGTTCTTCTGGCTCGCCGACACGGCCTGGAACGGCGCGCTTCGATCGACGGACGCGGACTGGCGTGAGTACCTGAAGCAGCGCGCGGCGCAGCGCTTCACGGCCATTCAGTTCGTGACCACGCAGTGGCGCGGCGGGACGCGCGTGATTCCGCGGCCGGTCTTTCACGGCGCCTCCCGCATCTCCATCGATCCTGAGGCCTTCGCGACGCTCGATGCGAAGTTCGCGGCCGTCGTCCAGCACGGGGTGCGGCCGGCGCCGGTGATGCTCTGGGCGTTGAATCCGACCGATCCCGGCCAGGCGCTCAGCGAGGACGACGCGATTCGACTGGCGCGCTACGAGCTGGCGCGGTGGGGCGCGCTGAGGCCGGTGTGGTTTCTGGGCGGCGACGGCCGGTATCTCGCGGACAAGGCGCCGGACCGGTGGAAGCGCGTGGGGCGGGCCGTGTTCGGTGACGCGCCGGATCAGCTCGCGACGTTGCATCCGAGCGGCCTGAGCTGGATTGCGGACGCGTTTGCCGGGGAGACCTGGCTCGACTTCATCGGCTACCAGTCAGGCCACGGCGATGGCGAGCGCGATCTCCGTTGGCTGGTCACGGGCCCCCCCGCGAACTCGGCAGCCGTTGGTAAGCCGGTGATCAACCTGGAGCCAAACTACGAGGGTCATCCCGCGTATCAGAGCAAGGCGTTGCACACCTCCGCGAACGTCCGCCGCGCAGCGTACTGGTCGATGCTCGTGCATGCGCCCGCGGGTGTGTCCTACGGCAACAACGAGATCTGGGTGTGGAACCTGGAAACCGCCGACGCCGAGAATCACGGCAACCTCCGGCAGATCCGTCCCTGGCGCGAAGGGCTCGCAACCGAAGGCATCGACGGGATGACGCGGCTGCGCGCGTTCTTCGAGTCCGGCCCGTGGACGGCGCTGCGACCGGCGCCGCAACTGCTGGCGGAACAGCCGGGCGAGACAGATCCGCGACGGTTTGTCGCCGTGGCGCAGACAGGATCTGGTGAGTGGACGGTTGCCTACCTGCCGATGGGGGGAGCGGTTCGGTTCAGTGCGTCGCCACAAGGAAAGACGACGTGGTTCAATCCGCGCACGAGTGAGCGGAGCGCCGCGCGCGCCGAAGGCGGGACGACGTTCGCGGCGCCGACGAGTGAAGACTGGGTGTTCGAGGCCCGGCGGTAAACGTGATGGAGGTGATGGAGGAGAGGCCGACCGTCAGGTCGGCCCAGGAAGTTGCTGGCTGCGTCTGGAGCGATGTCTTTGAAACGTGAAGAAATGAAGGACTGAAGGGTGTTGTTGGGAAGATCTTCATGCCCTTCATGATCTTCACGTTGAGCCTGGGGTTGCCCGATCGCTGCTCCTCATATCGGTAGGCGGCGGGCTTCAGCCCGCCTCGTCGGGCCGCGTGGCTGAAGCCCCGCGGCTACCCGTCCTCAGCAATACCTTCATGCCCTTCAGCATTTACTGTTTAGCCCG
>CAZFAT010000136.1:0-9363 GCA_964517075.1 uncultured Solibacteraceae bacterium
GCCCTTCGGTGATCGGCTCGCCTCTGAAGCCATGGCGCCGATGCAGGACGTGCCGCGCGATCCGGCCCGAAGCCCGCAGGCCGTTCTCGATGCCGCATACGCCGACATCCGAACTGAGCGTCCTGAAGGTTGGGATCCTGGAGCCGGACTCCAGGACCAGCATTGGACAAAGGTGAGAGACGCGACCATCAACGCAACCGGTGTGGACCCCGCATCGGTCGAAGCAATCAACGCCAGCCGCAGTCCACTGCAGACATTCATTGGTGGCGAGTCGTCACTCGGATTGACCACTCAGGGAGTGCCCGACGCGGATCTACCAACGGGAGCCCGGGGGACCGAGTTCTTCATCGCGGAGCCCCATGAAGGTCCCATGGGGCGTCCGGCCGTTGCAGCCGAACCAGGCGTCGAGGCGCTGCCTGCCGAGCCGGGGGCTGCGGGCGGTCCGGATCGCCCACCTGACTACCGCGCCGAACATCGTTTTGCCGATCGCTATCTCATTCCTGAGATGCGGCAGCAGATCCAGGCATCGCGCGCCGAGGCCGGCTTGCCACCGCTCGACGATGTGCAGCTTTCGGTTGCGGCCGGTGAACAGGCGCGGTACGTCATGGAAGGCGTTCCGAGCACGGACCTGGCGCAGAACCCGGTGCAACCGTGGTCCGGCGAGGTCATCCAGCGGCCGCGGGAGCCGATGCAGATGCTGCTCGCGCCGGAAGTGCTCTCCCCCGATCTCCACGCGCGCGGCCGCACAGTCGATCCGGGGCCCCGAGTGGCTCCAGCCACGGCGCCAGTCGACGTCGCGCCGCCGCCGAACCCGAATCAGATGTCGATCGACTTCACCGCGCCGCCGCCGGCAACTGCGACGGAAGCGCCCTCGCCAACTCAAACCGCGCCGCCCGCGGAGTCGCCGGTAAGCACGGTTGCTCCGACCACAGTGCCGCCGCCGACCGCGACGCCGACGCCGCCGACAACACCGACGCCCGAGACTCCGACGACGCCCCCTGTGTCGACGACCTCAACGCCGGAGACACCCACAACGCCACCCGTGCCAACGACGCAGGCGCCAGAGACATCCACAACGATGCCGAGAACGACGCCTGATACCACCACTCCGCCGACTACGACGTCGACACTGCCCTCGACCTTCTCGGCGGCGGCGGGCGCCGCTCGCACAGCGGTGGCGCAGCAGACGCCAGGCGGTCCGCAGCCTGGTCCCGGCGAAGTCACGTGGGGCACACGCGCGCACCAGGTCGGCGAGCTGTTCCTGCCGCAGATCTTTGGAGGGGGCGGGCCGGCGCCGACGTACGCGCAACAGCAGGCGGCACACCGGGCGCGCTTCACGGAGGACAACCAGCCGGCCGAAGGCGTCGAACGCGTGAACCCGGACTATCCGTCGCCGCCAGCCACGCCCGCGCAGATCACGGCGATCCAAAATGAGACCATGAACCTGCTCACCGTGCGCGCGGCCGCCGAGCAGGAAGCGCAGACCCAGCAGGGCCGCGCGGAACAATGCGAGGAGAACCAGGGCCCGATCCAGCAGACAGTTGACGACACGACGGCTGGCATTTCCGCGGTGCAGGCGCACGACGCGGCGGTCGCGCGGCGCGAAGCCCTCAACCAGGAGCAGCAGCAGCGCCAGCAGGAGTCGCAGGGATTGGTCGCCGGGTATCCGAGCCGCGCCACCGGCCTGGTCGCGCTGAGCGTACCGCTGGCGGCCTGGGAAGGATTCACCAGCCTCGCCTCTCACCTCCCGGGGGACGCCGGCGACAGCATGATGCGGATGAACCAGGAAGCCAGGGAAATGCAGGCGGCGTTCGCCCAGATGGGCGCCGAGATGCTCGGCGTCGAGACCCAGGGTCCCGCCCGCGAGGGCGAGCTGCAGGACGACCAGGGCCGGCTCGAGGCGACCGGCGAGCTCGCGGATACGTCCGATCAGCAGCTCCACACCGCCAGCACTGGAGCTGACGGACTTCAGCAGGCGAACGAAGCGGCGCTGGCCGAGGCCCGGCGTCGAGAGGAAGCCGCCACCGAACGGGAACAGGAGTGCAGCGAGGCCGTCTCCGCGCGCGAAGAGCAGGCGGACTCGCTCGCCGAACAGCTCCGAGCCTGGGCCGCCGCCCACGCCGCGGCGCGCCAGCAGGCGATCGCCGCGACTGAGGCGCGGCTCGAGGGCGAAGGTCGCACCGTCGTCGAGAGCTCGGAGCGATGACCGCGGCCTTGGAAACGTCGACGCGCCGACTGGCCGAGGCGCGGCAGCGCGGCGACGCCGACGACATTGCGGAGGCACTCGCCCTTCACGCCAACGATCTGCTGCAGAACGGGCGGACGGGCGAGGCGCGGCTCGAGCTCGACGAGGCTGCCGCCATCCATCGCTCACGTGGCCGTGCCTACGACGAGGCGCGCTGTACCCAGTTCGCGGCGACGCTGTGCCGGTTCGAGGGGCGGCTGGACGAGGCGAGGGATCGGGCACGTCGCGCGTTGACGCTCTCCGAGTTCAAGGGACCGATCGCTGTCTCCGCTCACGCGGAGCTTGGCGAGATCGCGCTGGCCGAGGGGAAGAGCGCCGAAGCGGCGGCCGCCTATCGCGCGGCCCTCGACGCAGGTGAGGCCACCGGTCTTGTCGATTCGGCGCGCGCAGCATTATTGAGAAAGCGGGCCGCGGCGCTGACCGCCGCTGCGCAGTACCAGGACGCAGTTCACGATCTCGAGACGGCGCACGATCTCCTCATCCACGCGGGCGATCGCCCGGGAGCCCTTCGCACACTGATCGAAAAGGCGACAGCGCTTCAGCACGCCGGCCGCTTCCCCGAGTCCGAGCGGATCGCGCGGCGCGCGCTGGATGCCGCCCTCGAGGCCGGCGACCACGCTGCCCTGGCCGACCTCCACCTGCTGGTCGCGGCGGAAGCCCTCAATCGCCGCGACGGCACGGCCGCGACGGCGGCCGCGGATACCGCACGCACCCATGCGCTCGCTGCAAACGCGCCGACCTCCTACATCGGAGCGGCCATCACGATCGCCGAGCTTGCGGAATCAGCCGGCGATCGGCTGAAGGCTTACGAGGCGCTGGCCGTCGGCTGGGCGACGCTTGCCGATCTGCTCGGGCGTGACCTGGCGCGGATGACGTTCGAACCGAAGCTCAGGGAGATGCGCGACCGGTGGGGTGCAGCGGCGTTCGACGACGTCAAGAAAACGTACGAGGCCAGTCGCCAGCAAGCGCGCGCCGCGGAGTGAGCGGAGGTTGTGGAGAGAGCGGATCCCCACTGACGGGTCCTGCCGCCGCAGGTCGTCCTGTTCGTGATGGGGATGACCGCCCTGAATATTGTCATCGCGGTTGGGGACTGAGCGGTTGGGGACTGAGATGTGGCGCACGGAGCGGACGAAGGGCCGCCCGTCCCGCCATGATCCGCACTTACAGGCACCGGTGAGGTGGCCGAGAGGCTGAAGGCGGCGGTTTCCTGAGATCGCCTGAGATGGTGAACGGGTCTGAAATCGACGATTTCAGGCCCGTTTTTATTGGCTTCTTGGTTGGCGTTGGCTGCCGGATGATGGTCACAGGCCCGCGTTTGGGCACACTCGCGGGCACACTGAGGCCGATGCCCAGTGTGTGCCTGATGGGCACACGTCGAAGCCGGTTTCTCGGCGCGTCCCCGCCGAGCACCGCAGCACCGCCCGGACCTTTGCCCGCTGCAATGCAAAGCACTACAATTGCAGTGCACGATTGGAGGCCTTTGTGGACGATCAGATCACGGTCCGGCTGCCCACCCCACTGGGCCGTACGCTTCGGCGAACATCGCGTCGCCTCGGACGCCGGCCTTCGGACGTCGTTCGCATGGCGCTCGAAGCATTCCTGCAGGGAGCGCCGCCGACCGGCAGCACGCCAGCCGAACGCGCGAAGCACCTCATCGGCTCGCTGACGTCCGGAGTCCCGGACCTGGCGGAGCGACATCGCGAGTACGTCCTCGCCGCGTTGAAGCATGCCCGGTGAACTGCTGCTGGATACCGGTGCGCTGGTCTCGCTCCTCGATCGCAGCCAGACGCACCACCTGAAGTGCCGTCGTGCGTTCGCCGACTGGACCGGTACTGTTGTGTCGACCGAGGCCGTGCTGACCGAAGCCACTCACCTCTTGGCCGGTGTCCGGAGTGGACGCGCCGCCTGCGTTGATTTCTTCCTCTCCGGAGGTGCTCTTCTCGTGCCTTCGAGCGCGACGTCGTTGCAGCGCGTCCGGAAGCTGCTCGACACGTATGCCGACCTGCCGATGGACTTTGCGGATGCCACGCTCGTCGCGCTGGCCGAAGAGCTCGATTGCACGTCTGTGTTCACCACGGACCGGACGGACTTCTCGGTCTACAGGCTCAAAGGGCGCAAGCCCTTTCTGCTCGTGCCGAACGATATGTGACGATCGGACGACACCTGGATAGACCAGAGCATGGCGACCGCCTGCGTGCTGGCCAGAGGGCGATGGATTGTCTCTCTCGTACCATGCGGTCGGGCGCAGCGCAACACGCGCCTCGCGCCCGCCGGCGGGGCGGCGATCGCCTCGACTCATCGAACGCGACCTACTGAAGCTTCTGGAAAAAATTCTTCACCATGTTTCGGGCGACCTTGCGTCCGAGCTGCGCTCCGTTCATGTCGGAATGACGGAAGTGCATGCCGTCATAGATTCGGGCTGCGGCGATCTCCTTCTCGATGTCGTTGAACTTGTAGTACGTCCGCAGCGGAGTCGACACGGGACCGGCGGAACCAATGGTCGCGATGGTGATCGGAGTGTCCCCACCAAAGAATGCATGCATGGCGTCATAGATCGCGTACGACAGGCAGGTGTGCGCGGCCGGGTATTCCGGGTGGTTCGGCGTCGGTAAGAACGGCGTCCATGACAAATCCGCCGGTTCGGTGAGCAGGTTGCCGTCCGTGTCCGCGCGCCAGATCGCATGCCGGGGCCGCCAGGACAGGTAGTGATACTTGGCGTCGAAGCAGCCGATCAGTCCGTCGGCCGCTGCGGTGAAACCCATGGCGAAGAGCCGTGCGGTCTGGACAACATCGAGCCCGTACTGAACGGCCGCTCGCTCTAAGGTATCGCGGTGCATGAAGTGGCCCTGGCTGGCCCAGAACCTCGCCGTGTCGTCGTCATAGGCGGACCGGCGCCTGCTGGTGCTGCTCCCCCGGGCGCGGGTCTGGGCCCAGTCATCAGCGTACTCGACCGACGTGAGCGGCAATGGTCCCTCGGGACGGAACTGGTCGGCCGAGTGCATGGTCCACGGCCGCACGATGGGGAGGCTCGCCCCGACCGGCGTCGAGCCGGCCGGGAACGGCTCGAACACGCCGGGGCCCGGCGGCGGCTGTACGTACGGCGGATTGCTCGAGCATGGGCCGACGCAGGTCTCGAGCCCGTCCCCCGCACGCATCGTCAGAAGTTGCCAGGCCACCGCCTCGCCGACTGCAATCCCATCGGTTCTTGCCTGCCCGTCCAGGACGTTCGCCATGTAGTTCGCGTACTGGCTTTCGAGGGAGGCCGCCTGGGCCGGGAAGCGCTCGTGAAGAACGCGGAAGGCCGCCGTCGCGATCGCCGCGGTCTCGTCGGCGCCGGCCGGCGCGATCACCGGCGGGGTGTAGGAGCGGTAGCCACCGGCGATCGCCACCGCCGCGTCGTACATCGCAATCGGCACCATCGCCCCGTAGGCGATCTGGCCGCCGAGGAAGACCGTCGGCGCAATCGTGTTCTGCGCCACCAGCGCCCAGTCGGTGACGACGTTCGGCGCCATTTGCGAGCCGAGGTTCTGCGAGACGACACGTGTCGTGTTCCAGGTTGCGAGCAGACAGCACATGAGCACAAGGCAAGCAAACGCACGCATGATCGGCCTCCTTTGCACGAGCGGGCAGACCGCGGCGGACCCGTGGCGCCTGTAAACATCCCGAGAGCGCCGCAGGGTACTCCAGCTAGAATGAGTCGTTCCGCAGCTGTCGCTATTTCCTAAGGCGACGCGCAGAGGTAAACCTTGTCATCCGCTTCACAACGGGCAGAGCGAACACTGAGCCCTACCGCTCCGCAGATCACGCGGATGCTGGAGGCGTGGCGGGCAGGGCATCGCTCGGCCCTCGACGAACTCGTTCCGCTCGTCGAGGTCGAGCTTAGGCGGCTCGCGCGGGGTTACCTCCGCCGAGAGCGGCGAGGGCATGTGCTTCAGACCACGGCCCTCGTCAACGAGGCGTTCGTCCGATTGGTCGGTTGGCAAGATGTCACCTGGCAGAGCCGCGCGCACTTTTTTGCCATGGCGGCGCAGTTGATGCGGCACATCCTGGTCGACATCGCGCGGCGGCGTGCACGAAGCGTCGACGGCCGCGTGCTCGTCGTTGATCCCGCAGAGACCGAGCGCGCCATCCAGGACCGCTCCAGGGATCTGATGGCGCTGGACGACGCCTTGCGCGAGCTCGCTGAACACGACCCGCGGAAATCACAGATCGTCGAACTGCGCTTCTTCGGTGGACTGACCCTGGAGGAAATCGCCGAGGTGATCGGCGTGGCTCCCGTCACGGTCAGCCGCGAGTGGGCCAAAGCGCGCGCCTGGCTCCGCCGGGAGGTCGCGCGCAGCGCACCGAACCGCACCCACTGTTGAGGGAAACGAGATGGAGGGTCGACGCTGGGCGGTCGTCGACAGCATCTTGGGCGCGGCGCTCGAGCGAGCACCGCACGAGCGCGAGGCGTTCGTGCACCAGACATGCGCGGATGACGAGGAGCTGCGCCGGGACGTGGAATCGTTGCTGGCGCAGGTGCGAGACGCCGGCGACTTCCTCGAACCGCCCGCCCGCCAGTTGCTCGACGTCGCAGCGGCGTCAGGTCGCGATTCAGTGCCTGGCTCGTTTGGGCCCTATCGAATGCTCGAGCCGCTGGGCAGTGGCGGAATGGGCGACGTGTATCGCGCGCGTGACGACCGGCTCAAACGCGATGTCGCGCTCAAGGTGCTTCCGAACCTTCTCGCTGCTGATCCCGACCGACTGGCCAGGTTTCAGCGCGAGGCGGAGATCCTCGCGTCGCTGAATCATCCTCACATCGCGGCGATCTATGGCGTCGAAGAACGCGACGGTCTACGCGCTCTCTCGAACTGGTCGATGGCGACACTCTCGCTGATCGGATTGCCCGCGGACCGCTGTCCATTCATGACGCGCTCGCGATCGGCCGACAGGTGGCCGACGCACTGGATGCCGCGCATGAACACGGAATCGTCCACCGCGATCTGAAGCCAGCGAATATCAAAGTCACTCCCCAGGGCCAGGTGAAGGTCCTGGATTTCGGTCTCGCAAAACTGGCGCGCACATCCACCGTCGTGCCGGTGGCTGCAGCGCGAGAAGAACACCCTGCGGACGTGGATCCGGCTGTCACGCGAGAGGGAACGATTCTCGGAACCGCTGCGTACATGGCGCCGGAACAGGCGTGCGGACAGCCGATTGATCGGCGCGCGGACGTGTGGGCCTTCGGTGCCGTACTCTACGAGATGCTGACGGGGCGAAGAGCCTTCCCCGGTGATGACCTGAGGCAGACCCTCGGCGCCGTCCTGAACGCCGACCCGGACTGGTCGGCGCTGCCCGCCGATACACCGGCTCGCATCCGGCGGCTGCTCGAACTGTGCCTCGACCGGGACGCCGGTCGCCGCGTTCGTGACATGGCCACGGTCGGTTTGATCATGGACGGTGCGTTCGAGACGGCCGGCGGACAGATTCGAGAGCAGATGACGCGGACGGCGTCATGGTCAAGCGGGTCGTTGCGTTGGACCGTCGGATTGGTTATCGGCTTGCTCGCGATCCTGGTCGCGTGGAGCGCGCTTCCCGTCGAGCAACGTCGTGTCTCACGTTTCGTGCTACCCGTAGATACCCGAGCACGCTTCAATCCGTCGGTGCCGGTCATCTCTCCCGACGGACAGTACCTCGCATACACCTGGGGCCCTCAAGGTAGCCGGACGCCTGTCACTGCACAGGATGGCGGCCCCCGAGGGAGCGCCTCTTGCGGAGTTCGGCGGCGCGTCGTATCCCTTCTTTTCTCCGGATTCGGCCTGGCTTGGGTTCTTCGCCGGCGGTGAGCTGAGGAAGGTCTCCGTGCTCGGCGGGGCCCCGCAGGCACTTGCCCGTGCGAATGCGAGCCGCGGTGCAAGTTGGGGTGACGACAACCGAATCGTGTTCGCCCCAAGTTTTCGCTCCCCCTTGCTGCGGGTGTCGGCCGACGGCGGGGCCCCCGAGACGCTCACCAGTCTGGACGTGCATCTCGACGAAAGCGGCCACCGGCGGCCACAGGTCCTGCCCGGCTCCCGCGCGGTGATCTTCACGGCGGTCCGCACGCGGGGCGACGCGCTCATCGTCGCCTCGCTGGAAACCGGCGAACGGCGCCTGACGATTGAGGGGGCGGACGTCGGCCGGTACGTCTCAACGGGTCATCTGGTGTACGCGCAGGGAGGACGCCTGATGGCAACGCGCTTCGACATCGGGCAATTAGCGGCTGCCGGACCGGCCGTCCCTCTTTTCGACATCGGTCCACCGTCAAACGATTCGGTGGCCTTCGAGGGCACCGATGCAGGGCTGCTCGCCTACCGGTCCGGATCGCCAGGGCCGTCCACGCTCGTATGGGTAAATAGAGCGGGCATGGTCACAGAATTCGCCCGGGCGATGCGCGGCTTCGCTCACCCCCGAGTGTCGCCGGATGGGAGGCGCATTGTCGCGTCCCGCGGGAACGACCTCTGGCTCTACGACCTGCCTCGAGACACGCTTTCGCAGCTCACGTTTCAAGGTGGCTCCACCCCGCTCTGGACACCTGACGGGCGTCGGGTCATCTACGGCCGGGCGAGGCCCGGTACGGGATGGGACATCTTTTGGAGACCTGCGGACGGGAGCGGCTCCGAGCAGGAGCTCGTGGCAAAGCCGCTCGATCAAGTGCCGAGCGGCGGGAATCCGTCTTTGGACGGTCACCTCCTCCCGTTCGGCGAGTGGTCACTCGATACGGCGGCCGATATCCATTTGCTTTCGATGAAGGATGGAGCCGACCGTGTGTTGGTGAAGAGCCCTGAATTCGAGCTCAACGCGTCGTTGTCGCCCGACGCGCGATATGTCGCCTATGTGTCCACCGAGCTGGGCACCCCGGAGGTGTTCATCCGGCCGGTGATTGGAGAGGGCGGTATTCGCCGGGTCTCAGCTGAGGGAGGCGTTGAACCGCATTGGTCACCCAACGGAGAAATCTTCTTCCGCAGCGGAACCAGGGTGCTCGCGGTCAACGTGAGGACGCAACCGAATCTGGTTGTGGGCACGCCTCGAACGCTTTTTGAAGGCCCATATGCCCTGAGCGCGATCTGGGATCGAAACTACGATGTTACGGCAGACGGCCAGCG
>CAZFAT010000137.1:0-4916 GCA_964517075.1 uncultured Solibacteraceae bacterium
GGGGGTGGCCGATCGGAGAACGTGACAACCGTACGCGATTCGGATCGCGAGAACGCGCACACCTTCCCGCAACTGCTTCCTGGCGGTAAGGCCATCCTCTACACAGCGCTCGGCCCGAGCGGTGGGGCCACAGACTCGCGAATTGTCGCGCAGAGACTCGGCGCCGACGCACATCAGACCCTCGTCGAGAACGCGATCTACGGGCGCTATCTGCCGAGCGGCCATCTGCTCTACGCGAAGGACGACGGCACTCTCTATGCCGTGCGCTTCGACGTCGCCACGTTGAACACCAGCGGCGAGACCGTCGCCGTTCAGGCGGGCATCGGGACCGCTACGTGGGGCGGGGCAGCGTTCGTCGCCTTTTCTGCCACAGGTTTGGAAGTCTATCTCCCGCGCAGCGACCGCCCGGGGAGCGACTTCCTTTTCGCCGATCGGCAGGGAGGACCGCCTTCGGCGGCCGTCGGCAGCGACGTGATCCGTCGTATCGGGCCTTGGGCAGCCCTTGGAGGTCTGTCGCCACGTGAGACGCACATCGCACTGACTGCTCGACGTCCCGGCGTCACCGATATCTGGATCGCCCCGACGGGAGGCGGCGAGCCCCGGCGAGTCACGCTGGACACGGCCGAAGATGAGTACCCCATTTGGAGTCCCGACGGCCAGTCGATCGCATATACGTCAGCAGGTACTGGAACCTCGCTTCGCATCTTCATACAGGATGCACGGGGCGGCGGCAAGCCAACGCTGGTCAGGACTTGGCCACGGCACATCCACGCGACGTCATGGTCACCGGACGGGCGGTGGCTTGCGCTCTATGACTACACGGCGACACAACGTACCGACATCTGGCTGGTCTCAATCGATGGCAAGGAGTCTCTTGCCGTCGCAACAAGCGCCGCCAGCGAAACCGCAGGCCAGTTCTCACCAGATGGCCAGTGGCTGGCGTATGTTTCTTATCAGGAAATAGGACAGGCCGAGGTGTTCCTGGTGTCACTTCCTTCGATGGATATCCGCCACCAGGTTTCGACGTCCGGAGGAACCTCGGCGCACTGGGACTCGGCGGGCCGGCTGTACTACCTTGCCGGCGGAAACATCATCGTTCAGCCAGTGGATCTCAAGACAGGACTCAATCTTGGTGCCGCCTCCGTCCTGTTCTCGACCAATGCAGTCGATTTCGATGTCACTCGTGATGGCCAAAAGTTTCTGTTACAGGTGCCGAATCCTCGCCTTGACCATCCACCGCTCTACATTCGGACCAATTTTTTTGACGAGGTCCGGGCCAAAGTGAAGTAAGACGCAGCTATCTCACTTTATCGAGCGTAAGTCCCACCGCCGCGCCGCCGATCGCAAGCTGGATGGCGAAGAAGATCGGATCGCCTGGTCGATCAACGTGTCATAGGACAGGGCATTTTCCAGCTGCAGCGCCGGGTCGGCCTCGCGGATGAGCCGTGCGATGGCAGTCGCGGCCCGAGAGGAAGGGGGTACCGCCTGCCGACAGCCGGTTCCAGTTGCCCCGGATCGAATCCGACGAGCAGGGCTCGTGCCTGCCCGGTATCATGGTCGGCACGCTGGCCTCGGCGGGCTGGCGGACCAGGAGCCTCACCCATGACTCGCCTCGCGATCGGATTGACGGTTCTCTCCCTGTCCCTCGTCTGCTCAGCGGCCGCGTACGGGCAGACGACCATGCGATTGACCAACGTGTTGATGCTCAACGTGCTCGATCCGAAGAGCGATGTCGATGTCAATGCGCTCGAAACTCAGGCGCTCGACCGGATCGCCGCGGCCCAGCCGCCCGGCATGCGGCTGCACCTGGTCCGCAAGGACCGCGGCAACCGTCCAGGCCGCTTCATGATCGTCGGCCTCGCGCCCGGAGCCTCGGACGCCGCTGCGCTGCAGCACGCCATCCAACAGTCGGTGCCCGCCGATTTCGTGAACAGTGGCGGACGGGACGTCGAATACCGCCTCGTCGGCGCGGAGAGGCTGGGCGCGTTGCCCGAGGTGGACGTGCTGGGCATTCACTACATCCGGGTCCGTCCGGACCGCGTCGAGGCCTTTGATCGGTTCGTCGCCGAACGGCTTCATCCCATAGCCGGCACGCTGAGCCCCGATCTGCGGCTCATCTATTACAAGCCGGTCCGCGGCGACGAGCCGGGGAACTACATCACGGTGTTTGCGCTGACGAAGGCCTCGCGCGACAAGTACTGGCCAGGCGGCAAGGACTCGGACGCACTCCGGACAACGTTCCAGCCGGCCCACGCGGTCCGCGACGAACTGCAGACCTATCTGGTGGAGGGTTCGTTCGCCACGGGCAACCTCGTCGCCGCGGTCTTCGAAAGCCGTCAGTGGGCCGATTGGGTCATCGTGACGAAATGACCGAGGCCCGGCGCCGCTACTTCACCTCCGCGATCACCGGATCCGGCACCCGGTTCTTGATCGGCTTGATCGTCTGCAGATACGCGAAGATCGACTTCAGATCCTCGTCGGTCAGGTTCCTGAAGACCGGCCAGGGCATCGGCGGCAGGATCGCGCGGCCGCGGCCCTGCTTCTTGCCTTCGCGTATCGTCATCACGAACTGCTCTTCGGTGTAGCTGCCGGCGACGCCCGTCTCGGGATCAGGCGTGAGATTCTGCGTATAGCTGATGCCCCAAGGCCCGGCAAACGCCGTCAGCATCGCGGCGGTGCTACCAATCCAGGGGCCGCTGGGCGCTGGTGGGGGCGGTAGCTTCACGGCGGCCTGGTGACCCGAGAGGAAGAGATCGGTGTCCGGCTCAGGGCCGTTGGGCCCCATCTTGTGAGGCGTGTGGCAGTCGGTGCACCCCATCGCGTTGACGAGATAATCTCCGCGCTTGACCATCTCGGCCTTCGACATCTGCGCCGGTGCGGGCGGCGCGTCGCGCGCCATCACGCTGAACGACGCCAGCGCGAATGCGCACGACAACACGGCCACGCGTGGCCACCTCACGCCAGAAACCTTCAGGCTCATCGTTTCCCCTCCCCAGGTTGACGGACCGCACTCCCGGTTTCTTCAGCGATCCACTTGCGAATCAGCGCGACGGCCTCCTCATCCACAAGGCGGCTGCCGAGCGGCGGCATCTGCGAAACGGGATTGCGCGATCCCATGCGCAACGCGAGCACGCTGCGATCGGGATCGCCCGGGCGCACGCGCTCGCCGGGTGCGTCCCAGATCGACGGCACGTACTTGCTGATGTGTCCGATGGTGGTCTCGAGCGCGGGCGGATACTCGAACGGCTCGGTGAACGGATACTGCAGCGAGAACTTCAGATTGGCCAGCTCGCCAGTGCGTGTGTGGCAATAGCTGCAGTTGCCATGCAGGTAGCCCAGCGCGGCGCGCGTGGTCGCCGTCGTCGCGGCAATGCGCGGAGCGCCGTCGGCAAGATGAACCGGCAGCCCGCGGACCAGGCCGCGCTCCACCAGTGTGCGGAGCGTCACGCCGCCGTCGGGCAGCGGTTCGGCATGCGGCGCGTTCGGATCGCGGTCGGCCGAGAGCTGCAGCGTGCTGAAGCCGAGAATCCGCTGCGGGCTGCCTTCGTGACACGACCGGCAGTCCGATCGCGACGGAATGCCGTGCCGGACGTTGCCGCGGATCACCACGCTCCGCGCGATGCCCCGCTCCGGCGCCAGCAGCGCCTCCGTCTCGTCATCGTTCCAGGCGTACGTCGCGTAGTTCCAGCCCTCGGCGGTGTGCTCGATCAGCCGCGTTTCCGCCCGGCGCGAAAAGGTGAATTCCTTCCAGAAGCGCGTCCCGACGGGAAACTGCCACGCGTCGGGGTTCGCGGCGTCGATGAAGGTCCCGGGGGGCAGCTCCATCCAGCGCGTCTTGACGGCGCCATCGGTCCAGAGGGGGTACTGCGGGGAAAAGCGAATCTTGGCCGCATCCACCCTCTTCGTGTCCCAGTCCGCGTACAGGCCGGTATCGCGAAGCGACGGCGCGGGCCACGCATCCGGCGTGGAGGCCACGCCGGCGAGCGGCACGCCGAGCATGACGGCGACCACGAACCCCTTCTTCATCCTCTGTTTGCCGGCGAGGCGGGACCGGCGGGAATATAGCACACCTGCCGGGACTTCGGCCTATCATCTCCGCCAGCACCTCCGCCTGTTACAGGAGCGACTGGAGGAGGGCAAGGTGGGCGCGCCATGAGAAGTCCGATGCGTGTGCGTCAACGGTGGGGCGGAGTAGTTGCGGCGTTGCTGATGGTGGCGGTCGCAGCGGCGTCGTCGCTCTCGTCAGCCCAGGCGCCGGCCACGCGGCCGAACGTGCTGCTGATCGTCACCGACGATCAGGGCTACGGGGATCTGGGCCTGCACGGCAATCCCCGGCTCGCCACGCCAAACCTCGATCGACTCGGCCGGCAGAGCGTCCGCTTCGACTCGTTCTACGTCTCGCCGGTCTGCTCGCCGACGCGGGCGAGCCTGCTCACCGGGCGCTACAACTACCGCACCGGCGTGGTCGATACCTATCTCGGCCGCTCGCTCATGCACACCGACGAGACGACGCTGGCGGAGATGCTGACGGGAGCGGGCTATCGCACCGGGATCTTCGGGAAGTGGCATCTCGGCGACAACGTCCCGCTGCGCGCCATCGATCAGGGCTTCGACGAAGCCTTGACGCTCAACGGTGGCGGCATCGGGCAGCCGTCGGATCCGCCGGGAGGCGAGAGCTACTTCGATCCGCTCCTGAGGCGCAACGGAGAGTGGATTCGGGCGAAGGGCTACGTCAGCGACGTCCTCGCCAGCGCCGCCATCGAGTTCATCAGGGGCAGCCGGGATCGTCCCTTCTTCGCCTATCTCGCCTTCAACGCCCCGCACACGCCGCTGCAGGCCCCGACCGACACGACCGCGAAGTACCGCGCGATGAATCTCGCGGTCGGCGACTTTCCCCACGCCGGACACCCCATTTC
>CAZFAT010000138.1:0-8878 GCA_964517075.1 uncultured Solibacteraceae bacterium
ATCTTCGACCCGGCACGCGGCGGCGACCCGGTGCTGTTCCAGCATCTCTTCTGGTTCTACTCGCACCCGGCGGTCTACATCATGATCCTGCCGGCGATGGGCGTGGCGAGCGAGCTCGTCTCGACCTTTTCACGGAAGAAGGTCTTCGGCTACAGCTTCGTGGCGTTCTCGAGCCTTGCGATTGCGGTGCTGGGCTTCCTCGTGTGGGGCCATCACCTCTTCGTCAGCAGCCAGTCGATCTACGCCGGTCTGGTCTTCTCGATCATCACGATGCTCGTGGCGGTGCCGTCGGCCGTGAAGACCTTCAACTGGACGGCCACGATGTACAAGGGCTCGGTGACGTGGGAGTCGCCGACCTGGTGGGTAGTCGGCTTCATGGGCCTGTTCACGATTGGCGGCCTCACGGGGCTGTTCCTCGCCGCGATGGGCATGGACATCCACCTGACCGACACCTACTTCGTCGTCGCGCACTTCCACTACATCATGGTGGGCGGCGCGATCATGGCCTACCTGGGCGGCATGCACTTCTGGTGGCCGAAGATGACGGGCAAGCTCTACAGCGAGGGCGGCGCGAAGACCTCGGCCGTCCTGGTGTTCGCCGGCTTCAATCTCACGTTCTTCCCACAGTTCCTGATGGGCTACCTCGGCATGCCGCGGCGCTACCACGCCTACCCCGACGAGTGGCAGGTGCTGAACGTGCTCTCGACCGCCGGCGCCTCGATCCTGGCGGTGGGCTACCTGCTGCCGGCCATCTACTTCGCCTACTCGCTGGTGAAGGGCGCCCGCGCGCCGGCGAATCCGTGGGGCGCCAAGGGTCTCGAGTGGACCGTGCCGTCGCCGCCGCCGACGTTCAACTTCGACGAGGACCCGGTCGTCAACGAGCCGGCCTACAACTACAAGCCGCGACGGGAGGTTCACGTTGGCTGAACCGACCACCACTGCGCACGCGATGATGCCAGGGCACGCGGCTGCTCACGGCGGAGACCACGGACACGGCCACGATCCCAACCTGCAGCATCACTTCTACAGCATGGAGCAGCAGCTCGAGGCCTCCACGCTGGGGATGTGGGTATTCCTCGTCACCGAGGTCATGTTCTTCGGCGGCATGTTCATGGCGTATCTGGCCTACCGGACGATGTATCCGGAGGCCTGGGTCGCCGGGAGCAATCACCTCAACGTGCCGCTCGGCGCCCTCAACACCGGCGTCCTCATCTGCAGCTCGTTGACGATGGTCCTCGCCGTCCGGGCGGCGCAGGTCGGATCGCGTCGCGGTCAGGTCGTGAACCTGATTCTCACGATCATCCTCGGCAGCGTATTCCTGGTGGTCAAGTACTTCGAGTACAAGGACAAGTTCGTTCATCACCTGGTGCCCGGCCCGCACTTCGATCCCGTCCTGAAGCAGCAGCACGGCCAGGAACTGTTCTTCTCGCTGTACTTCATGCTGACGGGCGTGCACGCGGCGCACATGGTCGTCGGCATCGTCCTCATGACGGTGATTCTCATCATGGCCTGGCGCGGACGCTTCTCGCCCGCCTACTACACGCCCGTCGAGGTGTCCGGCCTCTACTGGCACTTCGTCGACATCGTCTGGATCTTCCTGTTCCCGCTGCTCTACCTGCTGGGCTTCCACTACGGGCAGCCCTGACGCGAGGCCAGATGTCCACCGCTCACATCGCATCCGTTCGCCTCTACGTCGCGGTCTTCGTCGCCCTCTTGATTCTCACGGGCCTGACCGTGATCGTGGCGTACTTCGATCTCGGCCTGTTGAACACGCCGGTCGCCCTGGCGGTGGCGGTCATCAAGGCCAGCCTCGTCGTGCTGTTCTTCATGGGCGTGCGCCACAACACGCCGCTCACCAAGGTCGTCGTCGTGTCCGGGTTCCTCTGGCTGTTCATTCTGTTCGGCCTGACGATGAGCGATTACCTGACGCGGTCGTGGCTCGGCGTGCCCGGGCGGTAGCCGATGGGATAGGCTGACAGGCGCCAGGCGGCGCCTGGATAGCCGATGGCTGACTTCACCGACGATCTCTCAGCGCTGAAAATCGATCGCGCGGCTGACATGCCCGGTCCCGGCCGGCGTGTCGCCGTCTGGACCGTCCTGGTGATCGCGCTCGTGGCTGCGGCCGGCGCGGTCTGGTGGTGGCTGTCGCGCGAGCGGCCGGTCGAGGTCCAGGTGGCGCAGGTCACCGCGCGCGCGGCCGGCGCGCCGGCCGCCGTACTCAACGCGTCCGGCTACGTCACCGCGCGCCGGCGGGCCACCGTGTCGTCCAAGATCACGGGCAAGGTCGTCGAGGTCAACGTCGAGGAAGGGATGGCCGTCCGCGAAGGGCAGGTCCTCGCGCGCCTCGACGACTCGGCGTACCGGGCGGCCATGGGACTGGCCGAGGCGCAGGTCGAAGCCGCCCGGCGGGCGGTGCGCGAGAACGAGGTCCGCCTCGCAGAAGCGCAGCTCACGCTGAAGCGGCTCTCGGACCTGCTCAGGGGCGGGATCGTGACGCAGGCCGACGTCGACGGCGCCCGGGCGAACGTGGACTCGATCCAGGCGCGCATCGTCCTGGTGAACCAGCAGGTCGCGGTGGCCGAGCAGCAGGTGAAGCTGCAGCAGACCGATCTCGACAACACCGTCATCCGCGCACCGTTCAGCGGAGTGGCCATCTCCAAGGATGCGCAGCCTGGCGAAATGGTCTCGCCGGTGTCGGGCGGGGGCGGCTTCACCCGCACCGGCATCTGCACCATCGTGGACATGCGATCGCTCGAAATCGAGGTGGACGTCAACGAGAGCTACATCAATCGCGTACAGCGTGACCAGGACGTCACCGCGGTGCTGGACGCCTACCCCGACTGGTCGATCCCCGCGCGCGTCATTACGACTGTGCCGGCGGCCGACCGTCAGAAGGCGACGGTGCTCGTTCGCATCGGATTCCGCGAGCTCGACCCGCGCATCCTGCCGGACATGGGTGTCAAAGTGACGTTCCTGCGGCCGGCCGGCGACACGGCGGCACCCGCCGCGCAGGCGGTGGCGCTCGTGCCCCGGGCGGCGGTTCGCACGACCGGCGACACGTCGCACGTGTTCGTGGTGCGGGGCGACGTTGTCGAACGGCGCGCCATCCGCGTTGGCGGTACGGACGGGGACCGTCTCGAGATCCAGGCGGGCCTGCAGGGCGGGGACCGAGTCGTGCTGTCCCCGCCGGAGTCGCTGCAGGATGGCACACGGGTCGTGATTCAATAACCCGAGCACTCGGCCCGCCGGTTCGCCCGCGCCGCTCCGGGTGGGAGACTCCATGCCCGACCTCCAGTCACTCGTCACGGTCCGGAACGTCCACAAGTACTTCACGCGGGGCAGCCAGCGAATCGACGTGCTCGAAGGCGTCAATCTCCAGGTGCCCGCCGGAGACTTCCTCGCGCTGATGGGTCCCTCCGGCTCCGGCAAGACGACGCTCCTGAACCTGGTCGGCGGGCTGGACGCGCCGTCGAGCGGCACCATTGACGTCGGCGGGGTGGCGATCAGCTCGTTGTCGGGCAGCCGGCTGGCTCAATGGCGTTCGCGCCACGTCGGCTTCATCTTCCAGCTCTACAACCTGCTGCCCGTCCTGACCGCCGAGCGCAACGTGGAGCTGCCGCTGCTGCTCACGAAGCTGTCGCGCGCCGATCGGCGGCGCCGTGTCGAGATTGCCCTCAAGGTCGTCGGGTTGTCGGACCGGGCGCGGCACTATCCGCGCCAGCTGTCTGGCGGCCAGGAACAGCGGGTCGGCATCGCGAGGGCCATCGTGACCGATCCCACGCTCCTGCTCTGCGACGAGCCCACGGGCGACCTTGATCGCAAGTCCGCGAACGAGATTCTGGACTTGCTGCAGGCCCTCAACCGCGATCACGGCAAGACCATCATCATGGTCACCCACGATCCGAACGCGGCGGAGCGCGCGAAGCGGACGCTGCACCTCGAGAAGGGCACGCTGATCGGAGCGGCCGCATGAGGTTTCTTCCGCTGGTCTGGAAGAACCTCTGGCGCCGGAAGATCCGCACCATCTTCACGCTCGCGTCGATCTTCGTCGCCTTCGTGCTGTTCGGGCTGCTGATGACCATCCGGGCGGCGTTCTCCTTCGGCATCGACCTGGCCGGCCTCGACCGCCTCGTCCTGATCCACAAGGTGAGCCTGATTCAACCGCTGCCGGTCTCCTACCAGCCGAGGCTCGCCCAGGTGCCGGGGGTGGTGCTGGCCACGCACAACTCCTGGTTCGGCGGCATCTATCAGGAACCGTCGAACTTCTTCGCCCAGATCGCGGTCGAGCCCGAGCCGTTCATGACAATGTATCCGGAGTTCACACTGCCGCCCGAGCAGCTGAAGGCCTGGCTGGCCGACCGTCAGGGAGCGATAGCCGGACGGGTGCTGGCGGATCGCTTCGGGTGGAAGATCGGCGACCGCATCCCGATTCAGGCGACGATCTGGCAGCCCAGGAGCGGCACGGGCACGACCTGGGAGTTCAACCTCGTCGGCATCTACGACGGCGAGTCGAATGTCGACCGGACCCAGTTCTTCTTCCGCTATGACTACCTCGACGAAAACCGGCGTGACGGGGCGGGCCTCGTCGGGTGGTACATCGTCAGGATCGCCGATCCGTCGCGGTCGGTTGAAATGGCGCAGCGTTTCGACGACATGTTCGCCAACTCCGAGTACGAAACGAAGACGACGACGGAGAAGGGATTCGTCGAGGGCTTCGCCAAGCAGATTGGCGACATCGGCGCGATCATGATCGCGATACTGGCCGCCGTCCTGTTCACGATCCTGCTGGTCGTCGCGAACACGATGGCGCAAGCGGTGCGGGAACGCACGGCCGAACTCGCCGTGCTCAAGACGCTTGGCTTCTCGAACGGAGGCGTCCTCACGCTCGTGCTCGCCGAGTCCCTGTTCATCGCCGTACTCGGGGGCGGACTTGGCCTGGCGCTGTCCTGGGGCATCGTCCAGATGGGCGATCCCACGAACGGGATGCTGCCCGCATTCACGCTGCCCACCCGCGACCTGGTGGCCGGCGTCTGGCTGATGGTGGCGGTCGGCCTGCTCGCGGGCGCGCTGCCCGCCGCGCAAGCCATGCGGCTGCGCATCACCGACGCGCTCCGGAGGCAGTGACGTGGGCTGGCTGAGACAAATCGCCGCGGTGACGCTGCTGAATCTGCGGACGGTTCCGCAGCGCCTGGGATCGTCGGCGGTCGCCATCATCGGCATCGCGGGCGTCGTCGTCGTCCTCGTCGCGGTGCTGTCGATTGCGGAGGGCTTCCGCGCGGCCATGCAGGGCGCCGGATCGCCCGGCCGCGCCCTGGTCATGCGGAGCGGCGCGGACACCGAGATGACGAGCGGCATCGGCGGTCCGGAGAGCGAGATCGTCATGCAGGCGCCGGGCCTGGCCCGCTCGGGCCAGCGCCCGGTCGCCTCAGCCGAACTCTTCGTGATCATCGACCTGCCGAAGCGGTCCACGGGCACGCCGGCCAACGTCCCCTTGCGCGGTATTCAACCCGCCGCGCTCGAGGTTCGCGACGAGGTTTCGATCACCGGCGGCCGGATGCTGCAGTTCGGCACCAACGAGGTCATCGTCGGACGTGCGGCGTCAGGTCAGTTCGCCGGGCTGGATCTCGGAGGTGAGATCCGCTCGGGACAGGTCACCTGGACCATCGTGGGGCTGTTCGAGGCGGACGGGTCCGTTGCGGAGACCGAGATCTGGTGCGACGCGCGGACCCTGCAGGGGGCGTTTCGCCGCGGCAACAGCTATCAGTCCGTGCTCGCCCGGCTGGAATCGCCGGAGTCGTTCGATCGGTTCAAGGACTGGCTCACGTCGAACCCGCAGCTCAACGTCTCCGTCCGGCGGGAGCGCGAGTACTACGCCGCACAGTCGGTGGCGTTGACGGGCCTGATTCGGACCATCGGCTTTGCGATTGCCAGCCTGATGGCGATCGGGGCGATTTTCGGCGCCATCCTCACGATGTACACGGCCGTCGCCACCCGCGCGCGCGAGATCGCGACGTTGCGCGCCCTGGGCTTCAACTCGCTCGCCGTGCTCGTCTCGGTCCTGGCCGAATCGATTGCCCTGGCCACCGCGGGCGGCCTGCTGGGCGGCCTGGCCGCGTACGCGGGCTTCAACGGCTACCAGACCTCCACGATGAATTTCCAGACCTTCAGTCAGGTCGCGTTCGCGTTCCGCGTGACGCCGAACCTGCTCGTGATGGGGCTCGTCTGGGCGCTCATCATGGGACTGGTCGGCGGCCTGCTGCCGGCGCTTCGCGCCTCGCGCCTGCCCATTGCCCACGCGCTGCGCGAGTTGTAGCGGCGCCGTTGCCGGCGCTGCTCGACAGGCGTAAAGTCATCGGAGGAGGTGCCTCATGGCAGACGCTGCCAAGTGCGCCCATCCGTCGTGCGAGTGCGTCGTCCCGCCCGGTGGCCCGTTCTCCAAGTACTGCAGCGAACAGTGCCGGAAAGCTGGAGACATCACCGAGCTCCACTGCAACTGCCAACATCCTGAGTGCCGGAACCCGGAGCAGTTCGCGGCACGCTCCCCGGCCCGAACATCGGGTTGAAGTTCGTCGCGCGGCGTGGTGCGGTGACAGGCTCAGGGCTGTCGCCGCATCGGTCCGGTCGTCAGAAGCCGTCAGACCCGCCGGATTGACGCCCCGGGGCGGGGGCGGGGAGACTAACGTGATGGCCGGACCGTGAACCCGGCGTGGAGTCCGTGTGAAGGCCCTGCAGGACCGTCTGAACGCCCGCCGCTCGAAGGAGATCCAGAAACTCAGCACGCTCCTGCAGATCAGCCAGGCGTTGTCGGGCACGCTCGACCTGAAGGCCGCCCTGCCCGACGTCCTCGACACGCTGGCGAGCCATCACGACGCCGTCCGGGCGCTGGTGGTCCTTGCGCAGAAGGACCAGCACGACCTGACGGTCGAGGCCGCGCTCAACATGGGCCGCGGCAGCGCGGCGCACGTGTCGGGCGACGGCGTGATCGGCCGCGTGGTGGACACCGGCAAACAGATCGTCGTGCCGAAGGCCAGTCTCGAACCGTCGCTCGCCCCGCTCCTTCGGACCGACGGTGGCCCGGAGCAGAGCTTCTTCTGCCTCCCGATCCTCCCCGATCGTCAGGCCATCGGCGCGCTCGGCGTCGCGGTCAGGTTCCTGCCCGATCGCAACTACGAGCGATCCGCCAAGTTCTTCGGCATCGTGGCGTCGTTGATCGGTCAGGCCATCAAGGTGCAGCGTCTCGTCGCACAGCAGCACAAGCGCCTGGTCACCGAGAACGCCCGTCTGAAGCAGGAACTCCGCGAGGGCTACGACTTCTCGTCCATCGTCGGCAACAGCGGCCCCATGCGCCGCGTCTACGAGGCCGTGGCGCAGGTGGCGCGTTCGAACACGACGGTGCTGGTCCGCGGCGAGTCGGGGACCGGCAAGGAACTGATTGCCCAGGCCATCCACTACAACTCGCTGCGCGCGAAGAAGCCGTTCATCAAGGTGAGCTGCGGTGCGCTGCCGAGTACGCTCATCGAGTCCGAGCTGTTCGGCTACGAGAAGGGCGCGTTCACCGGGGCGCAGGAACGCCGCAAGGGCCGCTTCGAACTGGCGCACAGCGGCACCCTGTTCCTCGACGAAATCGGTGACGTGGATCCCGCCACGCAGGTCAAGCTCCTGCGCGTCCTGCAGACCCGGGAGTTCGAGCGGCTGGGCGGGACCGAGCCGGTCAGCGTGAACGTGCGACTGGTCGCCGCCACGAACAAGAACATCGAGCAGGCGATCGCGCAGGGCGCGTTTCGCGAGGACCTCTTCCACCGGTTGAACGTGTTCACCATCTTCATCCCGCCGCTGCGGGAGCGAAAACCGGACGTCCTGCTGCTGGCCGATCACTTCCTCGAGCGGTTCGCCTCCGAACACGGCAAGGACATCCGGCGAATCTCCACGCCCGCAATCGACATGCTGACGTCCTATCACTGGCCGGGAAACGCCCGCGAACTGCAGAACGTGATCGAGCGGGCCGTGCTCGTCTGCGACGGGCACGTCATCCACGCCCATCACCTGCCGCCAACGCTCCAGACCGCGGAAGCCTCCGGCACGGCGATGAATATCTCGCTGGCCGACGCCATGGACGCGTACGAAAAGGACCTGATTCAGGATGCGCTGAAGAGCGCCCGCGGCAACCGGGCCCGGGCGGCACGGCTCGTCAGGACGACGGATCGGATCTTCAATTACAAGGTGCGCCAGTTGGGGATTGACTGGAAGCGCTTCAAACCGTGAAGGGACAAGGAGGAGCCGACCTGACCGCCTCCGAACCGGGCTTGGCAAATGGGCGCGTCCGGCTGGCCGCGACTCGCGGCGGCCGATAGAATGGCCCCCGATGAATGCCGGCCTGTCCAATCCTCCCCGTTATTCTCGTCGTGAGTTCGGCACGCTGGCTATCGCTGGCCTGGGGCTCGCGGCGTGCTCGGGCCGGCCGGACTCCCGGGTCGACGGTGTCCAGATTGGAGCGATCTCCTACAGCTTCCGCGCCGTCCCGAACTTGACGCTCGAAACGTTGATTGCGGCGATGACGGACGTCGGGCTGACTGAGGTCGAGCTGATGTCTACGCACGCTGAGGCCGGCGCCGGGGCCGGGCTCGCCGATCCCTCAGCCAACGAACCCGGCGGCACGGCGCCCGTTGCCGCGCCAGGCCTGGGCGGGGGCGATGACGCCATCAGCCGCTGGCGCCGCTCCGTACCCATGGACGCGTTCAGCGCCGTTCGCCGCCGGTTCTCCGACGCGGGCATCGACCTTCGACTGCTCTGCTTCAACATGAACGACCAGATGACCGACGAGGAGTTCGACTACGTCTTCCGGATCGCGCGCGCCATGGACGTGCGGGGGATCACGACG
>CAZFAT010000139.1:0-9461 GCA_964517075.1 uncultured Solibacteraceae bacterium
ATTGCGGAAGTTCTGGGCGAGCACCTCGAAGTTCGTCCCGTCCTCGTTCATCCGGAGCGCGACGCCCTGGAAGAACCCCGCGTCGGGGTTGTTCAGCGCGGGCAGGCCGTCGAGCTGGTTCGCCGGCTCGTAGGACGACCCCTGCTGGGTCTTCCCGGACTTGTCCGTGACCCTGAATCCCTTGTTGCCGTGGTTGAAATACAGCTTGCCGTCCGGCCCGAACTGGACGGCGTGCAGGCCGTGATCGTGATCGACGCCCCCGAATCCCGTCAGCAGGACCTCCTTGTTCACGATGCGATCCTGATCGTCCTTGGTGTAGACGATGATGCTGGGCGACTGGGAGAGGTAGACCTTGTTGCCCATCACCGCGATGCCCAGCGGCGCGCGGATGTCCGGGGTCTGGTCGAAGATCTTGACGTTGTCAGCCTTCCCGTCCTGATCCGTGTCGTCGAGAATGACGATCCGATCGCCGGCGGAGCGAATGGGCGGCTGATTGCGCAACGCACGCCGGTAGTTCACCGCCTCGGCCACCCAGACACGGCCCCGTTCATCGATGGCCATACTGGTCGGGTTGGTGAACATCGGCTCGGAGGCCCAGAGCTTCACCTCGAGTCCGGGCGCCGGCTTGAGCCGGGCGAGGCTTTGATCCGGGGACTGCTGGGCGCTGACGGCGCTCATCAGGAGCACGACGAGCAGCGCGACACGCTGTGAAGCACGCATGGGACGACCTCCGAAAAAGGGGCGAAAGCGGCCCAGCGTAACACAACGATTGGCCGCCCTTCATCACGTCACCGGCGGCGCCGGATGTTATTGTTCCCGCACTTCCCAGCGGGGTATGTCATGAACCGACGCGTCTATCGGCTGGCGGCCTGCCTCGTCGTCGTGTCCCTGGCGGCATGCGCCGGGGGTGAGCCAGCGTCCGAGGAGGCCGATGGCGTCCGGCTGCCTCGCCTGGCAGCGCCCGATCACTACGCGCTGGTCATCACACCCGATCTCGCCGCCGCGACCTTCACCGGCGAGGCGACCATCGACATCCGCGTGCTGCAGCGCACGCCGCGCATCGTCCTGCACGCAGCGGAGATCGCCGTCAGCCGCGCGACCGTCGAGTCCGCCGGCAGAACCCAGGACGCGTCCGTGACACTCGACGCGGAGGACCAGACGGTGACGCTCACGGTGCGCGAACCGCTGGCGCCCGGGCCCGTACGACTCGCGATCGCGTACACCGGCATCCTGAACGATCGGTTGCGCGGTCTGTACCTCAGCCAGGCCAACGGGCGGAGGTACGCGGTGACGCAGCTCGAGGCCACGGACGCGCGGCGGATGTATCCGTCGTTCGACGAACCGGCGATGAAGGCGACGTTCGACCTGACCGCGATCATCGATGAAGGCGACGAGGCGATTTCCAACGGCGCCATCGTCTCCGACACGCCGGGGCCGGTGGCCGGCAAGCGCACCATCAGGTTCTCGAGGACGCCGAAGATGTCCTCCTACCTCGTGGCCCTGGTCGTCGGCGACTTCGAATGCGCGAGCGGCGGCGCCGACGGCATCCCCATCCGCATCTGCGCCACGCCGGACAAGAAGGCCCTCACCGGCATGGCGCTCCGCACCTCCGAAGACCTGATGCGGTACTTCAACCAGTACTTCGCCATCAAGTATCCGTTCGGGAAGCTGGACGTCGTGGCCGTGCCCGACTTCGCCGCGGGCGCCATGGAGAACGCGGGCGCCATCTTCTACCGGGAGTCCATGCTGCTCGCCGACGAGGCCCAGGCCTCGCTCGGTGTGCGGAAGACGATCGCCATGGTGCTCGCGCACGAAATCGCGCATCACTGGTTCGGCAATCTCGTCACGATGGACTGGTGGAACGACATCTGGCTGAACGAGGGCTTCGCCACCTGGATGGAGACCAAGCCGTTCAGGACGACGAAGCCGGAGTGGCACGTGGAGCTGGACGAACTGCGAACCAGCCTCGAGGCGATGGATGTGGATCGGCTCCGCTCCACACGTCCGATTCGGAACCCCGCCGACACACCCGAGCAAATCAACGAGGTGTTCGACGCCATCGCCTATAGCAAGGGCGCCGCCACGCTCCGAATGCTCGAGGCGTGGCTGGGCGAGGAGCGATTCCGGGAGGCGATCAATGCGTATCTGGCGAAGTTCCAGTACGCGAACGCCCGCGGCGAGGATTTCTGGACCACCGTGGCGGCCTCGGTCGGCCAGCCGGTGGACCGTGTCATGTCGTCGTTCGTCGATCAGCCCGGCGTGCCCGTGCTAACGGTGGCCGGCGCGTGCGAGGGCGGCGCCATGGCCGTCAGCCTGAGTCAGGCCCGGTACCGTGAACTCGGGCAGCTGTCCACGACGTCCAGCCCGCCATGGTACATCCCGGTCTGCCTGCGCGGGCCAGGCTCCGGTGGCGGGAGCTGCCACGTGCTGGCCGCACCGGCGGAGCGGCTGGCGCTGTCGGCCTGCCAACCCTGGATTTTCGCCAATCGTCAGGGCCACGGGTACTACCGCACGGCGTACGAACCGGCAGCGCTCAATCTCATGACGAAGAACATCGGCTCGCTCTCGACCGCCGAGCGGATCACGCTGGCGAGCGACGTGTGGGCGGCGGTGCGCGCGGGCACCACCGAGGCGGCGGCGTTCCTCGACCTCGCCGAGGCGTTGCGATCGGACCGCACGTCGGCCATGGTCGGCGTGCTGGCCGAACCGCTCGACTTCATCGGCACCTATCTCACGACAGACGCCAGCCGGCCACAGTATCAGACGTGGCTGCGACGGGTCTTCGGACCCGCATTGAACGATCTGGGATGGACGCCGCGTCGTGGCGAGTCCGAGGATGTCGGCGCGGTCCGCGCGTCCCTGGTCGGCCTGCTCGGGGCGACGGGCAACGACCCGCAGGTGCAGGCGCGAGCGCGGACGCTGGCCGCCAACATCCTGGATAAGCGTGGCCGCGTCGACCCGACGCTCGGCAACGTGGTGCTCCCGCTCGCCGCGAGCCGCGGCGATGCGGCGCTCTACGATCGCCTGCTGGAGGCGTATCGACAGGCGACCACGCCGGACGACCGCCAGCAGTATCTGACCGCGCTCGGCGCGTTCACCGAGCCCGCGCTCGTCCGCCGCACGATTGAGTTCGCGTTGTCACCCGACGTCCGCACGCAGGACACCGGCCGCCTGCTCGCCCGCACCGTGGGCGCCGAAGGGGGCATGCAACGGGCCTGGCCCATCATCCGGGACCGCTGGAGCGACGTGTCGAAGAAAGTGAACCCCTTCTTCGGCATGATGAACCTGATTCAGTCCCTGGGATCCGGTTGCCTGTCCGCAACCGCCGCAGAGGTCAAGACGTTCTTCGACGCCCACCAGGTGGACGGCGTGGAGCGAACGCTGCAGCAGACCCTGGAGCGCATCGAGTCCTGCGCCGTGCTGGCGCGGCAGCAGACGGCGCCGCTGGCCACACGCCTCGCGGGACGGTGAGCGGCCCCCCTACGCGGGCGGTGTGGCGGTCTTCCGCGGTGGATTGAAAAACGGCGTCGGCGTCACCTTCGCGCGCACACGGTACCGGACGGCATCGACCGTGTGCTCGACCTCGACGACCGATCCGGGCCCCGCGACGGCGGCCTCGAGGGTGCCCAGCGCGATCATCTGCTTCAGGGTCGGCGACCAGGTCGAGGACGTCACGCGCCCGACCTGTCGTCCGCCGGCAAACACGGGCAGCGCTTCGCGCGAGGCCGTCGCCTGCGCGAGTGGCGGCAGGCCCACGGCGTCGTACAGCTTCTCCACGTCCGTCCAGTCGATGGCGAGACCGACGATGCGTCGCTTCGGCCCGCGGGTCCGCTCGGCGGCGAGCGCCTCGCGTCCGATGAAGGAGGGTTTGTCGAGATCGATGAGGCGATCGAGGCTCATCTCGAACGGCGTATAGATGCGCGAGGCCGTGAGCGCCTTGCGGACGCTGACGAAGTCCGTGTCGATGAGCAGCAGCCCCGCCTCGATGCGCGCCACGTCGAGCGCGATGAGCCCCGCCGGCTGCAGACCGTAGCCGCGTCCCGTGTCGAGGAGCGCGTCCCACACCGAGCCTGCGTCCCGCCGGTCCATCCAGATCTCGTAGCCGAGATCGCCCGTGTAGCCCGTGCGCGACACGTCCACCGGACACCCGGCGATACGCCCGCGGGTGACGCGGAAGTATTTCAGTGTGTCGATATCGACCTCGCCGAGCGCGCGCAGCACCGCGGCCGACGTCGGCCCCTGCAGCGCGAGCGCGGCAACGCGCTCTGAAACATCTTCGACGACGACCCGTCGCCCGACCGCCTGCTGCAGGATCCACCGCAGGTTCGGCTCGGCGGCCGTCCAGCGGAAACGCTCCTCCTCCAGCCGGCTCACCGTCCCGTCGTCCATCACGCGGCCGTGCTCGTCGCACCAGGGCGTGTAGATGACCTGACCCACCTGCAGGCGCGCGACGTTGCGTGTGATGACGCGGTCGATGACCGCCGCCGCGTCCGGCCCGCTGACCAGATACTTGAACAGCGGCGAGATGTCGATCAGGCCGCACGCGTGGCGAAGCGCGTGGTACTCGTGCTCGTGGACCGGCTCGTACGAGCTGGGCGCGTAGTAGCCCGCCCATTCGCGATAGTTGAGGCTCTGCGCGAGCGGCAGCGTGCGATCGTGGAACGGGGTGCCGACGGGCATCGGGGAACATTCTAAGGCGGCTCCGACGGAGGAGCCGGCCTTCAGGCCGGCTCGCTGTGGGCGGACCTGAAGGTCCGCCCCTCCACCAAGCAGCTGCCCATGCTTACCGTCCCGCCCGGATATCCTGCACCTTCCGCTCGCCCGGTGCGAGCGGGAGTGGAATCGCCGCCGGCATCAGCGGCTGCAGGAAGCGCGGATCGGTGGGATCGTCAGGCTCGATCTCACCGAACGCAACCATGCGGTAATCGCCCGCCGGCAAGTCGGCGATCTCGAAGTAGCCGTCGGTGGCTGCGCGCGCCAACTGGACGCGGCGCGAGCCCGGCAGCCAGTAGCGCGGATCGGCGGCGAAGACGAGCAGGCTGAGATCCGGCCGGGGCCGGCCGGCCTCGTCGAGGATGCGGCCCGAGAGGTGCTGCGAGCGGTTCGAAAGAGTCACGAGCATCTCGCCGATGGGCACGTCCGGCGCCAGATCGAGCGGCAGGTCGGCGAACTCCTCACCCTTGACTTGCACGGATTGCAGCATCAGCGGCGGTGACGCCCCGGACGGCGCCTGCGGTGTCAGCATCAGGCGGTAGCGCCCTGGCGTGACGGCATCGATGACGAATCGGCCGTCCGCAGCGACGCGGGCCTCGAGGACCTCGCTCCGCCACGGCGGCAGCGAACGGAGAATGAGCCCGAGTCCCTTCAGATCCGCCGCGGTCGCGCCGGCACCCTCGATATTCAGGCGGCCCCCGATGGACGTGCCCGGGCGCAGGTCGATGAACAGCCCCTCCACGTTCTGGCCGTGCACACTGATGGCGGTCCGACCCCACAGCGCCTGCGTCGGCTTCGTGGTCGAACTCGGAAGCCGGGCAGCGACCGTGTAGTTGCCCGGCGGGACGTTCATGAACGCGAAGCGTCCGGCGGCATCGGCCGTCACGTTGGTGATGCTGGAGCCACCGGGCACGAGGAAGACGTACGCGCCCTGGCCCCCTGGGGGCGCGCCGCTGACCGTGCCGCGGATCTCCGCGGTCGGGACCTCGCCGAGCATGATGTCGATGCCCTGCCGCTCCTCGGCCGGCCGCACGTTCACCATCGCTGCCTCGTCGGGATCGACGGTGCTCGGGTGAAAGAACACGGACTGGAGCGTTGTCGTCGGATTCCCGACGACGCGGGCCCGCGCCTGCACCGCATAGAGGCCGGCGGGCAGGCCGAACAGGCGGTACTCGCCGCGCTCGTCGGTGGTGGCCGTAATCTGCGCGCCGGCCGCCTGCGCCGTCCGCGCCGGCGCGAGCGTCCGTTCGTAGTTCTGCAGGCCGGGCTGGAGCGCGAGGACGTTCGCGCCGCGCGCGGGCCGGCCGCGCGAATCGGTCACGAGACCGGTGATCACCCCGCCGCGAGGAAGAGACAGTTTCAGGCCGGAGACGGTCTGGCCGTCCGCGACCGCGACAGCGACGCCCGGTCGATCGTGCCGCCGCGCGCCATACGCCATGCGCACGAACCCGGGACGGCTCGCGGTCAGCGTGTAGCGGCCGGCTGGCAGATCGCGAAACGTGAACGCGCCCTCATCGTCTGTTCCCTCAGTGCGGCTCGCGGCCAGTCCGCCGCCCGTCAACGTCACCGCCGCGCGGCGCACCGGCCGGCCCGGCGTCTCGTCGTTGACGACGATGCCGGAGATTGACGCGGTGCCGGTGGGAGCCGCCGCCGCGTCACGCGCTTGGGCGTTGTCCCGGACCGGAGTCTGCTGAGCGGCTGCTGAGGCCGCAGCGATGATGAGCGCACTGACGCCGAGCGCCAGACTCACGACAGCGCGCATCGTCGAGACGTTCATGGCCGCGCGACGAGATCAAGGGTCCGCGTCTGCCCGGCCTCGACATTGGCCGGCGCGGTGAACGGCACGAGCGATTCCAGGTAATCCGGCGCCATCCACAGCCGGGGCGGATTAGTGATGGCGGCGGCCAGGTAGTCACACCACGGCAACGCCGGGCGCGCGGATTTCCCGGACCGATCGACGGAAATCTGATCGACGCAATCCGAAACGCCGGTGAGGCCGTGGCCCCTCATCAGAGGGTCGCGCGCGAACAGGATGACTCGAGCGTCACCCGTCTCACGCCCCGACGTGTCCCGAACCGCGATGTTCAATCGGGCCAGGCGATTCGTAAACGTGACTGTCACGTCCACGTCGGAGGTCCCAAGCTCGATCGGCCGGCCAACCAGGGCGCGCCCGCCGCTCGTCACCGGCATGGAGTACCACACCGGGGCCCCCGCGATGACTGACGACTGAAGGTCGACGCGCAGCACGTACGGACCCGGTGGCAGCCCCACCGTTGTGAACCGGCCGTCTTCTTCAACACGAGTACCCGGAACGACGCCCAGCGTGCGGCCGAACGCCGGCACCGGGACGACCGGAATCTTGAGGAGGTCTTCTCCCGTGGGCCGGGGCCCGTCGCCGTCGAAAATGACCCGGCCAATAATCCGCGCGCCGGGTTGCAGAGAAACGGTCAAGTCAGCGATCGCTTTGTCCACCGTGACGGGAAAATCCGTCACCCATGTGGGATCCGCTGGTGGCGGCGGCAGCGCCCGGCCAGTCCGGTTCTGCGCCGGTATATTCAAGGACATCCCGTCGGTCCGGATGATTCGGAGCTGTGAAGCGCCTGCACCGACCGGCTGGAACTGCCACGCCTGAAGCCGGTACTGACCGGCCGGAACACCCGGAAACGTGAACCTGCCTTCGGATGTCGCCCTCGCCGCCAGTTCCTCGTAGTTGGCGACCACATCGTCCGAGCCTTCCGCTGGAAGCAAGCGGACGGTGAGAGCAAGGGGAGCTCCCGCTGGAGCGACCAGTCGGCCGGACACCGGAAACCTGCCAGCGCCGTTGCCATACTTCACCAGGACGTCCACGCCAGTGCGGTCCTCGCCCGATTCGAGGGCCACGACTTGAGCGCCGCGTGCGGACGGCGAGCCGCCGGAGAAGCCTGTTTCGTAGGCCGCTCCGGAACGTGCTGGGGATGCGGGGCCGCTCGCCGCGCCGGGCACCATGACGATGTAGTCGGCGGGCTGGAGGTCCGTGAGCCGATACACTCCGCGATCGTCGGTGCGTACGAGCCCGGGACCCGATTGCCCCCTCGTCACGACCCAGACACGCTCGCCGGCCTGATACTCGAGTCGCAGCGGCTGGACCATGGCCTGCACGACGGGCTCGCCGCTCTCGTCGCGCACCGTGCCGCTGATCGTGCCGGCTCGCCAGAGCTTGAGCACGAAGTCCGTCAGACGCTCGCCGCTCTGCAAGGCGACCCCGCCCTGGAAGTCGCCCGGCCGTCGAACGCCGGAGCCGCTCAGCAGGTAGCCCTCTGCCCTGGCTCTCAAGACGAAGGACCCGGTCTGCAGACGGGCAAACTCAAAGCCGCCGTCAGCGGCAGATGTCTGAGTGGTTGTTGGTACTGTCCGCGCGGCGGGTGGTCCGGATTGACGCAGCTCGACCTGCGCTCCCGCGACCGGCTCGCCGGTGGCGGCGTCCACAACGCGCCCGGCAATCACACCGGTCGGCTGAGTGGCCGCCTGCTGCGGGAGCCCGGCCACGACGCGCATCGGCAGGAAGGCCGCGACCGCCACCGGCGCGAGCGACAGAGCCAGGTACTTCAGCCCGATGACGGAGTGACGATCCACAGCCACCTCCTTCGGAATGCCGAAGAATACACCCCCGCCGGCCATCGGCTCCGGAAGACCGGATCCGTCAATGGCGAACCGCTCAGTAGGTGAACGTCCAGGTCCTCCGCTCGACCTGTCGGGCGTTCACGCGGCCCTCTCCGGGCACGACCGCCGTCATGTGGACCGTCCGTGTGGTCGTGAGCGCGTGCGGCACCATCGTGCGCGTCTCGAGCTGCACGCGCGCGGTCGTGAGCACGTCCAGCCGCTCATAGGTGACCGACTTCATGTCCTTCACGCCCTCCATCAGTCGCTTCATGATCGGCTCCATCGCCGCCTGATTGACGGCCGACTGAATCTCGAAGACGCCGCAGTCGTGCCGCATGCCGCCGCGCGAGCACTCCAGCCGCTCGACCATGCCGCCGGTGATCTTCATGGGAATCTTCAAATCGGCAAGGATCGGGCTGGGCTCTTCGGTGTCGCGCTCGAGCCGCTCCGTCGTGAGCGGCATCTCGCGCCACGCGGAGACGAGGACCTGCCACTCCGACGCCGCGAGGCTGTTCAGAACCTGGTCGGACCCAAGTTGCGTGAGCAGCGCTTTGAGCCCCGCGGGAATGTTGCCCTGCTGGTTCAGCGTCGCAGTCAACTGCCCGACCAGCGCCTTCATCGGGCCGAGATCCTCGACGCGCCTGAAGTCTCCCGCGCCGCTCACGATGAGGCTGGGCACGAGGAGCGAGAGCGCCTCGGCCGAGACGGCGGCGTCGCCGGGTGCGCCCGCTCCGACCCTGAAGTCGTCATAGCGGACGACGAGCCCCTCCGCGTGCGGCGACACTGTCATGCGATACGACGCGCGGATCGTCGCCGACGTCTTCGTGTCCCCCTGCCGATCGCGCGTCCGCTCGGTGTCGACCCTGGCCGTCAAGTCGCGCGGCCAGTCGAACCGCAACTGGGTCACCGGGCCCGGCTGCTGGGCGAGCGCGGCGGCCTGCAGGGCCAGGGTGAAGGCCAGAAGGACAGGCATTCGCATCATCAATAGCGTTTCGGCCCGCCGGCAGCCGGCGATTAGGGCGTTTTGGGGGAGCGGGGTGGGGGGGGGGGGGGCGGCCGAGGGGGCGCGCCCCCCCCGCCCCGCGCCCCCGGGGGGGGGGGCGCGCGGG
>CAZFAT010000140.1:0-7528 GCA_964517075.1 uncultured Solibacteraceae bacterium
CCGCCACCAGCTCCTTGAACTCCTCCAGCGTGCCGTACGCGGGATGCACGTTGGTGTAGTCCGAGATGTCGTAGCCATCGTCTCGCAGTGGCGAGGGGAAGAAGGGCAGCAGCCAGAGGCACGTGACGCCCAGATCCTGCAGGTAGTCGAGCCGCTGGATCAATCCGCGCAGATCGCCGATCCCGTCGTTGTCACTGTCACAGAAGGCGCGCACGTGCAGTTCGTAGATGATCGCGTCCTTGTACCAGAGCGGATCGGTCGCGCTGCCCGGCCGTCTCATGGCTGGCCCCGATCCACGCGAAAGATGTGGGCGGGCGCGACGCCAGGGGTGAGCTGGACGAAGTTACGGGCGCCCCACCAGTCGTAGCGCCGGCCCGACAGCAGGTCGTGCACGCTGTAGTCGGCCTCGTCGGGCAGGCCGAGCGCGGCGAGGTTGATGGTGACCCAGCCGGCCTGCTGATGCACGGGATCGAGATTCATCACGATGAGCATGACATTGGAGCGGTCGGCGGTCGTCTTGCTGTAGCACAGCAGTTGCGGGTTGTCGGTGTCGTGAAAGACGAGCGCGTCGTTGGCCTGGAGCGCCACGTTGGCCCGCCGAATCTCGTTGAGCCGGGTCAGAAGCGGCCGGAGGCTGTGCGCGGCCTCGCGGTCGCGGTGGCGGAGCTGGTACTTCTCGGAGTTCCGGTATTCCTCGCTGCCGGGCTCCCGCGGCTCGTGCTCGACCAGTTCGAAGGCGGGGCCGTAGATGCCGTAGCTGGCGCCCAGCGTCGCGGCGAGGACGGCGCGGATGAGAAAGCCCGGGCGCCCCCCCGTCTGCAGCGATTCATGCAGGATGTCGGGCGTGTTCGGCCAGAGATGCGGGCGGAAGAACTCCGCCACGTCGGTCGCGGTCAGTTCCGTGAAGTACTCGGTGAGCTCCTGCCGCGTCGTGCGCCAGGTGAAGTAGGTATAGGACTGCGTGAAGCCCAGCTTGGCGAGTCGGTACATCGGCCCAGGGCGCGTGAAGGCCTCGGACAGGAAAATGAGGTCGGGATGGCTGGCCTTGAGATCGGTGATGAGCCACTCCCAGAACGCAAACGGCTTGGTGTGCGGATTGTCCACGCGGAAGATGCGCACTCCCTGCTCGATCCAGAAGACGACGATGCGGCGCAGCTCGGCCCAGAGCTCCCGCCAGGCGAGGGACTCGAAGTCGAACGGGTAGATGTCCTGGTACCTCTTCGGCGGATTCTCGGCGTATTGAATGGTCCCGTCGGGGCGCCGGCGAAACCACTCGGGATGCTCGGTGACGTACGGATGATCGGGGGCGCACTGGTAGGCGAGGTCGAGCGCGATCTCGACGCCGGTCGCGTGGGCCGCGGTGACGAGCGCGCGAAAGTCGTCAAGCGTGCCGAGCGCGGGGTGAATCGCCGTGTGCCCGCCTTCGGCCGCGCCGATGGCCCATGGGCTCCCGACGTCATCCGGCCCGGCGTCGGGCGTGTTGTTCGCGCCCTTGCGGAACGATCGCCCGATAGGGTGGATGGGCGGCAGATAGAGCACGTCAAATCCCATCCCGGCGATGTACGGCACCCAGGCCGCGCAGTCGCGAAGCGTGCCGTGGCGGCCAGGCTCGGCCGCGCAGGACCGGGGGAAGACCTCGTACCAGGTCGAGAAGCGCGCCAGGACGGGGTCCGCCACGACGGTCAGCGCCGGCGCGTGGCGCGTGGCCTGGCGGGGATCGTAGTAGCGCTCGGCGACCGCCGCGAGGGCATCGTCGAGCGCAAGCACCTGCCGGCCGGCCGGGTCGGCCGTCCCCCGGAGACCGCGCGCCCACGCGCGCAGGCGCCGGGCGTCGGTCGCCGGCGCGCGGGCGGCCGCCTCGTCCACGAGATTCGCGCCGATGAGCACGTCGACCGACACATCCTGTCCGGCCGCGAGGCGCTTGCCGAGGTCGCGTCGCCATGTCCGGAAGTGATCGATCCAGCCTTCGACGGTGTACTCGTAGCGTCCGAGCGCGGTGACGGGGAACTCGGCCCGCCAGCGGTCGTTGCCGAGCGCCGTCATCGATTCCGTGGTCCAGTCACCGGTGCCCTCGCGGCGCCACAGCAGGCGACACGACAGGGCGTCGTGGCCGTCCGCGAAGATGTTCGCCTCGACGGTGACGACGTCGCCGATGACACGCTTGATGGGAAAGCGCCCCCCGTCGACCTGCGGTCGCACGGCCTCGATCACGACACGGGACATCTCGGCTGGAGGGTCGGACGACAAACGGCGCATGAGTCATCGTATTTTCCCACGGGACAATTACGTCGGGCGTAGTTTCATTTTAAAACTGCGCCCGACGTCGTTTCCGGTGACCACAGCAGGGCGACAGGAAACGTGGCAAGTGCGGCTTTCACCGACAGGTGCACGGTTTCGCCGCCGGACGTGGCCGAAAGACGCTCGCCGGTAAGGATGTGACGGAACGACCCGCGGGCAAGCGCGCCGGGCAGCGCGAGCGACGTGCCCGTCCAGACCTCGCCCCGCGGCGGCCGGTCCTCCATCAACGGCAGCACCAGCCGGGGCACCAGCACGATGAGCGTTCCCGACGCATCGTGCCGCGCGAAGGCCACGATCTGATCGGCCGCGGGGCCTGCGGCCCCCAGCGGCGTGTACTCCCCGCGGAGGAGCAGATCGGCGTTCGCGCGTCGGAAGCGCAGGCCCGCCACGGTCACGAGCAGCTTGACGCGGCCGTCCGGCCAGTCGTTCACGATCGCGGCCAGGGCCTCCGGCCGCGGCCGTCCGTCCGCACCGGCGGCCAGGAGTGGCTCGAGCGAGCCGAGCAGCGCGCGACGCTGAGCGTAGTCCACGGGGCGTCGATTGTCCGGATCGACGAGGCTGAGGTCCCACAGTTCGGCGCCCTGATAGAAGTCCGCGACACCCGGCGACGCGAGTTTCAGCACTACTTGCGAGAGGGCGTTCACGGCGCCGGCCGCGGCGAGCCGCCGCGCCATCGGCACGCACGCGGCCAGGAACCGCGCCGCGGTCGGTCCGGCCAACGTCTTGCGGACGAACCCGGACACGGCGCGTGCGTAGCCGGGATCGCGATCGATCCAGCTCGTGTGAACCTTTGCCTCGCGTACTGCCTTTTGCATGTACTCGTCCAGCCGCGCCACCAGGCCCTCATCGGCGCGATCGGGCACGGGCGCGTCGCGCTGCTCGGCGGGCCACACGCCGACCAGCGCCTGATAGAACAGATACTCGTCGTTGCGATCGGGCGCCCAGGTCGTGCCCAGGCGCGTGCGATTCCGGCCGTTCAGCCGCATCCACTCCGACACGTTCCGGCGCCAGTCGTCCGGGATCTCCGAAATGACGGCCAGCCGCACGCGGGCGTCCTCCCCGCGCTTGCTGTCGTGTGTGGCCGTCGCGTTCATCTCGAACGGCCTGCTGGCCAGGCGCGCGCGGCTGGCGTCATGGAACTCCGCCGGCAGCACGCCGAGCCGTCCCGGGTGGCCGCCGACGTCGTTGGCCGCCACGAGCGCGTGATAGCGGTAGAACGCGGTGTCTTCGACCCCCTTCGCGTGCACCGGCCCGGTGAACTGCTGCAGCTTCATCGCGAAGCGAAGCCGGTCTTCGGCGACTTCCGGCGGCGGGCCGGCCGCGAAGGCGCCGGCCGGCAGCAGGATGCCGCGCAGGAACTCGAAAATCGAGGGTTCCATCAAGGGATTGCGACGAACGGCCTCGGCGAGCGCCCGGTCGACCGCCGCGCGATCGAAGTCGCTGACGCCGCGGGCGCTCACGTAGGTGCGATAGACGGGGAGGCACGCCACGACTTCCCGCAGCGCCTTGCGGCAACTGTCGAGCGTGAAGTCGCGGTAGCGCCGATCCGCCTCCGACAACCGGTTCAGGGCATGGGACAGCACGCTCAGTTCGCTCGCCATCGATGTGAGCGTCATGAGACGTTTGCACTCGTAGGCCACCTCCTCGAACGGCGCCTGCTGACCCGTCAGCCGCGCGTAGACCCGGCGCAGCCGCCGCGCCCGACGGCCGTCGATGAACAAGCCGGCCACCAGGTTCAGGAACATGTAGCCGGTCGTGCCATCGGTGATCCAGTCCGGGCGCAGCGTCTCGCCCGGCGTCAGGATCTTTTCGACCGCGACATAGAACCGCTCGCCGGACCGGTCGGGCGAGGTCTCGGCCGTGCCAGGCGGCAATCCGGTCGCGAGCGGCTGCAGCCGTTCCAGGTATGCCGCCGGATCGAACAGGCCATCGGGATGGTCGACGCGAAAACCTGTGATGCGCCCCTCGGCCGCGAGCCGGCCGATCAAGTCATGGGTGGCCTGAAAGACGCGCGGATTTTCCATGCGCAGCGCGATCAGGGCGTTGACATCGAAAAACCGGCGATAGTTGATCTCGTCGAAGGCCGTGCGCCAGTACGCCAGCCGGTAGGCCTGGTGTTCGAGCAGGTCGTGCAGCCGATCGAAGCTGGTGGGATCGCCTGGCGTGCCGTTGACCATGCGCAGGCAGGTGTCGATGTGCGCCCTCACCTCCGGCGACTGATCCGCGAGCCGCGCGAGCCGCTGGCGCGCGACGTCTTTCTCGCGCTGGCGCTCGTCCACGAGCGTGGGTGTGCGCTCGGCGATCGGCGGCAGGTTGGAGAGCGCCGTCAGGATGCTGAGGTACTCGAGCGTCTCGGGCGCTCCCTCCGGCAGGGTATGGTTCGTCACTCCGGCGTCGAGCCCGAGCACGCGCGGCAACTGCCTCGGGTTCAGGGGCAGCGTGCCATCGGCGTGGTGCAGCACGAGGGTGCCGGCATCGAAGCGCACGTTCAGGTCGCCGCGGGCAAGAACCTCCCCGTACTGGTCGCCGAGAATCGGCAGCAGGACACGGCCGCGCAGCTCGGTCTTGATCGGCGCCCAGTCCACATCGAAGTAGTCGCTGAAGGGGGAGCTCGGACCGTTCTCGAGGACGTCACGCCACCAGCGGTTCGCATCCGCGTCGGCCGTCATGTGATTGGGCACGATGTCAGCGAGATGGCCCAGACCGTGCGCGGCCAGCGCATCGGTCCAGGCGGCGTAGTCGGCGTCGGTGCCCAGGTCGGGATTCAGCCGGTTGTGGTCGGAGATGTCGTACCCGTGCGTGCTGCCCGGCGTCGCCATCAGGTGAGGCGAGCTGTAGCAGTCGGTAATGCCCAGCTCGGCCAGATACGGCACCAGTTCGGCCGCCGCGCGAAACCCGAACCCCGCGTGCAGCTGCAGACGATAGGTGGAGACGGGCGCTCGCCGGCGGGGCCGGGCGCTCATTCGGCCCTCAGAATCACGGCCGAGGGACGGGCGAAGGCCACGACGGGGCGGTCCGGCGCGACCGCAGGAGGCTGTCGATCCACGGTCTCGACAAACGGCACGTCCTCCGACGTGAGGACCACCGACCACCGTCGGCCGCGGGGCACCGAGGTCCACTGGCCGAGATCGACGGTACCGGCCTGTCGCAGCCGGACCGCGATCAGCATCGGCGGCCGTCCCGCCGGCGCGCGCAGAATGGCCACCGTGTCCGAATCAGCCGCCGTCGCGTCGCTGCGGGCACTCCGGGCGATGGCCGGCTCGGCCTGGCGGAGCGCGAGCAACGCGCGATAGAGCGCCCGTGTACGGCCGTGAACGCCGACCGCGGCCTCGTCCCAGCGCAGCCGGCTGGCCTCGAACGTGGCGGCGGCCTGCGGATCCGGAATGCGGGACCGCAGATCGGCCTCCCGAAACGCCCTGAACTGCGCGAACTCTTCACGTCGCCCACGTGTCACGCGCGCGCCCAGATCCGCGTCGTGGTCGGTGAAGAAAAGGAACGGCGTTGAGGCGGCCCACTCCTGGCCCATGAACAGCAGCGGCGTTTCGGGCGCGGTCAGGAGCAGCACGGTCACCGCGCGGTAGAGGGCCGGGTCGATGGCGTGATTCAAGCGGTCGCCAAAGGGACGATTGCCGATCTGATCGTGGTTCTGCAGACAGATGACCATGCGCTCCAGCGGCACATCCGCCGGATCCGTTCCGCGGAACGTGCCCCGACAGGTCGAGTGCTGTCCCGTGTAGAACCAGCCCAGGCGAATGGTTCGCGCCAGGTCCGACACGTCAGCAGCAAAGTCCTGGTAGTACCCGTCGGAGTCGCCCGCCGTGATCCGCCGGACGAGATGATGAAAGTCGTCCGCCCAGACACCGTCCAGCCCCCAGCCGTCGTCGCCGACCGGCCGCACGATCCGGGCGAGGTTCCGATCGTCCTCGGCGACGAGCAGGACGCGCCCGTCCGGCACCGAGGCCCGCACCGCCGCGGCGATCTCCGCGACGATGTGCCGCGGGCTGGTGTCGCGCATCGCGTGCGTGGCGTCGAGCCGCAGGCCGTCGAGGTGGAATTCGTGGATCCAGTACCGTGCGTTCTCGACGACAAAGGCGCGCACGTGATCCGCGCCGGCCCCATCGAAGTTCCACGCCGATCCCCACGGGCTGTCGTGCCGGTGGGCGGCGTACTGCGGGCTGAACCGCAGGGCGTACGCGCCATCGGGACCGAAATGGTTGTAGACGACATCGAGCAGCACGCCAAGTCCGAGCCGATGCGCCGCATCGACGAGCCGGCGCAGGTCGTCCGGCGCGCCGTCGGCGCGCGCCGGCGCGAACAGGCTCACCCCGTCGTAGCCCCAATTGCAGTCCCCGGGAAAGTCGGCGACCGGCATGAGCTCGATGGCCGTGACGCCCAGATCGGCCAGCGCCGGGAGCTTGCCGATCACGCCAGCGAAGGTCCCCTCCGGCGTGAAGGTGCCGACGTGCAGTTCGTACAACACCGTGTGCCGGGAGTCGGGGCCGCGCCAGTCGTCGTCCGACCACATGAACGCACGCGGATCGACCGTCGCCGACAGGCCGTGCACGCCGTCGGGCTGCCAGCGGGACGCCGGATCGGGGAAAGGCCCCGCGCCGTCGAGCAGAAACCCGTAGCGAGCACCCTCGGCCAGCGGCGCCACGCGCCCTTCGAAGATGCCGTCACTCCACGGCGCGAGTGAGACGTCCCTCTGAGGGCCGTCGGCCGGCCGAATCAGCACGCACACCTCGCGGGTCGTGGGCGCCCAGACGCGAAATCGGAATCCGTCGCCGTCCGGAATGGCCCCGAGGGTGGGGCGCCAACCGCCGGCGCGCTGTTCACGGCGCATGCGCCGCCGCCGGGGTCGGCGGAGGAGTGGGCTCGGCCCTGAGCACGGCGACCGACCGGCCACTCAGACGATAGCGCGTGCCGGTCCGGTAGATCCGCCCCTGGCGGCGCGCATCCGCGGTATCGATCAGACAGATCCAGGTGGGTCCGTGGTTACTCGACGGCAGCGGAAAGGACACAGCGGCCTCGTCCGCGTTGAGCAGATACATGATGGTTTGGCCGATGATCGGCTGCCCCTCCTCGTCGACCTCGCCGAGGTCGCCGCCGGCGAGCATGGCGCCGAGACACTTGACGTGCTCCGCACTCCATTCGACGTCGGTCATTTCGCGTCCCGCCGGGCTCAGCCAGGTCACGTCCTTCTCGCCGGTCGATCGGATCTGCTGTCCCT
>CAZFAT010000141.1:0-3976 GCA_964517075.1 uncultured Solibacteraceae bacterium
ATTGGGCTATTGATCGGGCTATTGGGCTATTGGCGACCATAATGAACCGTGTCCGGCCTGCCACCTCTTGATCTGCAGCAGCCGCTCGATCCCCGGTTCATTCCGCTCGAACGGACGAGCGGGCTGATCACGACGGGAGCCCTGTCGCTGGGCGCGCTGCCGGTCATCGCCCTCGTGAGCGCGACGGCCCCGCTGCCGTGGCTCATGATCTGGGCGCTCGCGATCGCGTGGGTCGTGGCCACGACGGGCCTGACCTGGCTGTCGTACCAGTGGCCGGCGATCGCCTACCGGCATACCGCCTACAGCGTGGGCGCGGACGGGTTCGAAATTCGCCGCGGCGTGTTCTGGCGCACGGTCATCAACGTACCGCGATCGCGCGTGCAGCACACCGACGTGTCGCAGGGCCCGCTCGAACGCCGCTTCGGCCTGGGCGCACTCGTTCTCTACACGGCGGGCACCGATCACGCGCGCATCGATCTCGGCGGCCTCGCGTACGAGACGGCGCTCGCGCTGCGCGATCATCTCCTGCCCCACGAACGGGACGATGCCGTCTGAACACCGGCTGCACCCGCTGTCGATCCTGTTTCAGCTGATCGGACAGCTCCGCGCGCTGCTCGTGCCGGCGATCCTGATCGTCTTTGGCGCGCGGAGCCGGGGGCTCGACTGGGAGGTGTGGGGGCCCGTCCTGCTCATTCCGTACGCGGGCGCGGCCATCCTGCGGTACGTCACCTTCCGCTATCGCTACGACCCGACCGAGCTGGTCATCCGTTCCGGCGTGTTCGTCCGCAACGAGCGGCACATCCCCTACGCGCGCATCCAGAACATCGACGCGGTCGAGACGGTCCTCCATCGCCTCCTGGGCGTCGTCGAAGTGCGGTTACAGACCGCGGCCGGATCCGAGCCGGAAGCCACTCTCAGCGTGTTGCCGGCCGCGAGCGTGGCGGAAATGCGGAGGCAGGTGTTCGCAGCCGCGGGGCGCGGGCCCGTCGCCGACGCCGCGGACATCCCCTCGGTGGCGCCGACGCCGTTGCTCCGGCTGTCGCCGCGCGATCTGCTCATCTACGGATTCATCGAAAACCGCGGCATGGTCATCGTGGCCGCCGTGGCCGGGCTGCTCTGGGACGCCGGGCTGGCCGACGGCCTGATGGAGCGGCTGTCCGGCGACGAGGCGTGGGGCCGTGGGGCGGCGCGCGAGGCGGTGCGCAGCCTGACGAGCGGCGCCGGCGTGCCGCTGGCGCGGCTGGCGGTGATGGCGGGCGCGGTCGCCGGCGTCCTCCTCTGCATCCGCGCGCTGTCCATGGCATGGGCGCTCGTGCGGCTGCACGGATTCACGCTGACCCGCGCCGGCGAGGACGTGCAGGTGCGCTTCGGCCTGCTCACGCGGGTCAACGCGACCGTGCCGCTCGGACGCGTGCAGGCCGTGACGGTGCGCGAAGGGCCGTGGCATCGGCTGCTCCACCGCGCGTCGGTCCGTGTCACCACGGCCGGCGGGACCAGCGGCCAGACGGCCAGCGTGCAGCGCGAGTGGCTCGCGCCCATCCTGCGGCGCGAGCGGCTGCCCGCCCTCGGCGCCGAGCTCGTGCCGCATCTGAACCTCGAGAATCAGGACTGGCAGCCGGTCCATCCCCGCGCGTTCCGGCGGCGGTTCCGCGCGTGGCTCGTGTTCGTGGCCTTGGTGTCACTGGTGCTGGCACCGCGCCTGGGCTGGTGGACGCTCGCGCTCGCGGCGGTCCTGGCGACGTGGCTCGCGTTCGTGGCGCACCGCCAGGTGGCGCACTTGGGCTGGGCGTGCACCGACGCCGTGGTCCTGTTCCGGCGCGGCTGGATCTGGCGGTTCACGACGATCGTGCCGTTGTCGCGCATCCAGGCGGTCGCGCGCCACGAGTCGCCGTTCGATCGCCGCCACCGGATGGCGCGCATCCGCGTGGATACCGCGGGGGCCAGCGACGCGTTCCGCGTGGACGTGCCCTACCTCGGCCGCGACACGGCCATCGACCTGCACGGCCGGCTGGCCGCGGCCGCGGCGGAAACGGCGTTTAGGTGGTAGAAAGTTCAGAGCAGCTGCTCCACGTGCGGCACGATCCGCTCCGGCGTCCTGCGCGGCCCGAACCGGGCGCGGACGTGCCCGGCGCGGTCCACGAGGAACTTCGTGAAATTCCAGCCGATGCGCTCGATGCCGAACCAGCCGGGACGCTCGTGCTTGAGGTGGCGATAGAGCGGGTGCGCGTGCGGGCCATTGACGTCGAGCTTCGCGAAGAGCGGGAACGTCACGTCGAACCGCTCCGCGCAGAACGCGGCGATCGCCGCCTCGTCGCCGGGTTCCTGGCCGCCGAACTGATTGCAGGGAAACCCGAGCACGGTGAAGCCTCGATCGCGGTAGCGCCGGTGCAACGCGTCGAGGCCCCGATACTGCGGCGTGAACCCGCACCGGCTCGCCACGTTGACGATGAGCAGGACCCGGCCGAGATAGTTCGACAGCGGCACCGTCTCGCCCGTAATGGCGCGGGCCGTGCAGGTGGACAAGGACCCGCGCGTCTCGAAGTCTGAGTCTTGAGCCAAGCACCCAGAACTTTGAACCAGATCGACGTAGAATGACACCTCAACCCGAACCACCACCGGAGACTTGGCGATGATCGAAACCCTTCGAAGGCCCCTTGCCATCGGCATGACCGCGGCAGCGACCGCGTTCACCTTGTTCGTATTCTCGGAGGCCCCGCGCGCGCAAGCGCCCTCCGCGGGCACCGGCGGCGGCTGGACGTCGCTCTTCGACGGCAAGACCCTCACGGGCTGGCGAGGCTACCGCCAACCCGACGCCACCGCCACACGGTGGGTCGTCAACGACGGGATGCTCTGCGTCGATCCCAAGGCGCGTCCCACCGGACGCGACATCGTGACGGTCAACACCTATCGCGACTTCGAGCTGAGCTGGGAATGGCGTGTCAGCGAGGCCGGCAACAGCGGCGTGAAATACCTCGTGCTCGAGGATCAGAACTCCGCCATCGGCCACGAGTATCAGATGGCCGACGACGCGCGCAACGCGGATGCGAAGACCGGGGGCACGCGCAGCACCGCGTCGTTCTACGACGTCCTCCCGCCCGCCGCCAATCGGCCCATCCGTCCGGCGGGCCAGTTCAACGAGAGCCGCATCGTGCTGAAGGGCCTGACGGCGGAACACTGGCTCAACGGATCGAAGGTCCTCGAGTACGAGATGGAGAGCGCGCCGGTGCGGGACGGCATCCTGAAGAGCAAGTTCGCCAAGATCGAGCGGTTCGGCAAGCCGCACCAGGCCCACATCCTGCTGCAGGACCACAACGACCCCGTCTGCTACCGGAACATCCGGATCCGGACGAACCCGTGAACTGACGACGTGGCGTGACGAGCGTGGAGACTGCCATCGGCACGCCGAGCAGGCGCTGGGCCGGCTCCCGGCGCACATGCGCCGGACGCACATGAACGCACCTCGTTCGATCCGGCGACCGCAGCATCGCGGGCGAGGAGCGATCGCGGCGGTGGTGTTGCTCGGTTTGACCATGACCGCGCTGGGCCAGGAGCGCCGCCTTGATCGGGCAAACCTCCTCGAATACGGGGCCGCGAACGGAGACATTCACCCTGCTCGCACGGTGGCGGAGTGGAAGATCCGCCGGGCGCAGATTCTCAACGCTGTGCAATCCATCATGGGACGGCTTCCCGGCGCCGCGAAGCGGGTGCCGCTGGACGTGAGGGTTGAAGGCGAGCAGGACTTCGGCGCGTACGTGCGGCGGCTGATCACGTATGCGTCCGAGCCCGGTTCGCGGACGCCGGCACTGCTGTTTATTCCGAAAGCCGCCCTCCGGGACGGCGCGCAGGTTCCCGGAGCGCTCGCCCTCATGGGAACCGGCGGCTATAAGCTGGCCGATCATCCAGTCCAGGCCGAAACCGCCGCGATGCCGCATCCGGGCGAACGGCTCGCGGCCCGCGGCATCGTCGCCATCGCTCC
>CAZFAT010000142.1:0-8819 GCA_964517075.1 uncultured Solibacteraceae bacterium
GGTGTCGCGGACCGCCGACGGCCGGCGCTGGAGTGACTTGGTTCGTCTGGATGACACGATCAACACACCCGACCACGAGTGGTGTCCGATGGTGACTCCGGATGGCAAGTACCTCTTCCGAAGCCTCGCGCGAAGGCGGAAGCCCTGCGGCCACGACTCCGCCTACTTCCGGCCGGCCGACTTCAGCTCGTCGAACCAGTTGAACACGGCCACCAGCGCCGGCGGGGCGGCCGTGGTCGTGCCGTCGCGCGGCAAGTCGATGAAGAGGAAGCGGCCGTCCGCAAAGACATCGTAGCCGGTGTGATTGTCGCCCTGCGGACGCAGGTAGGTATCTCTGAAGAGCGCGACCGGCCTGTCCACGGTCAGCGCCCCCGCCGCGCCGATCCGCGCGGCCATCACGTGCGTCGGTGAGCGGAAGTACAGCTCGCGTCCGTCGCGCGCCCACACCGGCTGGATGCCGCCGTCGGTGGACACCTGCATTTTGTTGCCGGGTGCCGGGAACGACTGCAGATAGATCTCGCTCCGTCCCGACTCGAACGACTGATACGCCAGCCACTTGCCGTCCGGGGACACGCGACCCGCCTGTTCGGCAAACGCCGTAATCAGATAGTCCCGCGGCGTCGACCCACCCACGTCGAGCAGCAGGATGTCGCCGCGTCGTTCGACATGGATCGACTCGAGGACGAGCGTTCGGCCGTCGGGGGACCAGTCGGTGACGTGCACGTGCGTGTTCGCCTTCCACAGCACGTCTGGCTCGCCGCTGCCATCCGAGCGGCGTTTGTAGACGCAGCGGTTTTCCTCGCCTGTGCCGCACCAGCCGGCGTACGCAATCCACTGTCCGTCAGGCGACCACGCGGGCGTCTCGTCCTCGAGGGGGGTAAAGCTCATGCGCGCGATCGCACCTCGGGCCAGATCGGTGATCCACACGTCGTTCTGCTCGTCCGACAGATGCACCGCGAGACGTCTGCCATCGGGTGACAGCCGAGGATCCGAGTACTCACGTGCCACCGCCGGCATTTCGACGGCGACGCCCTCACGACTCACGCGATAGAACGACGCGATGGCTTCGTTGGCGACCTCGCCTGGGATGTACACGAGCGTCCCGTTGGTGGACACGGCGTACTGCGTCACCGGACTCAGCATGGCGACCCCCTGGACCACCATCACGGGCTCCGCCGTCAGTCGCCCGGCCGCGACGTCGAACGGCGCGACAAAGAGAGAGCTGCCGCGTGCGAACATCAGCCGGCCATCCGGGAGCGCACGAGGCGTCCCGCCGTCCACGACATCGATGTCTGGGCTGGACCCCGTGCGATGCAGCACGATCGTCGATGTCGACGTCGCGGCGGAGGTCCGCGTATACAGCAGTCCCTGGTTTCCGGCCAGGGCGTGCACATCGTCGATAGTGGTCACGCCACCCGGCTTGCCGTCGATGATGGGTGTCGGGGCGCCGCCGGTCGCCGGCACGGCCACGACGCGCGACCATTCTTCGACGAGATAGATGAGGCCGGTGTCAGCCCAACTCACCGCCTCGGGCCCATTCAACTGCGCGGACTCGAGCGTGTACACCTTCTGCGGCGCCCCGCCCGACACACTGACCCGGTGGATCTCACGTGAGTTCCAGAACCCGAGCCACTGGCTGTCGGGCGAGAAGAAGACGCCGCTGGCGTTCTCGCTGCCCGGCGCCATCGTCCATTCGAGTTGATCGATACGCCGGATCATGGCGGCGCTCGACGTGGCCGCGCTGCCGCGGATTGTCGCGAGGTACCGTCCGTCTGGCGAGACGGCAAGCTGCGGGCGCTGGATCGTCCGGCGCACGGCCCCACCCGGCAGTTCGTAGGCGGCACGCGCCACGACCGCCGGCGTGACGACGGGCCTCGTGATCCACCACGTGAGCCCGGCGGCTCCCGCGGCCGCGACCAGCACCATGAGGACAACCGCCGCAGGCGCTGTGAGGCGAGTGGGACGACTGGACGCCGCGGGCGGCGTGTCGGGCGCGGCCAGTTCGTAGGCCGCGTCCGCGATGTCGCGGAGGCGCTTGCGCGGGTCGTGTTCGAGGCACCGCGCAATCACGCGGCGCAGGAAAGACGGGGTGCCGGCCGGCAGCGCCGAGAGATCGACCTCGCGCTTGAGGACGTTGGCGATCGTGTCGCTCATCGTGGCGCCGGCAAACAGCGTCCGGCCCGTGAGCAGCTCGTAGAGCACGACGCCAAACGCCCAGATGTCCGCCCGCTTGTCGATGGCCTGGCCGCGCGCCTGCTCCGGCGCCATGTAGGCGGCCGTGCCGAGGATGACGCCCTGCTCTGTCACCGCCGGCGACAGCATCGTCGGATCGGCCGCCGCCATCGCACCGGCCGCGTCTCGCACCGCACCTGTCGCACCCCACGCGCCCGTTCTGGCCAGGCCGAAATCGAGCACCTTCACGAGCCCGTCGCCCGTGAGCTTGATGTTGGCGGGCTTCAGGTCGCGATGCACGATGCCGCGCTCGTGCGCCGCGTCGAGCGCCTCGGCGATCTGCCGCGCAATCGCCATGACCTCGGACACCGGCAGCGGGCCCTGGGCCAGCCGGTCGGCCAGGGTCGGCCCGTCGACCAGTTCCATGACGATGGCGTGGCGGCCAGCCCCTTCCCACTGCTGTAAGCCGTACACCTGCGCGATATGCGGGTGATTCAGCGCGGCGAGGGCTTGCGCTTCGCGCGTGAAGCGCGCAAGCCGATCGGGGTCTTGTTCGACGGACGTCGGGAGGATCTTGAGCGCGACATCACGCTGCAGCGCCGTGTCCCGCGCCCGGTAGACCTCACCCATCCCTCCGCTGCCAAGTAGCGCGGTGATCTCGTAGGGCCCAAGGCGAGCGCCGGCGGGGAGCGGCATGAAGTCTGCGCCGGATTCTACCTTGGCGGCCGACTTTTACCCGGCTTACAGCCGTGCGGCCAGCAGCGTGGCAATGCCCAGGAAACTGAAGAAGCCGACGATGTCCGTGACCGTCGTCAGAATGATCGAGGAGGACTGTGCGGGGTCCTGACGCGCGGCGACCAGTCCCATCGGGACGGCCGCGCCGGCCAGCCCCGCACAGAACATGGAAATGACCATGGACACCCCGATGACGGCGGCCAGTCCCGCCGATCGGCTCCATAGGTAGACCGCCGTCGACGTCGTGATCGCGACTCCCACGCCGTTGACGAAGCCCACGAGCGCCTCTTTCACCAGCACGTGGCGCCAATGCCGCAGCCGGACTTCGCGAAGCGCCAGGCCGCGCATGGTGACAGCCAGAGCCTGGGCGCCCGTGTTGCCGGACTGGCCGGCCACCACCGGGAGCAACACCGCCAGTGCCGTGAAGCGGGCGATCGTGTCTTCGAACAGGCCCACCACGGCCGCGGCGAGGAATGCCGTCACGAGGTTGATCTGCAGCCACGGCAGGCGCTTGCGCACGGCGAACGACATCGGCGACAGGGCCCGTTCTTCCGCGCTGACGCCCACCATCGTCTGAATGTCCGCGCTGGCCTCTTCCTCGGCGGCGCGGACGAGCGCGGAGTGGCGAATCAGGCCGACCACCCGGTCATCGGCGTCGACGACGGGCAGGTTGGCGAGCTTCAGCTTCGAGAGCAGATCGACGACATCCTCGCGCGGGGCGAGTGCCCGGATGCGCGGGGGAGGTTGGCGCAGCAGTGTCCGGGCAGGCGTGTCGGGCGCCGCCAGGGCGAGGTCTGCCACTGCAAGCACGCCGGCCAGCGCGCCGTCGTCGTCGACGACCAGGATGTCGGTCGTCGGTCCGGCGCCGAGGCGGACGCGGTCGAGGATCGCCGCCGCGCTCGCGTCGGGTCGTGCCGTTACCACCCGAACGTCCATCAGCGCGCCGGCGCTGTCGGGCGGGTAGCGCATCAACGCGCGGATTTCCGTCGCAGCCGGCGGCGCGAGATGCGCGAGGACGTCGTCGCGCCGTGCCGGGGCCAGGCGTGCGGCCAGGATCGCCGCGCGCCCCGGGTCGAGTTGTGCGGTCAGTTCCGCCGACCGGTCAGGCGCAAGCGTTTCCAGTACCTGCTGCGCGGCGTCGTCCGTCAAATAGCGGAACAGGCTGGCGAGCGCGTCGGCGGATCCGCACCCGTCCATCGGCGGTTTCGAGCACGACGGCGGTCGACGTGATCTCCCGGATCGTCCCCTGGAACGTGTCCACGCGGACCTGCTGGCCGGCGCGATACGCCTGGCGCACGTAGTGCACCGCGATGATGTTGCTGGCCGCGGTCCGTGCCCCCAGGCCGAAGGCCAGCGCGCAGCCGCCCAGGAGCGCGCCCAGCCCGATCATCGTCGCGCCGGTCAGGAAGGTGCTGTCGATGCCGATCTGATCGACGCCCGTGATGGTCGCCGCGATGATGATGGCGGCCTGCGCGATGCGGCCCAACGCCCGGTCGAACGCCAGGCCGCTCGCCTGCATCGTCGCCCAGATGGCGTCGCGCGCGAGCGCGCCCGCCAGGATGCCGGCGAGGACGATGAGCATGGCGAGGAGCAGCCGCGGCAGGAACAGCGCCAGGCCGGCCAGCCACGTCGACAGCACGGGCAAGCCGAGCGCATCGGTGGCCGCACCCAGGAACACGATGAAGACGGACCAGAAGACGAGCGATCCAATGATCTCGCTCGCCTTGCGCTCGACGCCGAGCCGCGCCGTCGCCGAGTCGAGGATCTGGGCACGGAAGCGCCGCCCGAACATGCTTACGAGGCGGGTGATCCAGGCGCGACGTCATGTGCCCTCCCGAGCCCGCGAGCGCCGGCGGCGGCGTCGCCGGGAAATCGCCCGAGTGTAGCGCGGTGCGTACTGGTTGACAGCAGGTCCGGACCGTAGCACGTTAGCGGGCTTGAAGCGCCAGCCCCCTTCGCCCCCATCGTCGTCGACCGACGCTTTCCACCGCTTTTCTCGCACCGTCGAATGGCCGATGGCCATTCTCGCGCTGGCCGTGGTGCCGGCCCTGGTGCTGGAACAGCGATCGTCCTCCCCGAGCGTCACGTCGGCCGCCGTGATCGGCAACTGGATCATCTGGATCGGATTCTGCGGCGAGTATCTGGTCAAGCTGTTCCTGGCGCCTCGGCGCGCCGCGTTCGTGCGCGCCGCCTGGTTCGACCTCCTGATCATCGTCCTGTCGCCGCCATTCCTCGTGCCGGAGTCGCTCCAGGCGACTCGGAGCCTTCGGGCCGCGCGCGTCGTACGGCTGCTGAGACTCGTCCGCGTCGTGGCGGTGGCGGCCATGGGGCTTCGACTCCTCCGTGGCCTCCTGGATCGGCATCGTTTTCACTACGTCCTCACGGTGGCGGTGGCCGTCGTCGGTCTCGGTGCCCTGGCTATCTACATCGTCGAGCCGGCGAGCAATCCGGCGATTCAGTCGCTGGAGGACGCCTTGTGGTGGGCGGTGGTGACGGCGACGACCGTGGGCTACGGCGATGTGTCACCGGTCACGCTGGAAGGCCGGCTGGTCGCCGTCGTGCTGATGATCACCGGCATCGGCGTCATTGGCATCTTCACGGCTACGGTCGCCAGCATGTTTTTCGAACAGGAAGCGGAGGCGGACAGCGGTCAGATCGAGGCGCGCCTCGCCGCGGTCGAAGCCAAGCTCGACCGCCTCCTCGCCCAGACCGAGGCCGTCCGCGGCGACTCCGCCGGCGCGGGGCGGTCGGCGGACGTCGACTGACCGCGGCCGCCCGGCTCCCGCTGGTTACGGGCCTGGCGGGCCGGTCGCCAGCGCCTCCGCTCGACGAGCCTGCTCGATGACGCCGTTGATCTCAGCGCCGACGAGGATCGCCAGGCCGCCCAGGTAGAACCAGAGCATCGTCACGATCGCCCCGCCGATGGCGCCGTAGGTCGCCGTGTAGTCGCCGAAGTTCGCGACGTAGTACTTGAAGCCGAACGAGATCGCCACCCACAGCACGGTGGCGACCAGGGCGCCGGGCGTGATCCACGTCCAGCGCGTCCGGCGGTTGGGCGCGAAGTGATACACCAGATCCATGCCGATGACGACGCAGCCGATCAGCACCGGCCAGCGCAGCACGGCCCACACAATCACGACGGCGGGCTCGAGGTCCAGCCACGCGGCGGCAAATGCCACGACCCGCGGGCCGATCAGGACGAGTGCGAACGCGAGCAGAACGAAAATCGCCGTCGCGACCGTCAGGACGATGGCGAGCACGCGGCGCTTCCACCAGGGCCGCCACTCGTCGATGTCGTAGGCGCGGTTCAGCGCGTCAATGATCGCGACCATGGCCACCGAGCTGCTCCAGACGGCGCCGATGATGCCGGCCGTCAGGAGGCCTCCCGCCTCGCCCGCCGCGATCTGATCGAGCTGCCCGCGAATCAGCGCAATCAATTCGCGAGGCGCGACGATGGAAAGGGCCGCCAGCAGCTCGGGGAAGAAATTCTCGGGCAGATAGCTCAGCAGGGCGACCAGCACCAGCAGCGCGGGGAAGAGTCCCAACAGAAAATAGAACGCCATCTGCGCCGCCAGGCCGAGACAGTTGTCGTCCCCGATCTCCTGAAACGTTCGCTTGGCAACTTGCCACCACCCGATGGGAGGACGGAAGTAGGCAACCATGGCGCAGAGAGAATCCTGCTGCAAGGGCCCGGCCATTCGCGCTCTCAGCACGAAGCACGCGTCGCCGGCGCGCATCACGCCTTAGGTGGCGCACTCGACCCGCGCGGCGTCCAACCGGCACCGGGCAGCCGCCTACCCATTCTGATCCGCGCGACGACGCAAAATCGGCAGCACCGGAGGTCACGTGATCGTGTGAGCGTAGTCGGAGAGGCGGGTGACTGCCGACGCGCCTGCTTCGCGCGTTCCCGCCTGCACACTGAGGCACGGCACTTGCTGGAGCGAATGGTTCACACACATCGAGGCTTCGTCGTTGAAGCCGATTTCCGCAGCACTGGAGGTTCCCATGCCAGCTCTTGGTGAACGGGTCAAAGATACGATTGTCGGCACGATCAAAGGCACCGGCGAGATTGTGAACGCCATCACGGAAACGGTGAGCGGCACGCTCACCACCGCCCTGAAGGGGACGGGTTCGGTCGGCAAGGCCCTGACCGGCGCGGTGTCGGACGTCGCGAGTGGAGTGATTCACGGCACATCACAGGTGGGCGGTGATCTCGGCAAGGCCTCCAAGGGAGCCGTGATCGGCGTCCTGCGCGGCACCAAGGACGTCGGCGGCGAGACGATGGATGCGGTCGGATCGACCGTGCAGAATCTCGTCCGCACCACGAGCGAGGTCGGCGGCGATATGGCGAGCGCGGCGCGCAACGCCATGGAGGGGGCGATTGAGGGCGCGCGTGACGTCGGGGTCACCGGCGTCGGGGCGGTGACGGCGGCCGCGGCCGGGGCCATCCAGGGCGCAGGAGACGTCGGCAAGGCGGCGACATCGGCCACGACCGACGTGGCGCGAGGACTCATTCAGGGCGCCTCGAATGTCGGAGGGGATCTCGGATCGGCGGCACGCGGCACGATGATCGGAATGTTCCGCGGCACGCGCGAATTCACCGGCGAGACGGCCGAGTCCGTGCGCGTCACCGCGGGCAGCGTCATCACCGCGACCGCGCAGGTCGGCGGACAACTGGCCTCCACCGCGCGCGCGGCCGTCGAAGGGGCGATCGAAGGCGCGCGGGAGATTGGCGTGGATGCGGCCGAGGCCGCGTCGGCGGCGGCGACGGGCGCGATCGGCGCGGCCGGGCAGATCAGCCTCGCGGCCGTCGAGGAAGTGCAGAAGGCGGCGACGGGGTTGATCTCCGGTGTGAAGGTCGTCGTCAAGGCGCCGTTCCAACCGCGCGCCTGACTCACCGCGAGTGCGCCAGGTCCGGCCGGACACACTCGCGGCGCTCGAAACCGATCCCTCGGATGGGGCGCGAAGGATCGACCAAGCGCCTATAATCACCGCGCCCATGCCGCTCCCCGCCGGTGTCCGCCTCGGCCCGTATGAAATCGTCGGCGCCATCGGCGCTGGCGGCATGGGCGAGGTCTACCGCGCGACCGACACGAACCTGAAGCGGGCGGTGGCGATCAAGGTCCTGCCCGCATCGGTCGCCGGGGATGCGGAGCGGCTCGCGCGGTTCCAGCGCGAAGCCGAAGTGCTCGCCTCGCTCAATCACCCGCATATCGCCGCCATCTACGGCATTGAACGGTCACCGACGACCACCGCGCTCGTGATGGAACTGGTCGACGGCCCGACGCTCGCGGAGGTGATAGGGACCGGACTCGGGACACCCGAGGTCGAGAGCCCGGGCTCGAGGCCGAGGGACAAGGATGCACGGCCAGCGCGTGAGAGCCTTCAGCCGGGTTCGCCGGGGGTGGGGCCCCGGCGTCTGGAAGGAAGTCGTGTCCCACGCGCATTGAAAATTGACGACGCCCTGCCCATCGCGCGGCAGATCGCCGACGCTCTCGAGGCCGCGCACGAGCAGGGCATCGTCCATCGCGATCTGAAGCCGGCGAATATAAAGGTCCGCACTGACGGCACGGTGAAATTGCTGGACTTCGGTCTCGCCAAGGCGCTCGCCCCATCGATCGACGGCGGAGCCGGTGGAACCACGATGACGAGCCCCGCCTTGTTGACCAGCGCGGGCATGGTGCTGGGGACGGCGGCCTACATGAGTCCGGAGCAGGCCAAGGGCCGTGCGGCGGACAAGCGCAGCGATATCTGGGCGTTCGGCTGCGTGCTGTTCGAGATGCTGACCGGGCGGATGGCGTTCTCGGGCGAGACGGTGACGGAAACGCTGGCCGCCGTGATGCGCGATCGGCCGGCGCTCGAGATGTTGCCAGCCGCGACGCCAGAGGCGGTCCGCGCGCTGATCGCGCGCT
>CAZFAT010000143.1:0-9669 GCA_964517075.1 uncultured Solibacteraceae bacterium
CGCTTGTTCGCTGTCGCTGCCGACGGCAGGGCAGGTCGAGTACGCAGGGGTTCGCAGGCCGCGCTGAGCGGTCTCTTGAACGTGAAGTAATGAACGGCCGCAGCAATCCCTTCATGCCCTTCAGCATTTACTGTTTAGCCCGGCGCTGCGATCCGTGCGTTAGACTGCTTGAACATGTCCAACGTCAGACTCACGTGGCTCGTGGTGATCCTGATCGCGCCTGCGCTGGTTCTGTCGGCCGAGCAGGGCGCGGGTAAGGCCGCGCCGCGCGGCGTCGGCGTGAAGCCGGCAGCGGCTGCCTCGCCGGCCCCGGTGGCAGCGTTCTGGCCGCAGTGGCGCGGTCCGAACCGCGACGGCATCTCGACCGAAACGGGACTCTTGACGAACTGGCCCGACGGTGGGCCGCGGCGCGTGTTGGTCGCCAACGGCCTGGGTCGCGGGTTCGCGGGCGTGGCCGTGGCCGACGGCCGCATTCTCACGATGGGCGACCGGCGCGATGCGCAGTATGTCATCGCGATCGAGGAACGTACCGGCCGCGAGATCTGGGCCACGCGCGTGGGGGGGCGCCACCAGGATGAGTACTCGGGGCCCCGGGCGACACCCACTATCGATGGCGCGCTGACTTACGCCCTGAGCACGGATGGCGACCTCGTCTGTCTGGAAACCGCAACCGGGCGCGAGCGGTGGCGGAAGAGCCTGCCGCGCGAGTACCGGTCGCCGGAACCGAACTGGCGCTATGCCGAGTCGCCCCTCGTCGACGGCGATCGCGTGCTCGTCGCTCCGGGCGCGCGCGAGGCGGCCATCGTTGCTCTCAACAAGCAGAGCGGACAGGAAATCTGGCGGTCCGCCATGCCCGCCGTTGGCCGGGGCGGCATTGACGGACCAGAGTACTCGTCCATCGTCGTCTCGCACGGCGGCGGCGTGAAGCAGTACGTCCGCCTGCTCGGCCGTGGCGTGATTGGCGTCCGCGCGAGTGACGGTCAGTTCCTGTGGGGCTACAACCGCGTCGCCAACAGCACAGCCAACATCTCCACCCCGCTCGTCCGCGACAACTTCGTCTTCGCCTCGACCGGATACCAGGCGGGCGCCGCGCTGCTCGAGATCGTGCCGCAGGGCGCGGGCGCCGCCACGGCGCGCGAGCGCTACTTCCTGGAAGGGCGGACCTTCCAGAACCACCACGGCGGCATGGTGCTCGTCGGCGATCACATCTACGCCGGCACCGGCCACCGGATGGGCATTCCCATCTGCCTCGAGTTAGCGACGGGCCGCGTGGCGTGGGGCGGCAACATCCGGAACGCCGGCCAGGGATCGGCCGCGCTCACCGCGGCCGACGGCCATGTGTACTTCCGCTACGAGAACGGCGTGATGATGCTGATTGAAGCGACGCCGGCCGGATACCGCGAAAAAGGCGCGTTCCAGATCCCGAACGTCCAGCACCCGAGCTGGGCGCATCCAGTCGTTGCTGGGGGCCGGCTCTATCTCCGCGAGCAGGACGCGCTCCACGTCTACGACATTCGACGGTGACGCCGGCCCCGGCGCATCTGGCTATCTCCTATTGGCTATTTGCTATCGCGATTGGGATATCGGCTATTGATCGGGTTATCGGCTATTGATCGGACTATCGCCTGAACCGAGGTCCGATTCGCAGGCCGCACCGCGATCAGTACCGAATCCGCAGGTCCGCAACCAGCGGGAGATGGTCTGACGCCATCAGCGCCAGCCGCGAGCGGGGCAGCTCGATGTGGCGGATTTCGATCTCGCCGGCGAAGTAGATGTGGTCGAGGTGGAGGAGCGGGAAGAAGCCGGGGTAGGTGCGCCGGCGCTTCAGATACGGGAACAGGTCCACGCTGTTCAGTCGTTCTGCCAGCACGTCGGACACCAGCCGCCGCGACCACTCGTTGAAATCACCCAGCACGATTTTCGGCGCCGGGACGCGCCTATCGTCCACCCACGCGGCGAGGCGCGGGGCCTGGTAGCGCCGCTCCAGGAGCGCCGTGCCCAGGTGCGCGTTGTAGACCTGCAGCGTCCCGGCGGCGCCGAGATCGACCGCCACCCGCTGGCTGCAGCGCGGCTCACATGTCTTCCACGACAGATCCAGCCGCGCGTGCTCGCGGATGGGGAAGCGGCTCAGCACGACGTTGCCGAACTGATGCCGGCGCAGTTCGCGCGTCGGCGCCATCACCCAGCCCATGCCCAGCGCGGCGCCGAGCTGCTCGGCGTGTCCCTCGCCGGTCAGGCCGGGGCCGATGACTTCCTGGAGCGCGACGATATCGGGAGCGACGGCGGCGAGGACGGCGGCGATGCGCTCGGGGCGCGTGCGCCGATCCATGCCGCGCGATCGGTGGATGTTGTAGGTCGCCACCCGGAGATCGATGTGCGGCCCGTGCCGGGCGGGGATCTCAGCCACGGCGCGCGAGGTCGCGGGCGCGCCGCGGTTCGCGGTCGTGCGTCATGTGCGTATGATAGTCCGGACGGCCCGCGATGCGGCCCGATCGTGAGGACGACCGCCATGGCGCCACTGAAGACGGAATACGAAGTGACCTGCCCCTGCTGCCGCACGACGCTGGTGATCGATGCCGGCCTCAAGCGCGTCGTCCGCCATGTCGAGCCCGAGCGCGCCGACAAGCCCAAGCTCGACGAGGCCCACCGGATTCTCGCCGAGGCGAAAGCCCGCCGCGAGTCGATTTTCGACCAGTCCGTCCAGTCCGAACGCACCCGCGGCGACGCGCTCTCGAAACGCTTCGAGGAAGCGCTCAAGCAAGCCAGGGAAGAACCAATCAGTAAGCCGGAAAGGGACTTCGATCTCGATTGAGCGCTTCGCCGTCCACAGACAGCATCTGCCTATTGGTTATTGGCTATTGGCTATCGCGATTTGAGTTATCGGTTATCGATCGGGCTATTGGGCTGTTGGTGATCGGGCTATCGGGCTATCGGGCTATCGGGCTATCGGGCTATCGGGCTGTTGGGTTATTGGGTTATTGACGCTGCACCCGCGACGGGCGCAGTCATTGTGACCGTCGCGCGGCCGCTGGCAGTTCGCACGGAACCGTGTGACGGCGGGACAGCGTGACACTGTTCAACCGATAACCAGATATCCCAATGGTCGGCGATAGCCGATAGCTCGATCAATAGCCGATAGCCCCGATCAATAACCGATAACCCGATCAATAACCGATAACCCGATCGCGATAGCCAATAGCCAATAACAAATAGCCAGATGCGTTTCACTTCCTGAACCCTGCCGGTATCCGTGTCCAGGTGGAGCGGTCGTAGTAGATCGGTTTCCTGTCGTCGTGCGCCTGCCGATATGCGCGGTACTTCGCGCGCAGGCGGGCGACGCGTGCGGGCGACGACTCGATGGGGCGGTGCGGGATCTCAAAGAGCATGCGCTCCACCTTCCACACGTTGCGCTCCGACAGCCGCCAGTCGTAGCGTCCCAGCACGCGCAGATCCACCCAGCCATACGCGGTGACGCAGCCGGTGTAGTCGATGTACGGATCGAAGTAGGTCAGCGCCAGCGACCGGAGTGAACGGAACACCGGGCGGCGGCCGTGCAAGCCCGGATCGCGTGACCGCGCCACGGATCCCCAGCGGCCGCTCGACTGATAGATGAACAGGACGTGGTCGAGTTGATCCACGGACTCGAGGCTCATCACGAGCGGCGGGTAGCCGTGCTGCTCGAGAAGCACCGCCGCGCTGAGCGCGGCTTCAATGCAGTTGGCCGTCCGGTGCCGGACGACGCCGCGGAAGGAGCGGAGCGTCGCGGGATCCGGCGGCGGTTCGGTGTTGTAGGGGAGCGCGTTGAGCCAGGCCTGGACCGCCGACGGCGTGCGCAGCCGGCGGATCAACCGCCGTTCGGCGGCCGTGACGGCGCCCGGTGGGGGCGCGCCGCCTGTCACCGGCCGGCGAGCGCCGCGCGCAGATCCGCGAGCACCGTTCCGGGCGTCCAGTCGCTGCCCGAATAGAACGTGATCACGCGCCGGTCCGAGCCCAGGAGCGCGGTCCGCAGGTTGTGCGTGATCTCGATCGAGTCGGGGGACCGGACGGCGCCGACACCGAACCGCGCCGCGAAGCGGTCGATCGTCACCGAGTCGCCGGTGAGGAACGTCCACACCGCCGGGTCGGCCTTGCGGCGGGCGGCGTGCGCGGCTAGCACCGCCGGCGTGTCGCGCTCCGGGTCGAGGGAGATGGACACCATCCGCACGCGTCCCGCCAGCGCCGCGTCCTCGGCCACTGCTCGCTGGAGGGTGGAGAAGTTCTGATCCATCAGCGGACAGAAGTTGGGCAGCGGACAGTTTGTGTAGATGAACGTGACGAGCGTGTGGCTGCCCGTCCATTCCGCGAACGACCGTCGTCGATCCGTCTGATCCACGAAGGCCGCGTCCGGGACCTCGTCGCCTTCGGAGAGGATGGGGGCGCCCAGCGGTTCGCCGTCCGGGCCGGTAGGCAGCGGTGCCATGCCCGTGCGCGTGATGGCGACGAGCCGCCCGGTCGAGTCGGCGACCTCGAGCGTGGCCGACACCAGCTCACCCGGCGCTCTGCCTTCCAGCAGCTCCCGCGTCGCCACCGGATACGTCATCGTCATCGCCGGCATGAACTGCGGGATGTCCTCGTGGCGGATCGTGACTTCCTGCCGCGCGGGATGCACGGCGAGAATCTGGCCCTGCAGCGGGTACTGGCGGGGCGGCGCCGGCCGGGAGCACGCTCCCAGGACCATCGGCAGCGCGAACGCGAGCAGGGCGGCAGCCCGCCGCCGCGGCCTACTGCTGCACCCAGCCATCGTTCAGTTGGATGATCCGCGTCCCGTAGCCGGCATTGGTCTCCGAGTGCGTGACCTGCACGATCGTGGTGCCGCCCTCATTGAGCTTCTTGAAGAGCTCCATGATCTCGCGGCCTTGCGTCGAGTGCAGATTGCCCGTGGGCTCGTCGGCCAGGATGACCTTCGGGTTCGCGATCATCGCCCGGGCGACGGCAATCAGCTGCTGCTGGCCCCCCGACAACTGGTTCGGATACAGGTCCTTCTTGCCGACGATGTGGAAGCGATCGAGGACGTCGCAGACCATCGCGTCGCGGTCGGACTTCCGGACATCGCGGTAGGAGAGCGGCACATCCAGGTTCTCGTACACCGTGAGATGGTCGAGCAGGTGATAGCTCTGAAAGACGAAGCCGATGTTCTGCTTGTGCAGCCGCGCGCGATCCTTCGGGCTCAACCGGTGGACGGGCTGGCCGCCGAAGTAGTACTCGCCGAGCCAGGCGCTGTCGTGCATGCCGAGGATGTGGAGCAGCGTCGACTTGCCGGCGCCCGACGGCCCCATGATCGACACGAACTCGCCGTCCTGAATGTCGAGCGTTACGCGCCGGAGCACCCACGTCCGGCTCGTGCCGTGCTCGTGGAACTTCTCCACGTTGCGGAGCGACACCAGCGGCCCGGCCGGCAGCGAATCGAGCGCGGCGAGCGACGGTGACATCGAGGGGGGCGGCGTGCGGCTGAAGAGGCCCATGGGTCACGGCAATTTTACTGTGAATGGACAGGGCACGTGGTGGTCGGTAGTCGGTCCCCCGGTTTTCGGCCCGCAGCGAGCCGGCCTGAAGGCCGGCTCCGCCATTTCGTGGTCCGCCACTCACAACTCATGACTCACGACGGCCGAGCGACCGAAGCCGCTCACCTGAAGTACCCTGTCCCCCACATGTCCCGGATCCTCCCCATCCTGGTGGTCGCTGTCATGGTGGCGGCGTGCGATCGTGACGACCCCGACGCGTCGGCGCGCGCCAGCGGGTTCGTCGAGGCCACTGAAGTGCGCGTGGCCTCCAAGATTCCCGGCCGGGTGGCGACGGTCACCTTCGCTGAGGGCGCGCGCGTCGCGCAGGGAGACGTCCTGGCGACGATGGCCACGGACGATCTGGATCTCGCGCTCAACCGGGCGAAGGCCGAGCGCGCGCAGGCTTCGGCCCAGCTCGCCCTGCTCGTGGCCGGGTCGCGGCCCGAGGACATCCGCCAGGCCGAGGCGCAGCTCCAGGCCGTCGAGGCGGAGCGCGAGGCGGCTGCGGTCGAAGTCGCGGCCGCCAAACGCGACGAGACACGGTTTGCGCAACTCGTCGAGCGCCGCGCCGGCGCCGAGAAGCCGCGCGACGACGCGCGGGCGCGCCGGGAACTGGCGGAGGCCCGGCTGGTGGCGGCGACGGATCGCGTGGAGGCGGGCGGTGCGACGCTGGCCCGGGTCCGGGCCGGTGCGCGCGCCGAGGAGATGGCCGCCGCCCGCGCCCGCGTCGGCGTCAGTGATGCCCAGATCGCCGCGCTCGAACACGACCGCGGCGAGGCCACCATCACCGCGCCCCTGGCGGCGATCGTCACGTCGCGCCTGGTGGAGCCGGGCGAGCTGATTCCCGCCGGCGCCCCGATCGGTGTCCTCATCGACCTCGACCGGGCCTGGGTGAACGCCTATGTCGAAGAACCGATCGTGCCGCGGCTGAAACTCGATCAGCCGGCGACGGTGATCACCGATGCGGGCGATCGACTGCCCGGTCGCATTGCCGCCGTCGCCTCCCGCGCGGAGTTCACGCCTCGCAACGTGCAGACCGCCGACGAACGCGCGCGGCTCGTCTATCGCGTCAAGGTGACGGTCGACAACCGCGCCGGCATCCTCAAGCCGGGCATGCCGGTGGGGGTGGAGTGGGAGTGAGACAGGCTCCTCCTCTCGCATTCACCTCCCTCCACAAACAGTTTGGCTCCACCATCGCCCTCCACGACGTGTCGCTCACCGTCGCCGAAGGCGAGATGGTGGGCGTCATCGGGCCCGACGGGGCCGGGAAGACCACGTTGTTGAAGATCGCATGTGGACTGATCGCGCCCGATGCGGGGAGCGTGCGGCTGTTTGGCGCCGATCCGTATCGCGCGCACGGCACGGCCACGTCCGCGATTGGCTACGTGTCACAGCAGTTCAGCCTCTACGGCGATCTCTCCATCGACGAGAACATCGAGTTCCGGGCGCGGCTGCATGGCGTGGACGACTTCGCCGCGCGGCGGACGCGTCTGCTGGCGCTGACGGGGCTCGAGCCGTTTCGTGGCCGGCTGGCCGACCGCTTGTCAGGCGGGATGAAACAGAAGCTCGCGCTGGCGTGCACGCTCGTCCACGAGCCGCGGCTGCTCGTGCTCGACGAGCCGACGACCGGTGTGGACCCGGTCTCGCGGCGCGAATTCTGGAAACTCCTCGCCGAGTTCCTCGCCCAGGGCCTCACGATTCTTCTGGCGACGCCCTATCTTGACGAGGCCGAACGGTGCGGCCGCGTGCTGTTTCTCAACGGCGGCCGGACGCTGGCCCTCGACGAGCCCGCCCGGCTCCAGGCCGCCCTCACCGGCGTCATCCTCGAGGTCGTGGTGCCCGACCCACGCCGCGCGCTCGATCGGCTGAGGGACCTCCTCGGCCCGGGCGCCGTGCAGCTGTTCGGCGACCGCCTGCACGTCAGTGTCGATCGCGCCGACCAGGCTGGATCAGTCGAGGCGACGCTCCGCGCCGCCGGGATGGTCCCGGTCTCCGTGCGACAGATTCTGCCGAGTCTCGAGGATGTCTTCGTGGACAAGCTCAACCGGGACAATTGAGCGGATTGCTTCATTGACTGACTCCCGTAGCCGCTGGGCTTCAGCCTGGCGGAACCTGAAGGCCTGCAGCTACGGACACATCATCAATACACCTCCAAAGGATTGCGACGATGAGGCCCAGCTCGAGAACGTGTGCGGTGGCGGTGTTCCTGGTCCTGGCTGTTGTCGGTCCGGCTTGGGCCCAGGCGCCGCTCGCGCTGACGATTGACGACGCGGTGGCGCGGGCGCTGGCGGGGCGCGCGCGGGTGGCCGAGGCGGCCGCGCGCGAAGCGGCGGCCGCCTCGGCCGTCGCCGGCCGCGCCGCCCTTCGGCGGCCGGCGCTGTCGGTCAGTTCAGGCGTGCTGCGCACGAATCACGTCGAGGAGTTCGGCGTGCCGCAGCCGGGCGGCGCCACGCGCATCATCTTTCCCGACCTGCCGAACAACTACCGGACCCGCGCCGAGCTGGCGGTGCCGCTCTACACGGCGGGCCGCGTCGATGCGCTCGTGCGCGCGGCCGAAGCCGACCGCCGCGCCGCCGCGGCGGACCGGCGGACGGTCGAGGCCGACATCGCGCTCGAGGCCCGGCGCGCCTACTGGGCGCTGGTCCTCGCGCGCGAGACGGTCGGCGTGCTCGAGCGCGCGCTCGCGCGCACCGACGCCGCCGTGGCGGCCGTCGGCGCGCGCGTGGACGTCGGGCTGCTGCCTCCGAACGACCGGCTGTCGGCGCAGGCCCAGCGCGCGCGGCAGAACGTCCGCCTCATCCAGGCCCGCCACGAGGCGGCCCTGGCCGAGGCGCAGCTCGCCCGCGCGATCGGCGCCGATCCCGGCCAGGTGATCGCCACGTCCACGCCGGTCACGGAGGCCACGGCCGGCGCGGCGGCGCTGGCCGCGCGGCCGGCCCAGGACCTGGCAAGCGAGGCGCGCACCAAACGGCCCGAACGAGTCGCTATCGAGGACCGGCGGTCCGCCTTCGAGGAGGCCGCCGCCGCAGCCTCCGCCGCGATCCGGCCGCAGATTGCCGCGCTCGCCGCCATCGAGCCGGCGCGGCCGAATCCGCGTTTCGTGCCGCGCGTCGACGAGTGGAACACGTCCTGGGACCTCGGCGTGAACGTCACGTGGACCCTCTGGGATGGCGGGCGCGCGCGCGCGGAGCGTGGCGCCACACTCGCGCAGGCGGACGCGCTCGGGCATCGGCTCGCGGACTTCGACGCCGCGGTGGCGGTCGAGGTCCGGCAGCGGCTGCTCGACCGCGCCTCCGCCGACGCCGCGCTCGCCGCGTGCGCCGAGGGCGTGACGGCGGCCACGGAGAACCAGCGCGTCGTGCAGGAGCGCTTTGCTGCGGGCGTCGCGGACAGTACCGACGTGCTCGACGCCGAGATCGCGCTCCTGGAGGCCGAGCTCGACTGCACGCGCCTCGCCGCCGCGGTGCGCCTGGCCGAAGCGGCACTGCTCCGGGCGGTGGGACAGTGAGACCGCCGCCCCTCCATCCCAACCATGCCGCCATTGCCGTCCGGAATCTCACCCGCACGTTCGGCGCCTTCCGCGCCGTGGACGATGTGAGCTTCGACGTGCGGCGCGGGGAGGTCTTCGGGTTTCTCGGCAGCAACGGCGCGGGCAAGTCGACGACCATCCGGATGCTGTGCGGTCTGCTCAAACCCACGTCGGGCACGGCCCTCATCGACGGCATCGACGTCGGTCGGGATCCCGAAGGCGTCAAGCGCCGCATTGGTTACATGTCGCAGCGGTTCTCCCTGTACGAGCTGCTCACGGTCGAACAGAACATTCGCTTCTATGCCGGCCTGTACGGGCTCGACGGCGAGCGGCTGGCCCGGCGGCGCGCCTTCGCGCTCGAGATGGCGGGCCTCTCCGGCAAGGAACACGTGCTCGCGGGCACGCTGGCGGGCGGGTGGCGGCAGCGGCTCGCGCTGGGCTGTGCCCTGCTGCACGAGCCGGCCATCCTCTTTCTCGATGAACCGACGAGCGGCGTGGACCCGCTGTCCCGCCGCGACTTCTGGCGGCTGATTGACGATCTGTCCGCCGGCGGCACCACTGTTCTCGTGACGACGCATGCCCTCGACGAAGCCGAGCGGT
>CAZFAT010000144.1:0-6895 GCA_964517075.1 uncultured Solibacteraceae bacterium
GGGCGCTGCCCATGATGCTCCAGACATCCCAGGAATTGACGAGGCCCCCCATGGATCAAAATGCTCAGAACCTGACGCTGGAGGGACCCGCCATCAGCCGGCGCGACGTCCTCCTCGGCGCCGCGTTCGCGTCGGCCGCCGGCGCGTGGAGCTGCGGCCCCGCCGGCCCGAACGACTCGCCAGCGTCCTCCGCGTCCTCGTCCACCGGCCCCGCCGTCCGCAACGGCCGCATCCGTCAGGCCGTCGCGTCGTGGCCGTACATGGTCTATGGCGAGAAATGGGACCTGGCGGGCCTCTGCAAGGCGGCGCGCGACCTCGGCTGCCCCGCCCTCGATCTGCTCGGCCCCGATTCGTGGGACACGATGCGCGAGGCGGGATTGACGTGCGCGGTGGCGGTCAACGGCATGCCCGATCCGCCGTTCATGAAGGGGTTGAACAACCCGCGCTACCACGAGGAGGTCATCAGCCGGACGCACCGGCGGATCGAGGAATGCGCGCAGGCGAAGATCCCGGCGGTCATCGCGTTCACCGGCTATAAGTGGCGCGACGCCGAGAACCCGGCGAGCGGGGAGATTCCGCTCGACGAAGGCGCGGCCAACACCGTCAAGGGCCTCAAGACGCTGGCCGCCGACGCCGAGACACACGGCGTGACGATCGTGCTGGAACACCTGAACAGCCGCGTGACCGACCACAACTTCAAGGGCCACCCCGGCTACCAGGGCGACCACATCGATTACTGCGCCGACATCATTCGCGCGGTCGGCTCACCGCGCGTGAAGCTGCTCTTCGACATCTATCACGTGCAGATCATGGACGGCGACGTCATCACGCGCATCCGCCAGGACGGCACCGACCTCATCGGCCACATCCACACCGCCGGTGTCCCCGGCCGCGGCGAGCTCGACGACACGCAGGAACTCCAGTACGCGCCGCTCATGAAGGCGCTCGTGGACATCGGCTACACGGGTTTCGTGGGCCAGGAGTTCATTCCAACTCGCAATGCCATGGACGGGTTGCGCGAGGCGGTCAGGATCTGCGACGTCTGAGGGATAGGGACGCTGAATCGATGATCGTCGATCGATTCATTGATGATTGATCGTCAACGCCCTTTGAACTTCGGCTTCCGTTTCTCCAGAAACGCCTGGGCTCCTTCGAGTTTGTCCTCTGACGCGAAGCAGAGCGCCTGAGCCAGCGTCTCAATCATCAGACCCGAGTCCAGATCCACGCGCGCAGACGCGTTGAGCGCCAGCTTCGCCAGCCGGATTGCGAGCGGGCCGCGCGCCAGCACGTGCTCGGCCAGCGCGCGCACCGCGGCTGTGAGCTCGGCCGCCGGCACCACCGAGGAAACCAGCCCCCACGCGAGCGCGGTGTGGGCATCGATGGCCTCACCCGTCAGGATCAGGTGCTTGGCCCGGCCGAGCCCGACGAGGCGCGGCAGCCGCTGGGTGCCGCCGGCGCCGGGGATGATGCCGAGCATCAGCTCCGGCTGGCCGAATTTCGCGTGGTCGGCCGCCACCCGCAAGTCGCACGCGATGGCCAGCTCGCAGCCGCCGCCGAGCGCGAGGCCATTGACGGCGGCGATCGTCAACTTGTCGCAGCGTTCGACGAGCGAAAACAGCGTCGAGTTGATGGCCGCCAGCCCGTCGTCGCGCGTCCGCGCCTTGATGTCGTTGATGTCGGCGCCCGAGACGAACGCCTGCGCGCCGGCGCCGGTGACGACGATGGCGCCGAGGTCGTCGCGCGCGGACAGATCGGCGAGCGCCGCCGTGAGTTCGCGGACGGTGGCCCGATTGAGCGCATTGCGCACGGCGGGCCGGTTGACCGTCAAGGTGCCGACGCGGCCGGCCACGTCCACGGTGATGTTCGCGTAGTCGCTCATGGGGCCTCGTACCAGCGGATGCGCTGGATGATCCAGGTGGGCGCGTTCGTCGCCTCGGCGATCTGCGTGATGCGGACCGATCTCGTCCGGACCGGACGGAAGACCGCCGTCGTCGTCAGCGCGGCGCCGGCGCCTTCGGCGATCGTCGTCCACTGCGATCCGTCCTCCGACACCTCGAGGCGGTAGCCGCGCGGGAAGCCGGCATCGGGCAGCGGCGCCGGTCCCGCGCCGCGTCCCCGTCCGCCACCGCCCCCACCGCGCGCGCCGCCAATCGTAGTCGTGTCCATCTGCACTTCGACGAGCGTCACCGGCGCCGGCAGGTCCACCCGGAACCACATCCCCGGCGCCTGGGCGGTGCCGGACGTCCACGGCCCCGTCTGCAGGGTGGTGCCAAGGGCGCGATTTGCCTGCGCGGCGTTGTGACTGGCCGTCGCCGTCCAGAGCGCGGCGGCGTCGAGCGCGCGCGGCACGGTGGCGGCCAGTTCCGCGGCCGTCCAGGCCGACGTCCTCCCACTCGTCGCGGTTCGGACCGTGGCCACGTCGGCCGGCGTGATGAAGGGCGCGGAGTTGCCAAACGCGTTGCGCACGTACGACGCGACGTCCGCCAGCCACGAGTCCGACTGGCCGCCGAGCGGGATCATCACCTCGGTGTACGTGCGGCCGTCGAGCGGACCGGTGAGGCCGTGCAGCAGGACCTTGATCATGTGATCGCGATGCCCGGTCACGCGCGGTGATCCTTCGAGCGCCGGCGCGCGCCTCGTGCCGGCCGGCGCACCTTCGAGCGGGGTTCCGCGGCCGTCGTCGCCATGGCAGGCCACGCAGGTGGCCAGGTACGCCGTCCGGCCGCGATCCATCTGCGCGCGCTGCTCGGCCGTGGCGCCCGGACCACCGCGTCCACCCGCGGCCGCGGTGGCCGTCGTCGCACGGCTCACGAGCGTCTTACCAATGGCCTGGACGCCACGCGCCGGGTTCCGCTCCATCGTCTGCCGAATGGCCTGGACCGTGGCGGGCGCCTTGACGACGTTCAGCGTGAGCATGCCCTGCAGCGCCACGTCGGCATCGCTGTCGGCCAGGATGCGGTGATAGTCGGCCTCGAACGACCGATCGCCGGCCTTGTAGAGCGTCTCGCTGGCGCGAAGCGCGTGCACGCGCAGTCGCGGGCTCGGGTCGGACAGGAGATCGCGCACCAGCGCCGCACGGAGCTCGCCGAGACCCTCGAGCGTCCACAGGGCGTGCACGCGCCCGGGAACGGATTCCGAGCGCCGGGCCGTCGCTTCGAGCGCTGGGACGATGGACGTGTCCTGCCGCAGCACCAGGAGTTGCTGCGCGGTGTCGCGCCACCAGCCGTTCGGGTGACTGAGATGCCGTACGAGCTCGGCGGCCGTCTCGTCGAGCATCCGCGGCCGGGTCAGGTCGAGGGAAATGCCCGGCACGCCGGGATACGCAGGGCTCGCCTGCGTGGCCGCTCTCGCGGGCACACCGTCGTAGCGCAATCGCCAGATGCGGCCGTGACCGACGACCTTGTCGAGCTGATACTGTTCAATCTTCGACCGCAGATACGACCCGGGCTGCGTCCACTCCGCTTCCTGGATGATGCCGCGGTACATGTCGACGATGAAGATCGTCCCATCCGGCGCGGTCTTGATGTTGACCGGGCGGAAAAGCATGTCGGTGCTGATCAGGAATTCCGATCGGGGATGCGCGTTGCGCAGCTCCGTTACGCCGTCGTTCCTCCCAACCTTCGCGCGGCGGATGAGGCGGCCCACCGGCTCGGCGAAGAGCAGGTCACCCGCGAGATCGGCGGGCAGTCGATCGCCTCGCACGATCTGCGGCCCGGTCGTCGCCGTGAAGTGATTCAGGCTCGCGGCCGGCATGCGCACGCGCGCCATGCCACCCTGCGTGTCGCCAATCCCCGGGGCCGGCCAGACGACGCGGAAGTCCGGCTCGAGCGCGCCACCGACCGAGAACCCGCCATAGTGAATCGGCACCTGGAAGTTCATCGGCCCGTTCTCACCGCCCGCCTCCACGAACCACATCTTCCCGTCGTCGTCCTGCGCGAGGCCCCACTGGCCGAAGTTGACACCGGTTGGCTCACGACGAATGCCCGACGGCGTCCACCGGAAGCGGAACGTGTTGTAGGTGCTGTAAATCCAGTTGTCGAGCCCCCAGAGGAACCCGCTTTGCTGGTGCTCGAGATTGCCGGCGTGGCCGACGCCCGTGTAGAAGACCTCACGGCGATCGACGCGGCCATCGCCGTCACTGTCCGTCAGTTTCAGGATGTCATTGCTGTTGGTCTCGTTCGTCAGGATGCTGTCGGCGCCGAATGGCAGCACCATGCGCGGGAGCACGAGGCCATCCGCGAAGACCGTGTGACGGTCGTACACGCCGTCGCCGCGCGTGCTCTCCCACCGGCTGATGCGGCTGTCGGGCGCGAACTTGTCGCGGCCGTCGGCGTCGAGCATGTACGTGCGCATCTCGACGACGAACATGCGCCCGTTGCCGTCGAACTCGACGGCGACCGGACTGACGATATCGGGCTCGGACGCGACCAGCTCCATCCGGTACCCCGGCGGCAGGATGAAGGTCTTCGCTTCCTCAGCCGGCGACCGCGCGGTGATGGGGTCCTTCGGTCCGAAGTCGGGCTCCGGCACCGGCGGCGCGGCGGTGGGCTGCTGCGCCAGGGCAGACAGGCCGGCCGCCAGCGCCAAGCTGGCGGCCGCAAGGATCAGCCGCGCGAGTGCCGCCACTCAGTTCAACGTCTTGACGAAGATGCTCGCGAAGTCGATCGGCCGATCCTGGTGCTTCAGCAGGAGGCGCCCGCGCGAGGACGCGCCTTGTGCGGCCACGTCGGTGAAGACGGGCTGACCGTTGATCGCGAGCGAGATGCGGCCAGCACGACGCGTCAGCGTCCCGCGCACCCAGGGCCGCCCACCGCCCCCGCCCCCGCCGCGCCGAGCCCCGGCCTGCCCCTGTGGGGCGGTTCCCGGCGGAGCGCCCGCGGCCGCCTGACCACCGGCCTGGCCGCCACGGCTACCCGTCTGCAGATCACCGGCGGCCTGGCCTCCGCGACCGCCGGCCTGCCCGCCGCCCCCCGCGCCTTCGCCGCCCGCTCGCGGCGCCGGCGTGCCGGCCGCGACCAGCGCCTTCGCCGCCAGAGCCTGCGCCTCGAGTGACATCGTCATCCACTCGAAGCCAATCGGCAGCCCGGCATCGGGCGAAGGCGCCTGGCGCCAGTCGGCAATCACGCTCACGTCGCCGAACATCCGATCGGACTTCAGGTCCTTGTCGGCCGCGGTGCTTTGCCCGTCGTACGCGATCCACCAGTCGCGCGATACCCAGTGGTTTTCGTGACCCGCCGGGAACTGCCAGCCGCGAAAATCAGTGCCCGTGTAGAGCGACAGGAACCCGTCGTCGGCCGTCGAGACAGCCTCGGCCGCGAGCGTGCCCGGCGCCGGCGGCAGTTCACGCAGGCGGATGTTGCGCCACTTCACGACGCCGCCCTCGGACTCGAGGTGGATGAACCCCTTGCGCGGCGCGATGTTCGATCCACCCGCGACTTCCGCGCCGTTCACCTCGAGTTGGACGGTCCCGCTCTGCGCCGTGATGCGATAGTGGTTCCATTCGCCGGCCGGGCGCGAGCGTTGTTCGCGCGGCAGGCTGCGGTCGCCGCGGCTCGGACTGGCCGGATCGGGCGTCATGCGCGCGCCGTGGATCGGAAAGATGTCGCCGTGGTTGCCGTCGAGCACCTGGATCTCGATCGCACGCACGAACGGCTGGCCCCGCGCGGTAATCGCGTCGCCCCAGATGAACACGCCCGCGTTCTGCTTCGGCACGGTGTGCATCCACTCGAGCTCGAGCACGAAATTCTCATACATGCGGTCCGTGCGCAGCTCGCAGATGGGCTTGCCCGTGCAGTGAATCATGTTGTCGGCCACGGTCCACGTCTCGGGCGCGCAGTTGACGTTGACCCAGCCGGTGAGGTCCCTGCCGTTGAAGAGAGGCTTCAGGCCATCGGCCTGGTCGGCCACGGCCGCCGGACCGCCGAGCGTCACGGCCATCACGACGGCACACATCATCAGGCGCTTCATAGGAACCTCTCAGAAACTTCAGACGTCGAACTTCGAATCATGGACCCTGGAATCCTGGAACCTACTTATTGCCCTCGTTCCAGTAAATCTTGATATTCCGCGTGGCGCGTCCGGCGGCGACGATGTCGGGGCGCTTGTCGCCGTTGAGGTCGGCGACGGCGAGATCCTCGGTCGCCATGCCGGTCCCATCAATCATCGTCTTCGTGCGGAGCGTGCCGTCGCGATTGACGGCGTACAGGGCGACGCCCGGCTGCTTGGCGCCGCGCCAGCCGGCGGCCAGCTCGTCGCTGCCGTCGCCGTCGAAGTCGGCCCAGCCCAGCGCGTGGCCCTGGACGAGCGCCGTCTCGATGGTCGTGCGGGCCCACAGCCCCGGCTTCTCGGCGTAGATGACGATCGAGGCACCGTGCCAGGGCTCGACCGTGGCCAGCATGCGCCGCCCACCGACGCGGCCGAGCTTGACCTCGCCGGGCGCGCCCTCGCCGATCAGCGTACGCGACCAGGAGCCGTCCTTGCCCCGCTTCAGCGCGGACAACCCTTCCTTGCTGGCCGTGACGATCTCCTCCTGCGCGTCCCCGTCGAGGTTCAGCGTCAGGAAGTTGTGCTGGATGTGGTGGGCCTCGGCCGCCACCTCCATGGGCCACGGATGCGTGCGCGGATCGGCCGGCGGCCGGAACACCAGGACCCGCGCGGCCGGCCCGTCCCAGTCCGGCGCTTTCGTCCCCTTCCCGTGCAGGGGCGCCACGAGCAGCTCCGGATCCTTGTCGCCGTCGACGTCCGCCCATCGGATCCGGTGCAGCGTCGGCTCCGCGGCGATGGGAAACACCTCCCACGCCGGGCTGGCACCGGGCGCGTTATGCCGGACCCACTGCAAGGTGCCTGTGTTCTGCCCTCCCCAGCCGGCGCCCAGCGCCACGTCGAGGCGGCCGTC
>CAZFAT010000145.1:0-3595 GCA_964517075.1 uncultured Solibacteraceae bacterium
GTCACGAACAGGTCGTAGACGGCCTGCATCTGATCCTCGATCCGTCCCCGCTCCTCGGTCGAGAACGGCCGGAACGGCGAGTAGATGCCGGCCGACTCGCCTTCGGTGACCGCGTCGGTGGCGATGCCGAGCTTGTCGAGCGCGCCGCCCAGCACGAACTTGCCCGTCACCACGCCAATCGACCCGGTGAGCGTGCCCGGCTGGGCGACGATCGCGTGCCCGGCCGCCGCCATGTAATAGCCGCCTGACGCGGCCACGTCGCCCATCGAGACGACGACGGGCTTCACCTCGCGAGTGAGCATGATCTCGCGCCAGATCACTTCGGAGGCAATCGCGGATCCGCCCGGACTGTCGACACGAATCACGACCGCGTCGATGTCGGTGTCCACGCGGACCTTGCGAAGCCACTCCGAGAACGTGTCGGACCCGAGCGCGACGCCGGAGAACGAATCAAACACACTCTCGCCGCTGGTGATCGTGCCGACGGCGTAGAGCAAGGCGATGCGGCCCGACGTCCGCGGACCGCGAGCGGACGCCGCGGTGCGGCGGTACTGATCGCCCTCGATCCGCCGCGTGCCCTGGATCGGCGGCCGATCGTCCAGTTGATCCTCGTAGGCCAGCTCGTCGACGAGCCCGGCTTTCAGCGCCGCGTCGGCGAGGAACGGCCCCGCATCGACGGCGGCCCGCGCCGCGTCCTCCGGCATCCGGCGGCCGGTCGCGATCCCCCTCACCAGCTCGCCATACCAGTCGCGGTTGAGCGACTCGGTCATCTCACGGTGGGCCGGCGTGAAGCTGCGTTCGGTGAACGTGTTCGACGCGCTCTTGTAGTCGCCAATGTGGAGCAGATCGGGAAACACGCCGATCTTGTCCAGGCTGCCGCGGAAGAAGAGCTCATACGAGGCCAGCCCGGCAACGTCGAGCAGCCCGGCGGGCATCAGCACCACACGGTCCGCGACCGACGCCAGGTAGTACTCGGCGGGCCCCGCCGACTCGAGGAACGCCGTCAGCGGCTTGCCGGACGTCCGGAAGTCCTCGAGCGCGGACCGCACCTCCTGAATCTGGGCCCACAGCGCGCCGCCGGCGCGCGGCAGGAGCACGACGCCGGTGACACGCGCGTCGTCCTTCGCGCGCCGGATCGTGTCGATCGTGCCGCGCAACGTCGCCGGCGTCCCGACGAACTGGCTCAGCACCGCGTTCGGCTCCATCTCCGAGAACGGCGCTTCAATCTTCAGATACAGCGTGGCGTTGGAGGGGACGGAGGGCGTGCGGCCGCTGCCCATCAGCAGCAGCAGGCTCGCGCCTGCGGACACGACGACCGCCAGCAGAATCAACAGCAGCACAAGGAGAACGCCGCGGCGAGCCGACCCGGGTGAAGCCATCTGTCGGCAGTATAGCGTTTAGTGGCGGCTTACCCGGCGAATCGGCGCGGTGTCTGGCCGCGACCGGCGCCGCGCAGCCGGAACAGCCCGCCGGCGTGCGGCTGCCGCCGGCGTGCGGCGGCGTCCAGGCCGCGCGAGGCGGTGGTGACGTACAGATCGGTCAGCGAGGGGCCGCCGAACGCGCACTTGGTCGTCAGCGCCGCCGGCAGGTCGATGACGCGATCGAGCCGGCCCTCCGGGGTGTAACGTCGGACCGCCCCACCCTCCCACAGGGCCACCCAGATCGCGCCCTCGGCGTCGACGCCGAGCCCGTCGGGCCGCCCGTCGTCTCCGGCAAGGTCCACGAACGGGCGCCGCTCGCGCGGCAAGCCGCTCGCGCTGTCGAAGTTGAACACATCAATCCGTCGCGTGCCGGTATCGACGTAATACATGAGGCGCCCGTCCGGGCTCCAGTCGATGCCGTTCGAGGTGGCGACGGGCGAGAGGATGCGATGGGCGGTGCCGTCGGGATCGAGCCGGTAGAGCGCGCCGCGCTCCGGCTGCCGCACCAGGCTCATGGTGCCCGCCCAGAACCGGCCGGAGGGATCCACGAACCCGTCGTTCATCCGCGTGCCGGCTTCTTCGGTCTCGACCTCGACGATGAGCTCGCAACGCCCCGTGCCCGGATCCGCGCGATAGAACCCCCGCCCGGCCGCCAGCACCCAGTCGCCGCGGGTCGTCAGCGCGACCGCGCCAACCGGCCGGCCGACGTTGACCACACGATGGCCGCCGGTGGCCGGGTCGAAGGCGTGGACGTCGCCCCGCATGATGTCCACGAACACGAGGTGCTGGCGCTGGTCGTCCCAGATCGGGCCCTCGGCGAGTTCCAGCCCGGCGTCCAGCACCAGTTCGAGATCGTGCGTCACTCGGCGGGGGCCTCCGTCGGCGGGCGAAGGGCGGCGACCACCCGCATGGACGGAATGGCCAGGGCAATGCTTTCGCGCGCGAAGCGTGCCTGGAGCCGCTTCACCAGCTCGTGCCGCACCGCGAACTGGTCGACGAAGTCACGGACGCGGAGCCCGAGCGCGCACCGGTCTTCGCGGGTGAGGCGCGCCGCACGCGCCAGGCGGCGCATCACGATTCCATTGAAGAGGTGCCCCGCCAGGTAGGCGACCGCGGCGGTCACGACCGTCGCGACGAGCGATGGCACCCAGGGCGCAAACGCATTCAGGAACGGCATCCGGTCTCCAGCCTCGGAAGAGATCCTCTCCTTGCCGGGCTGCGCGCGGCAAGGGGGCGAGCCTGACGGCTTCCCACCCGTGGCGAGCGAGCATCTCGGCGAAACGAGTGGCGCAAGCTGGCGCCGACCCGCCACCGATCGGTCTGGCACGCGTGCCGGCAAACGATCGGGCAAACGAACCGCTCGCGGACGGCATCCCCCATCGGATGCCCGTGCGGGCTTGCCACACGACGACACGCGGCGTCGTCCGCAGCTCGAGGCACGAGTGCTTCGTGCACTGCCGTCTCGTGGTCGTCCTGCGCCCACGGGGCGTGCACGCCTGCCAGCGCCGACCGCCGATAGGCGACGTGGCTGTCGCTGACGAATGTGGCCGTCGGCTCCGGTACGGGATTCTGATAGGGCCGAGGTCGCAGCGCGACGTCAGAATCTAGACGTCCGGCGCGAGGGAGAGTCGTCGTGGCGGACGCCTGGTGAGGTAGCCCAGCACTTCGCCGAGCGACCAGGCCATCACCGGCGCCGTCAGCGCCGGCAACGCGGGCCAGAACTTTCGCGAAAGGGCAGGGTCCGAGATTCCCTTGCTGATCCGTCGGCGACCGGGAGCCCTGAGCGCACTTGACGGCCGTCGCACCCCGGTTGATAGTTCGGGCCAGCACCAGGGGGGACTCCCATGCGAGCGTGGACCACCGTCGCCGGCGCGTCACTGCTGCTCCTACCGCTGTCGAGCGTCCAACCATTGGACGCCGAACAGCAGCAGCGCACCGAGGAGCAGGCGCGCCAGACCGCCGCGCGCCACCGCGCCGAGCGCGAGAAACTGCGGCTGCAGAACGGCGTGGGGCCGGAGCTGATTTCGAGCTACCTGCGCGCGATGATCCAGCCCGTGCCCGCCTCGCTCGGCGTCGATCCGTTCTACCAGAAGTATGTGGACGCCGATGGGATTCCCGTGCTGGCCTCCGACAAGGTGCCGGACGACGCGTTGCTGGTGGCGCGCGACATCGTC
>CAZFAT010000146.1:0-9725 GCA_964517075.1 uncultured Solibacteraceae bacterium
AACTTCGCGCTCGTGAAGGACCACATCGGCGCCGTGATCGTGAAGGACTTCTTGTGGCGGAACACGCCGGGCAAGGGCAGCACGACGGTCTGGGTCCCCATCGGTCAGGGATCGGTCCAGCCACGGTTCTTCACGATGCTCCGCGCGTCCGGCTTCAAGGGCCCGATGATGATGCAGTGGGAATACGGGTTCGAGGGCACGTCTCTCGAGGCTCGCATGAAAACGCTGCGCGCTGACACGCAGCAGCTGCGGACATGGCTGAAGGCATGACACCTGTCCGCCGGGCTAAGGCCCGGCGGCTGGGAGAGCTCGCCGTCGCCCTCTTGATCGGCGCCCTCGCCTGGTCGGCCGCGACAGCACCGGCGGTGGCGCAGCGCGGCACTCCCGCGCCTCCCTCGCCGTGGGCGGACGTCATCGAGCCAGACTTCCCCTTCTTCTCTTCCGTTGTCGATGCGCGGAACCTGGGGGCCGGCTGGCCGGCGGACAACCTGACGTCGCGCGGACTCGTCCTGAACCTCGGCCAGGGGCTGTGGGCCTGCTTCGACATCGACCTGCTTCGCATGTCGGCCATGTGGACGGGCAAGGGCGTGACGCCCGTTGGCATGGCGCAGGGGTCGTATCACCTGGCGGGCGCGAAAGCGCCTGAAGGACAGCGCAGGCTGCCGCAGATCGTGGGCACCCCCTGGATCGCCAACGGCGTCTATCCGGGATGGCAGACAGGCGCGACGATCGCCGTCACCGACCCGCGGCCGGTGGGACCCGATCCGCGCGAGGTGGGCCGCGGCCCCATCGATCCGTCGCTCGGCCGCTTCACCGCCGTGCGACTGACCGCCGCCGGCGTCGTGCTGGAGTACGAGGTGCGAGGCGTCTCCGTGCAGGAACGCATTATGGGCGGCGCGGTGGGCGCCCCCGCGTCCGTCACGCGCCGCGTGCGCCTGGCCCGCGTGCCGGAACCGCTGTGGCTCGTCCTTGGCCGGCGTCCGGCCGGCGGCGCGCTCAAAGCGTCCGTCAGCGGCTCGCCTGCCGCCACGCTCGTCGAGCGGCCTGACGGGCTCGTCGCCATTCGCGTGGCGGCCTCGCCAGGTCCGGTGGAGTTCGTGGCCGCGCTCGGCACCGCGCCGCAGGCCTCGGCGCCGCCGGTCGGTTCAGCGCTCGCGGGCGCGGACGTGCCGACGCGTTCGCGCTGGCCGCAGACGGTCAGCACACGCGCGACGCTCGCGAAGACGCCCGGCGCCTACGTCCTCGATCGCATCGCGCTGCCGACGACCAATCCCTGGCGCCGCAACGTCCGGCTGGCCGACATTGCGTTCCTTGGCGGCGGCCGCGCGGCCGCGGTGACCTTCGACGGCGACGTCTGGGCCATCTCCGGCCTGTCGGGCGATCTGCCGGCGCTCGGCTGGCGGCGGTTCGCGTCGGGACTGCATGAACCCCTCGGCATCGTCGCGCGCAACGGCGAACTCTTCGTCTTCGACCGGAACGGGATCTGGCGGCTCGTGGACATCGACGGCAACGGCGAGGCCGACCGCCACGAGCTCTTCTCCAACGCCTTCGTGCAGACGGCCGAGACGCGCGAGTTCGCCATGAGCGTCCGGCTCGCGCCCGACGGCTCCTTCGTGATTGCCAAGGGCGGTCAGGAGGGGACGACGATCGGGCGCGACAACGGGTCGGTGTTGAGGATTTCGGCGGATGGCCGAACGTCAACCAAGCTGGCGTACGGCCTGCGACAGCCGTTCGCGGCGGTGCACCCGAAGACGGGCCTCGTCACCGCGAGCGATCAGCAGGGCAACTATGTGCCCTCGACGCCGCTCCATGTGATCCGCGACGGCCAGTACTACGGGTTCATTCCGCTGATTCTGCCTAAGGAACAGTATCCGGCGCCGATTGCCGACCCGCTGCTCTGGATTCCCCACGCGATCAACGCGTCGGGCGCGGGCCAGGTGTGGCTCACCGGCGCGCGCATGGGGCCGCTGACCGATGCCTTCGTGCACCTGGGCTACTTCCGCCCCGAGATGTTCCTGGTGCGCATGAACGAGCGCGGCTCTCGCCTCCAGGCGGCGGTCGTCAGCCTCACGCGCGATCTGGACTTCGGGCCGCTGGCCGCCGCCGTCAACCCGGCCGATGGCCAGCTCTACGTGACGGGTTTTCAGATCTGGGGCACGGAAGCGGATCAGATCAGCGGGCTGGTGCGCTATCGGTACACCGGCGCGCCCACCACGCTGCCGCGCGAGATCGTGCCCACGGACCAGGGGGTGCTCCTGCGGTTCGACGTCGCGCTCGACGCGGCTGCCGCGGCCAACCCGGCCAACTACTCCGCCGAACGCTGGAACTACCAGCGCACGGCCGGCTACGGCTCGCCGCATTTCAAGACCGACGGCACGCGGGGTCAGGACACGCTCACGCCGTCGAGTGCCTACCTCTCGCGCGACAAGAAAACCGTGTTCGTGGGACTGCCCGGGATGCAGCCCGTGATGCAGATGCGGATCGGCTGGTCGCTGAAGACCGCGGCCGGCGCGGCGTTCGATCAGGCCGGCTATCTGACACCGTACGAGCTCACGCGCTTCAACCCCACGGCCGAAGGCTTCGCGCCGCTGACGGTCGATCTGACACCGCGTACCGCGAAGGCTGTCGCGTCCACTCCCGTGACCGCCGAGGAAGGCCGGCGACTCGCCGCGCTGATGGGCTGCGTTGCCTGTCACTCCACGGACGGCACGGTCACTGGCAAGACGGGCCCGTCGTGGAAGGGGCTCTACGGCGCGGAGCGCGTGTTCACGGACAAGACCAAGGGCATCGCCGACGCGGCGTATCTGCGCCAGTCGATCCTCGAACCGGCCGCGAAGGTCGCGACCGGCTTCAATCAGGCCGACGCCGGCATGCCCAGCTATGCGGGCGTGTTGACCGGTGCGCAGGTCGAGGCGTTGATTGCGTACATTCAGACGCTGAAGTGAAAAGCACTTGAAAGTTTGAAGTGAGAAGCCAGAAGTGAGAAGTTAGAAAACGCCCACAACTTCGCAAGAGCGAGGCCTAACAGCCAGGCCTCATTAATTCGTGGCGCACGAGTGCACTTCTGACTTCTCACTTCTGACTTGCCTGGTGCCTCTCACCCGTCAGTCCCACTCCCTTCAGAACACTCGTATCGATCTGTCCGTCGCGAATCGTGAACACCCCGGGATAGCGCGCCGCCCACTCGGTGTTCGCGGCCGGGCAGTACTGGCGGGCGTTGCCCTCGATGGCGGTTACCGGGCCGATGTGGGCGGCGAGGCCCGCGGATTCGAGGAACGACAGACCCGGGCACGTCAGGTCCTGCACGCACAGGAACATGCCGAACTTCTGCGCCGCGGCGGCAAGGACGAGCGACTGGGACTGGCCCTTGCAGGCCTTCAGCGCCACGCCCGAATAGCCCTGCGCGCGGGCGAGCTGCAGCGACGCGTAGTCCACGAGCGACTCGTCGATCACGACCGGCTTGAGCGCCGCCGCGCGGTGCATCGTGTTTTCCTGGTGCGCAGCGAGGTCCCGCGCCGTGGGCTGCTCGACGTAGGCGACGCGGTCGAAGCACGACGGGCTCCCCTCCCGCACGCGGCGCAGCACGTCCAGCAGGTAGTCCACATGCGGGCACTGTTCATTGAAGTCCAATGAATAGGTGTACGCGCGCGGCGCGGTGGCGGTGGCCACACGGTCGACCGCGAGGATCCGCTCGACGTCCCAGTCCGCGTTGTTCCCGTTCAGCTTGATCTTGAGATGGCTGAGCTGATCCTGCACAATCCACTCGCCCAGGGTATTCGGCAGCCCGTCGTGCAGCCGCTCGACGAGGTCGGCGTCGGTCAGTGCGTCCAGCGCGCCGACCAGGTGATACAGCGGCAGGCGCGGCTTCGGCCGCGTCCGCGTGTAGGACGGGAGGCGCTCGCCGTGAAAGCCGGCATCGAGGTACGCAGACAGATCGGGCTCGAGCCACGCCTCGCCGTAGCACTCGTACACGTGGCGTCCGTGCACGCGGCCGTACGCGTCATGGATAGCCGCGTCGAAGGGGCTCGCGGCCACGAGCGTGGCCAGTGGCGGCATGGGCTCGGCCAACCCGAGCGCGCGGCCGACCTCGCCCGCCATCCGCAACGCCTCCGACTCGAACTGGTGCGCCAGCTCGACGGGATGCGCGCACGCGTCCGCGTCCGGCCACGCCGCGCTGATGGCCTCGGCCAGCCGGACCATCGCCCGCTCCGTCTCCACAGCGGGCACCCGCTTCGACGGAAACGCCCAGACGTTGCCGAGCGGCATCGATCCGCTCCCCCACGCCGACTGGCCCGCGCGCGTCTCCACGCGCACGCGCACGTCGCAGATCGTCGCCTGCGTGGTCGGCACGCCGCCGAACTTCAAGGGCACGCGGTACGGCACGTGCGTCATCGTGACCTCGACCTCACGCACACGGATGTCGGTTGGCAGCGGCATAGGATGGCGATTGTACGAGAGGAGTCTCAATGACCGGCACCGTGTCGGCCCGTGGCCGCTGGATGGCCCTCGTGGCCGCGTTTCTCGGCTGGATGTTCGACGGGATGGAGATCGGCCTGTTTCCGATCGCCGGCCGGCCCGCCCTGCGCGAACTGCTGAACGCCACCGGTCCTGACGCCGACCGCATCATCGGGCCCTGGTTCAGCGCCATCGTCGCGGCCTTCCTGCTGGGCGCCGCGCTCGGCGGCGTCGTGTTCGGATGGCTGGGCGACCGCGTCGGCCGCGTGCGGGCGATGATCCTGAGCGTCCTCACCTACTCGCTCTTCTCCGGGTTGTGCGCACTGGTCGAGACGCCCATGCAGCTTGCGGTCCTGCGCTTCGTCGCGTCCATGGGCATGGGCGGCGAGTGGGCGCTCGGCGTCGCGCTCGTTGCCGAAGTCTGGCCGTCGCGCTCCAGACCGCTCATGGCAGGTCTGATCGGCGCGGCCGCCAACGTCGGGTTTCTGATTGTCGGCTTCGTCGCCCTGGGCGTGTCGCGATTCGTGGAAGGACTGGGCGACTTGATGTCGTTCCTGCCGGCCCCCTGGGTCGAAGCCCTGCTGCGCAACTCGGGCTGGCGGATGATCTTCCTGGTGGGCGCCGTGCCGGCGCTGCTGACCTTCGGCATCCGGTTTTTCGTCCCCGAGTCCGAGAAGTGGAAGGCCTCACGAACGAGCGGCCCGACACCAGTCGTCGCCGACATCTTCCGCGGCGGCCTGCGTCGCAGCACGATCCTCGGCTCGTGCCTCGCCGGCGTGGCCCTGCTCGGCACATGGGGCGCCGTCCAGTTCCTGCCCGCGTGGGCCGCGCAGTTCACGAAGGATCCGCAGAAAGCGGCCTGGACGCAGATTGTCGCGGCCTCGGGCGCCATCGTCATTCCCATCGCGGTCGCCTTGCTGGCGGAGCGTTTCAATCGGCGGACGGCCTACATCGGGCTCTGCGCCGCCGCGCTGGTCGTGTGTCAGATCCTGTTCTGGAGCTTCCGCGTCGATCCCCAGTTCGGCGCGCCCTTCCTCGTCATGGCGTTCCTGGTGAACGGGATCACCGGCGGGTTCTACGGCTGGCTGCCCCTGTATCTGCCCGAACTATTCCCGACGCGCGTACGTGCGACGGGCGCTGGCTTCACCTACAACGCCGGCCGCGTCATTGCCGCGGTCGGCACCGTGGGCAGCGGCGGACTCCTGTCGCTCTTCGGCAGTTACGCGGTCATGGGCAGCGTGATGAGCCTGATTTATTTCGCCGGCTTCATCGTCATTGCCTTCGCGCCAGAGACGAAGGGCAGGCCGTTGCCGGAGTAAGAGCGCGTACCGCCGGCCTGAAGGCCGGCGGTTCCATTGCTGAAATGGAGGGGCCGACCGGCTAATCCGAAAACAGCCCCAGCGTCTGCACGTCGGTCGGTGGCAGATCCTCGAAGGAGAGCGGCTGGACCGCGGCCAGAGCCCGCCTCCGTCGGTGCAGGATGACGACGGTTGCGAGGAGCACGGCGTCGGCGGCAATCGCGATGGATTCTCCTTCCCAAGTCAGGCCCGCGAGCGCGTATCCGATCGTCGTGAAGACAATGAACACCACCGAGGCCCTCAGGATCGTCTGCGGCAAAAACCCCTTGCCAGGCATGTAGGAAGACGTGAACGGAATCACCTGCCAGTTCCGCATCACGATTTCGACGACCAGGCAGCCGAGGATGGCTTCGACGATCACCACTGGCACGACACCCGCGCCGATCACGAGCCACTGGACCGGCACCAGCAGGGTGATGGGCGCGACGACGCTGAACCAGCGCAGCGCTGACACGGCGGCCTGCAGCTGATCCGCGCGCGCGCCCCGATCCTCGGTCATCCGGAAGACCCAGTTCGCCCGTTGCTCGACCGGCACCACCAGCGTCGCGCGCACGGCCACGCTCGCAGCGAGCAGCAGCGCGAAGGGTGTCCAGATGACGGCGCTGACCAGGCTCTCTGGAGGCCCTCCATTCCGGTGCCACCAGTCCAGCAGATCGCCGGAGAGGCTGTTCACGGCGAGGCCGACCCCGGCGGCGCCCAGCACGATCAGGATGCCCTGGTGCAGCAGGCTCCGCCGGAGCGTAAGGGCAATGAAGCTGGAGATAGCCATGAACGCCGGCCGGCGTGCCTCGCGTGGGACGCGGCGCGTGCCGCGCGTGACGGCAGCGGCGGAGGGCTGGCCGGCGTGAAGCAGCACGCGGTCGAACCTGCGATAGACGAGCGCGTAGCTCGCGGCGGCCACCCCGGCGGCGACAACCAGCGCGGCTGCGGCCGTGGCGGCGAGGTTCTGGAAGGACCGCCGATCCTCGCCAAGCAGCCACTCCTCCACGCCGACGAACCAGACCGGTGGCACGAGATACGTCCAGAAGGCGCCGGCCATGAGAGCGGACCCCACCGCCGGCAGCCGCAGAAGTGCTGGAAACGCCAGCACCAGCGCACACAGAAGCAGGCTTCTCATGAGGCCTGACCCGGCCAGTGCGCGATCCCTGGGGAGCAGGGCCAACAGCGCGCCGTGGGCCGCGACCACGAGCAACACGGCCAGGGCCGACGCCGGCAGGCTCGCCCCATAGTACGCAGCCAGGCGCGCGACGACCGCATGATCCGCCCACGGGTTGAAGGCCGTCAGCACCGCCAGCGGAAGCAACGCCACGTGCGCCGCCAGCGCAAAGCCACCGGCAAACAACGCCACTGCCGCGAGCTTGCTGAGAAAGATCGCGCGCCGGGTCACGGGCAGCGCCATCAGGACGCGGTAGTCCGTCTCGTCCGGAAACAAGGCGTGTCCGATGAGCACCGTCACCACGGCGACCGTCCACATCGGAATGGCGATCAACAGCGCGTGATCGCCCAGGACGGCGCGTTGATACAGGTCCGCCGTGGGCTCGTCGGCGAGCCGGCCGTATCGGGCGAGGTAAACCCGCGCCAGGAGCAGTCCCAGCGAGAGAAACACTGTGGCAACTCCCAGCATCGTTCGCTTGAACGACGCCGCGCCGGCGTCCGACAAGATGCCGAAGTCGAACAGCCCGGAAAGGAAGTGCCGCACCAGATGCCCGGCCGGCCGCTGTGGTGGGATCATGTCGCGCGAATGACGTCGAGAATCTGCTGCGCGACCGGTGCATAGTCGGGCTGACTGGTGACGCGCGCGAAGAGTTGCTCGAGCGAGTCGGGCCCGGTCGCCGGGAGGGTCGCGACCGGCGTGTCCGCCACGAGCCGGCCCGCCGAGAGGATGACGGCACGCGAACAGAGCTTCTCGACCATGTCGAAGCGGTGCGTGCTGAAGAGGATCATCTTGCCTTCGGCAGCGAGCCGATCGAGCAGCACGCGGAACAGCAGGCCGGCATTGACGTCGAGGCCCGAGAAGGGCTCGTCGAGCACCAGAAGATCGGGATCGTGCATCAGCGCGGCGGCGAGCAGCACGCGCTGCCGCATGCCCTTCGAGAACGCGCGCATCGCTTTGTACCGGCTGTCATGGAGCTGGAGGATTCCCAAGAGAGCCGAGACCCGCTCCTGGAGCGCGACCTCGCGAATACCGCGCAGGCGGCCGACCAGCAGCAGGTATTCGGCCGCGGTGAGGTGCGTGTAGAGGTGCGGTTCTTCCGGCACGTAGCCGACGCGGCGTTTGTAGGCGAGCGGGTCGTCGGCGAGTGGGCGCCCGTCGAGTGACACGGCACCCGCACTCGGCTCCAGCAGTCCGACGACAATGTTGACGGTGGTGCTCTTGCCCGATCCGTTCGGGCCCAGGTATCCAACGATCTCGCCCCGATGAATATCGAAGCTGACGCCGTCGAGTGCCAGCAGGCCGCCGTAGCGCTTCGTGAGCCCACGGGCCTGCAGCATGTTTACCGCCGTCGGCGACGAACGGGAATTGGCGGGGTCATCCAGTGCGTGAGGATGATGGTGGTCGCAATCAGGAGCACCACGACGGTGGCCAGGAGCACGAGGCCCACCACCTCGCGATCTCCCTCGCCAGCAGGGAACACGAAGATGTCGCGCGGCATGAGACCGAAGACCGCCACCACACCAGGCACGGGCGCGATCACGGCGCCAGCCAGGATCAGGGGCCAGCCGGTGCGCAGCCACTGAACGACGGCAGTCCGGCCGAGGTCGAACCCCAGCCGGGCGTTGACGGCCCACTCGGCGCGCCGCGGCCGTGTCGCGACCTCGGCGCGCGCCTCGTCAAAGTCCTTCAGCATCTCGGCCCCGAACTCCTGCCGGAACGCCGGCGGACACAGATAGAGCGCCGCCCGATAGCACCGCCGGACGAAGGAGTCGTGATGCGGCATCCCGGACGCTCCCTACCGGCCCGCCGGTCTCGGAACGATGGCGTGGGCACGCGCGGTCCGGACGAGCGCGCCGAGGCGGTCGACCTCGGCCTGAAGCGCGTCGCGTCCCGATCGCGTCAGCCGATAGTAGCGGCGGCGCTCATCCCCGCCCTGGGGCGGTCGAGCGCACTCCTCCACCCAGCCAGCTTCCATGAGGCGCTGCAGCGTGCCATAGATCGTGCCCGGCCCGAGCCGCACCTGGTCCCTTGTCTGGCGCAGCACTTCCTTGAGAATGCCGTAGCCATGCCGGTCGGCGCCGGCCAGCGCCAGCAGCACGTGCATCACCGCGGGTGTCAGGGGCGCCATCAGTCCGCGACAGATATATCCGTAGCGGATACAGTCAGTCAAGGGCGCATCGGTCCCGGCGTCGCGAGCGCACCGGCACGGAGAATGGCGCATGATAGGCGCGACGAGGGGACGAAGGTTCGAAGGAACGGGGGTCCCGATCTCCCGCAGCGGTTGCGGCGAGAAGCACGACAGTACGAAGGAGATCGCGATGCGTCGTCTGACTCTGAGACTGGGCTTGATCGCGGCGACGAGCCTGCTGGCCCTGAGCGCCATCGAGGCGACGAGCCCATCGCCGGCGCAGCAGCCGGCGCCTTCAGCGCCGCTCGCCGGGACCGCGGCGCTCGAGTGGCCGGAAGACGATCTCTCCGGTCGGATGATGGACGGCGCGCATCGGTTCGTCGAGCGGCACATCGCCGGCGCGCAGGGCCGCGCGGCACGGTTCTGGACGTATGACCGCGCGTCAGATGCCGCCTGGGACGCCGCACTCGCCGCGAATCGCGAGCGGCTGCGCGAGATCATCGGCGCGGTCGATCGGCGCGCCACGCCCGCACTCGAGCGGTTTGGCGACGACGAGAACCCGGCGCTGGTGGCGGAGACGCCGAGATACCGCGTGTTCCAGGTGCGCTGGCCGGTGCTCGACGGCCTG
>CAZFAT010000147.1:0-4809 GCA_964517075.1 uncultured Solibacteraceae bacterium
GCGGCCCGCACCGACGAGGGCATCTTCAAAGTCCACCGCGTCGACGAGACCGTGCTGTACGAGATTCCGAAGGCCCAGCTCAACAAGGACTTCCTGTGGGTCACGCAGATCAAGCGGACCACGTTCGGCGCCGGCTACGGCGGGCAGGCGGTCGACGATCGCGTGGTCCGCTGGGAGCTCAACAACAATCGCGTGTTCCTCCGGCAGATCAACTACGGAGTGGTGGCCGACGCGGGCACGCCCATCGCGCAGGCCGTGCAGGACGCGAACACGCCGGCCATCGTGCGCCCGTTCAACGTTGCCGCGTTCAGTCCGTCGGGCGATCCGGTCATCGACGTCACGTCTTTGTTCCTCACGGACGTCCCCGAATTTTCGGCGCGCTCCCGTCTGGGCGCGCGCGGGATGGACGCCAACCGGTCGTACATCGAAAAGGTGGTGTCGTTCCCGGAGAACATCAACGTGCAGGTCGCGCAGACGTTCACGGGGTCAGGCGATACGGCCGCGCGCGGCCGCGCCGGCCTGCGGGGCAGCAGCGGCACGGTGGCCGTCTTCCACAGCATGGTGAAACTGCCCGACGTGCCGATGATGCCCCGGTTGCAGGACAATCGCGTCGGCTACTTCACGACCGCCACCTACGACTACGGCCGCGACGAGCACAAGTCCGTGCGGCGGACCTTCATCCAGCGCTACCGTTTGGAGAAGCGCGATCCGGCCGCGGCGGTCTCCGAGCCCGTCAAGCCGATCGTCTACTACGTGGATCCGGCGACGCCGGCGAAGTTCGTGCCGTGGGTGAAGCGGGGCATCGAGGACTGGCGGCCCGCCTTCGAGGAGGCGGGATTCCGCAACGCGATTGTCGCGCGCGAGGCGCCCAGCAAGGCCGAGGATCCGGACTGGGATCCGGAGGACGCGCGCTACTCCGTGATCCGGTGGCTGCCGTCGACGACCGAAAACGCGTCAGGTCCGCGCCTCTACGATCCGCGCAGCGGCGAGATTCTTGAGGCCGACGTGCAGTTCTACCACAACGTCCAGAACCTCGCGACGATGTGGTACTTCACACAGGTGAGCGCACTCGACCCGCGGGCGCAGAAGTTACCGCTGCCCGATGACCTGATGGGCCGGCTGATCGAATTCGTCGTCGCCCATGAAGTCGGGCACACGATTGGTCTGCTCCACAATATGAAGGCCAGCTCGCTCTACACGATCGAGCAGGTCCGCGATCCGAAGTGGGTCCGGGAGAACGGTCACACGCCGACTCTGATGGACTACTCACGGTTCAACTACGTGGCGCAGCCCGAGGACAAGATCGCCATCGAGGATCTGGTGCCGAAGATCGGGCCCTACGACAAGTGGGCCATCCGGTGGGGCTACCGGCCGGTGCCGGGGGCCACGTCGCCCGACGCCGAACGGCCGACCGTGGACACGTGGGCCAGGGAACAGGACACGCGGCCGTACCTGCGGTTCTCGACGTCGGGCGAATCCGAAGCGGCGCCGTACCCGATGGACCCGGGCCAGGTGCGCGAGGCGGTCGGCGACGCGGATCCGACGCGCGCCACGGCGTTGGGCCTCAGGAACATCGCCCGCACCGCGGACTTGCTGGTGTCGGCGACGACGGTCCAGCGCTATGAGCCGTATGACCTGCTGGCCGAGGCCTACGGCCGGCTCGTGGCCCAGTGGCGCACCGAGCTGGGACACGTCGTGAACGTCGTGGGCGGCGTGGACTCGCGCGAGCGGTACGTCAGTCAGATCGGGCCGCGGTATACGCCCATCCCGCGCGCCCGGCAGGCGGCGGCCGTGCAGTTCCTGCTGACCAACGCGTTCAAGACCCCGGCCTTCCTGGTGAAACCCGACGTGCTGCGGCGCATTGAGCCGTCCGGTGCGGTGAACCGCGTGCGCGCCGCGCAGAGCTCGCTCATGAGCTCCCTGCTGCAGACCGCGCGTCTCGAGCGGCTCATCGAGCAGGCGGCGCTCGACCGCACCCCCTACACGCCGCTGCAGTTCCTCACGGATATCCGGCTGGGGATCTGGAGCGATCTCGCGCGACCCGCGGCGCCCATTGACGTCTTTCGCCGCAACGTCCAGCGCGTCCACCTCGACGCCATCGACACGCGTCTGAATGGATCCGAGGAGCCGGGCGACGAGGTGCGGGCGCTGCTGAAAGGCGAGCTGCGGGCCATCGATCAGCAGATTGCCCGGGCGTTGCCCGGCGTCACTGACGTCGCCACGCGCCGCCACCTGCAGGACACGCGCGACGTGATTGCCGCCGCGCTCGATCCGCGCGCGATGCGCACCCGCACCGTCGCCGCCGCGGGTGGCGGCGGCCGCGGCGGAGGCGGCGCCGTCCCGGTCCTGACCGGCCCGTACGTGCTGGACTCCAGCCGCTACGACCCCGCGACCGATCCGTTCCTGCAGCCGCTCGACGGCTGCTGGGTGGATATCACGATTCGGTAGGGACCCCGATCAACAAGTCGTCAAGTCGCTACTTGAGGATCGTCCCGACCACTTCGCGCTGCTGATCGATGAGGCGCTGGATGCCTTCGTCGGCGAGCGCCAGGAGCTGGTCCAGCGCGTCACGGCCGAACGGCTGGGTCTCGGCGGTGCCCTGCAGCTCGATGTATCGGCCGTCGGAGGTCTTGACGACGTTCATGTCCACCTCCGCGCGGGAGTCCTCTTCGTACGCCAGGTCGATCATCGGGGTGCCGTCGACGATGCCGACGCTGGTGGCGGCGACGTAGTGGGTCACCGGCACGCGCGCGATCTTGCCCTGATCGCGCAGACGATCGAGCGCGAGCACGAGCGCCACGAAGCCGCCGGTGATGGCTGCGGTCCGCGTCCCGCCGTCGGCCTGGATCACGTCGCAGTCGATCCAGACCGTGCGTTCGCCCAGTTCGGGCATCGCGACGACCGCGCGGAGTGACCGGCCAATCAGCCGCTGAATCTCCTGCGTCCGGCCGCCGACCTTCCCGGCCGAAGCCTCGCGCGTCATCCGCGTCGTCGTCGCGCGCGGCAGCATCCCGTATTCGGCGGTGACCCAGCCGCGGCCGGTGTTGCGCAGGAAGGGCGGCACGCGTTCCTCGACCGACGCGGTGCAGATGAGCCGCGTGCGGCCCACGTCAATCTGCACCGAGCCTTCCGCGTGCATCGTGGCGCCGGGCGTGATGGTGAGGGGGCGAACGACGTCCGCGGCGCGCCCGTCCTGTCGTGTGGTCAACGGTCAGGGTCCTTTCCGCACCCAGTCGAGGGCGCGGCCAATCGGATGACGCAGGTCGAGATGGCCGACCAGCGAATCGACCTCCTGGCCTTCGATGAGAATCTGCACGGTCGACACGCCGGGCAGGTTCGCTGCGAGCGCATTGACGATGGCGTAGACCGTGAGCGCTTCGCCGAGCGAGCCGCCGGTGTGGCCGCTGACGATCGCGCCCCCCAGGTCCACATACGCATCGCCCGTGCCGGTCAGATAGACCGACCGGAGCGCGGTGCCCGCCGGAACGGCGGAGAGACGACCCTCGGGCGGCGGAGCGATCTGCGCTTCGAGGATCCGCCGGGCCTGTTCGACGGGGGTGGCGCCGTACACGACCTCGCGGCTGACCGGCACCAGCGACGTGCCGTCGTCCGCCACGTAGAAGAGGGCGGCCTGGATGCGTCGCGTCTCGGTCACGGCGGGCGCCGAGTCCTCGACTGGTGCGCCCCCTTCCGGCGTGGTCAGGATCGCCGGCAGACGCGAGGACACCAGCCAGACACCAAACAGGAGGATGGCCAGCCCGATGCCCGCGAGCGCCAGAAGCTGACTGCGCGTCGGCAGCCACGACGCGGGCGCCGGCGGCGCCAGCGGCGGCGGATGGACGAGTTCCGCTTCCAGGCGGCTCGCTGGTGATTCAGGCGCACCGGCCGGCGGAGTGGGGGACGTCTCGTCAGGCGGAATCGGCTTCTCGTCACTCATGGCGCGGCTCCGGGACCCGACGCGACAGCCGGCATGCCCTGCCGGACCTCGTTGATAGTGGCCAGCAGCGCCTCCACGATGGCGTTGGATCGCTCGGGGTCGGTCAGCAGCCGCTGATCGTCCGCGTTCGTGAGGAAGCCGGTCTCGACGAGAATGGCGGGCATGTTGGCGCCGACCAGCGCTCTGAGGGGCAGCGCCACGACCGGTCGCGCGAAGAGCGGCACGCCCCGTTCATTGAGGTGCCGCGCGACGATGGCGGCGAGCGTGGCGGACTGTTCGACGAACGGCAGTTGGGCGAGGTCCCACGGCATGACGTCCACGACGCGGGTGCCGCCCCCGATCACGGGCACCGGCGGATCCGACGGACGCACCGCTTCGGGACGACCGCGGTAGTCCTCGAGGCGGAGCGAGAGCACCTGGGCGCCCTTGACGTCGGGCTGCACCGACGCATTCGCATGCAGGCTGATGAACAGGTCGGCCTTGTTGTTGTTGGCGAGGGACGTGCGCCGATCCACCGGGATATTCTCGTCGCGCTCGCGCGTCAGCAGCACGCGGAAGCCGAACCGGCTTTCGATGCCGGCCTTGAGGCGGAGGGCCAGGCCTAGCACCAGGTCCTTCTCGGTCGTCTTCCCGGCGCGCGCGCCGGCATCCTCGCCGCCGTGGCCCGGGTCGAGCACGATGGTGCGCATGGCGCCCGCCGGCGGGAGCGCCGTGAGCGGCCGTTCGGGAGGCCGTGGCGGCGAAGGGGCACCCGGTCCGGGCCCCCGCCCGGGGGGCGGCGCCCGGGTCAGGACGTGAATAACAAAACCGGCTGGCCTGGGCCGGTCGATGCGGTCGGGGGCGGCCCCCGCGGCCCCCCCGACGGCCACCCA
>CAZFAT010000148.1:0-9883 GCA_964517075.1 uncultured Solibacteraceae bacterium
ATCGCCGGGCGCCGGCGGCGGCCCCCGTTCGTTTCGCCGCCGAACACGTCATCGCCGGAACGTTGCTGGCCGCGATCATCGCCATGCTGGCGGCCTATCTCACGACGCGCATCACGCCGGCGGCGCTCGATCGCTGGCAGATCGCCCTGTTCCCGTTCGACGCGCGCGCCCTGCTGTACCCCGGCAGCCTCATCCTGATCGAGCTCTCGTTCTGCTGGATGGCGGTGACCGCGCTCATGTTGGTCCGTCTCCGCTGGCGCACACGCCGCTCACCACGGTCCACGGTGCTCGCCCTGGCGCTCTGGCTGGCGCCGACCGTCGTCCTGCTGGTCGCGGGCTCTCTCCGTCGCGTACCGGTGGCGCCCGCGATCGCCCTGGCCGCGGCGGCCGTGGCCGTGGCGCACGCCGGGCCCTGGCTCCGCTGGCGGTATCGACGAACGACGCAGGCGGCGCGACTGCTCCTGGGATTCGCGGCGCTGGTCGTGCCCGCGATGGTGGTCTACCCGATGGCCGCGTCGATTGCCGGCGCGACCGCGCGCGATGTCATCGAGCGGGAGTACGCGCCGGCCGCGGCCGAGCATCAGGAGGCCCTGCGTCGCCAACTCGCCCGCGCGCAGGGTGAGATCGACCGGCTGCCCGGGCTCGGGCAATCGATTGAGCCCCGAGCGATGGATACGCAGGCGGCGTTCGACATCTGGCGTCAGACCAGCCTGTCGGAGACTCGTGTCGCGGCGGACGTCGAGCTGTACGCCCGCGACAGCACCATGGTCAGCCGGTTCGCGCTGAATCTGCCTCAGTACCTCCAGGCTGAACCCGAGACGTGGGAGGGCACCAGTTGCGGCTGGGAGGTCTACGGCGAAGTCACGCGTTTCGGCGCGGTGAATCGGCTGCTCTTGCGCGCGGAGCGCGCACTCTGCGGTCCGAACGGCACGCTCCTCGGCGCCATCGTCGTGCACGTGGCCCAGGACGACTACGCGGCGCTGCCGTTCGTGCCCACGGCGAATGCCTACGTCGGCATGCTGGGCGGCCAGCCGGCGCCGGCTGCCGCGGCGCCGCGCGACCTCGAGCTCGTCGTCTACGGCTGGAGCCTGCAACCGCTCTTCACGTCCGGACGGGTGGCGTGGCCGATCACGAACGAGCTGTTCACCCGCGTGTACCAGACGGGTACGCCCTTCTGGACCGTGCTCCGCGAAGACGACCGCGCCTACGACGTCCACTTCACGCAGAATCGCAGCGGGATCTACGCGCTGGGTTACCCCTCGGCCACGCTCTTCGAGCGCGTGGCCCGGCTGGCGGAGATGGTGACGCTGGCCGGGCTGGTGTTCCTGCTCGTGGAACTCGGCGCGGCGCTCGTGGCGGCCGTGGCCGGGCGGCGGAATGCGCCCGTGCGTGTGCTGCTCCGGGAGGTCCGCCGGAGCTTCTACCGCAAGCTGTTCCTGTTCTTCGTCCTCGCGGCGGTCGGGCCGGTCGTGGTGCTGGCGCTGCTCTTCGGCGGGTACCTGCCGGCGCAGCTGCGGGCCGAGGCCGAGGCCGAGGCCAGCGGCGTCGTCACCGTCGCGCGACGCGTCTTCGAGGAGCTCGAGGCGGCCGCGCAGCACCCGGACCAGCCGCCGCCGCCGCCCAGCCATGATCTGATGCTGTGGATCCGGCAGGTGATTCACCAGGACGTCAATTTCTTCAACGGTGCCACGCTTGTGGCCAGCAGCCAGCGCGAACTATTCGATTCGGGTCTCCTGCCCACCCGCACGCCGGCCGCGGTCTATCGCGCCGTCGTCATCGATCGGCTGCCGACGGCCGTGGTCGAGCATCCGCTTGGCGGCGTGCCGCATCTGGTCGCGGCGACGCCGGTCATCTCGCACGGCCGCGACGCGGTGCTGAGCGTGCCGCTCGCGCCGCGCCAGCGCGAGATCGAGCGTGAGATTCAGGACCTCAATCGCAGCGTCCTGGTGGGGGCGGTGCTCGTCGTGCTGTTCGCCGCGGCGCTCGGGGCCTGGGCGGCCCGCCGGGTGTCCGATCCGGTGGCGCGCCTGAGCAAGGCCACGCGCGAGATTGCCCAGGGCCGGCTGGATATCACGATTGCGGCCGATACGACCGACGAGCTGCGGCGGTTGATCGACGACTTCAATCGCATGACGGCCACGTTGCGGTCGCAGCGTGCGGCGCTGGCCCGGACGAACCAGTTGAAGGCGTGGAACGAAATGGCCCGCCAGGTGGCCCACGAGATCAAGAATCCGCTGACGCCCATCCAGTTGGCGGCCGAACACTTGCAGCGGGTGCACGCCGATCAGGGCGCGCCGCTCGGCGCGCCCTTCGACACCTGCGTGCGCACCATCCTCGAGCAGGTGCGGCTGCTGCGGCAGATCGCGTCGGAGTTCGCCACCTTCTCGGGGGACCTCGTCGCGCGTCCCGAGCCCGTCGCGCTCGCCGCCATCGTGGAGACCGTCATCGCGCCGTACCGGCTCGGCCTGGCCGGCCGCGTGCGGTTCGATCTCGGACTGCCGGCGGATCTCCCGGACGTGCGGGCCGATCGCACGCTGCTCTCGCGGGCCCTCACGAACCTGGTCGAGAATGCGATCCAGGCGATGCCGGCGGGAGGCACTCTACGCGTGACGGCGGTCACCCGCGACGGCGCCGTCGTCCTACAGATGGTCGACACGGGCGTCGGGATGAGCACCGACGCCGTTGACCAGGCGTTTCAGCCGTACTTTTCGACCAAGACGGGCGGGTCAGGGCTGGGGCTGCCCAATGCCCGGCGCAACATCGAGCTGGGCGGGGGCGCAATCACGCTCACGAGCGTGCCGGGCGGCGGCACGACCGTGACGATTACACTGCCGGTGGCGTCTCGCTCCGGCGCAGGCGGTATCGAGTCAGCCCCTCCTCGATGAAGGCGGACAGCAGGTAGCCGTAGGCCAGCACGACGAGCGCGATGTGCGGCGCGGTGGCAATCGCGGCCATCACCGTGGCGACAATGATGATCTGCATGTAGGACTGCGTCCAGCCGAGGTTGATCGTCTTGAAGCTGCGGAACCGCAGCGTCGTGACCATCAGCGCGGCCGGCACCAGCACGATCGTCACGGCGGCCACCGCGCGCGCGATGCCGTCGAGCTGATCGGGCCACGCGAACACGGTGGACGCGATCAGGCCGGCGGCCGCCGGCGAGGGCATCCCGATGAAGTACCGCTTGTCCAGCTGCGCCGTGGTCGTCAGGTTGAAGCGGGCCAGCCGCATGGCGGCCGCGGTGACATAGACGAAGCCGGCCGCCCACCAGAAACGGCCAAGGTCGGACAGGCCCCAGGCGAAGGCCAGCATGGCCGGCGCGATCCCGAACGAGATGACGTCGGCGAGCGAGTCCAGTTCGAGGCCGAACGCGCTGGAGGTCTTCGTCAATCGGGCGATGCGGCCATCGAGCATATCGAGCACGACCGCCACGCCGACGAACGGCGCCGCGATCCCGAGCTCGCCGCGCATCGCGAAGATCACGCAGGCGTAGCCGCAGAACATGTTGCCCACCGTGAAGATGGTGGGCAGCAGGTACAGGCCCCGGCGGTAGTGGCGTTCATCGCGCAGGGGGCGACGCGTGTGGAGGTCATCCGTCATGACCGGCGGTCCTCGAGGCGCGCGATGACCGTCACACCCGCCGTCACCTGATCGCCGGGGCGGACGGCGAGGGTGGTGGTCAGCGGCAGGAAGACATCCATCCGCGATCCGAACTTCATCAGCCCTATTCTCTGTCCAGCGGCCACCTGCTCGCCCGGCCGCAGGCGGCAGACGACGCGGCGCGCCAGCACGCCGACGACCTGCCGCACCACGACGGTCGCGCCGTCCTGATCGAGCCAGATCTCCGAGTGTTCGTTCTCGTGCGCATCGGAGTGAAACGCGGCGCGGAACGATCCCGGGACGAGGTCGACGCGGCGCACGCGGCCCGCGACGGGAGTGCGATTGATGTGCACGTCGAGCAGGGACAGAAAGATGGTGACCTGGAGCCAGTCACCGGCGGGCGCTTCACCGGCCCGGGCGGCGCCGGCATGCATGACGCGGCCATCGGCCGGCGCCAGGACGAGGCGGGGATCGGGCGGCGAGACGCGGTCGGGATCGCGGAAGAACAGGGCGACGGCGACGGGCAGGACGAGCAGCGCGACCGCGCCGGCGGCGGGCGCCACGAACGCAGCCACGGCGGCCGGCACGGCGGCGGCGACCACGAACGGGATGGCGGCGCGATCGATACTCACAGACACACCCCTGCCGCGCATGGCGGACGCCGCGGCCGTCCGGGCCCTGCCGCGCCTACGACCGCATCAGCGGTCTGGCGTGACGGGTTCGCACGATGGATTCGATGCGGTCCTTCAGTGCCAGCTTGCGCTTTTTCAATGCGGTCTCTTCGTATTGTTGTCGATCGCTGAGGTGGGAGAGGGCGGACAAGCGTCGAATCTGTTCGTCGAGCGCGTGGTGCTCCGAGACGAGCTGCCGGAAGGTTTCATCCTGCTGGAACAGCGCGGCTCGGACGTCGTCGTCCAGCGGGAGCTGTGCATCTGCCATGCTCCGCCTCCTTTGTTGATCGATCGGGATCACGCCCCGCAAGGCCCCGATGAGGCGCCACGCTACCACAATGTCGGGACCCGATGCCACAGGACGAGTGCGTCCTCTCGGGGCTCCTGGTAGTAGCCCGATCGGAGGCCTTCGACCTGAAACCCGAGGCCCTCGTACAGCGCCCGCGCGGGCTCGTTGGAACGGCGCACTTCGAGCGTGGCCGACCGGGTGCCTGCGGCCGCGGCCTCGCGCAGCACGTGCTGCAGGAGCCGCCGCGCCACGCCGCGTCGCCGCCACGTCGGGTCCACCGCCAGGCTGTTGATGTGCAGTTCGTCGAACACCATCCAGCACGCGCAATAGGCCACGAGCGCGCCGCCGGGGGCCTGCATCAGGTACAGACGCGCCACGTCCGTGTTCTCCAGTTCCCATCGAATCGCCTCGGCGCCCCACGCGTTGGTGAAGGTCGCCCGCTGCAAGTCGGCCACGGCGGACAAATCCTCGGTTCCGGATGCCCGGCGGATCAGATAGGCCTCGGCCGGTTGTGGCCGGGCGCGCGCGCGCGCGCGGGCGATGACGGCGTCCGGACGGCGGACGTAGATGGGCCGCAGGGCGTGCGGAAGCACGGCTCGTCCGGGATCGCCAGCGGCGATCGTGGCGGCGGTCGCCGCCAGCGCCTCCGCGGGCGACGAGATGACCGCGTCGCCCAGACCGGTCTCGAACGCCGCCGCGTACCGCAGGGCGCCGTTGCCGACGACGGTGACCCGCCGGCCGCGGACGCAGCCGCGAAGGCGCTCGACCGCGTGGGCCGGTGTGGCCGACAGCGGCTCGATCACAGTCTGCGGACCGCCAGACCCGGTTTCGTAGGCCGCGAGAAAGACGTCGCCCCGCTGTCCGTCGAGGCACGGCACGACCAGCGTCCCAGGCGGGGCCGGACGAAGCAGCGGCGCGGCCAGCGCTTCCAGGGTGGGGACCGCGACCACCGGCCGGCCGGTCGCGAGGGCGAGTCCCTGGATGGCCGCAATGCCCACGCGCAGGCCCGTGAACGATCCCGGACCTGACACGACCGCGAAGAGGTCGACGTCGGCCAGCGTTCGTCCGGCGGCCGCGAGCGTGTCGACGAGTTCGCCGGGGAGACGTTCGGCGTGCGTTCTGGCCGGGTCGGCGCTCGTGTGCGCCCGGCACACGCCGTGATCCCAGATCGCCACGCTGCCCTCACGCGTCGCGGTCTCCAGCGCCAGAACGAGCATCGCGCCAATGTTATACTCCCCGATGATCCGGTCTTTCCCCGCGCCGACGCCCGATCGACGCGATACTTCCGCATGACATCGTCAGTGCCTTCGTCTGCATCGCTCGAGACGGCCACACCGGCGATGCGCCAGTACCTCGACGTCAAGCGCCAGCATCGCGACGCGATCGTCTTCTTCCGGATGGGCGATTTCTACGAGATGTTCTACGAGGACGCGCTCACGGCCTCGCGCGTGCTCGAGCTGACGCTGACGTCACGCGCCAAGGATCCGCGAGGCGCGGCGATTCCCATGTGCGGCGTGCCCTTTCATGCCGCCGACACCTACCTGGCCCGGCTGGTCCGCAAGGGCTACCGCGTGGCCATCTGCGATCAGATCGGCGATCCCCGCGCCGCGAAGGGCATCGTCAAGCGCGAGGTGACGCGCGTCGTGTCGCCCGGCACGTTCACCGACGCGTCCTATCTCGACGCGCGCGAACCGGCATTTCTCGCCGCCGTGTGCACGACGGCGGGCACCGATCTGCGGTGGGGACTCGCCTTTCTCGACGTCTCGACCGGCGAGTTCGCCGCCGCGGAATTCACCGGGCCCGCCGCGGCGGCCGCCGTCGCGGCCGAGCTCGCGGTGCTCAGGCCGCGGGAGCTCCTGGCCGTCGAGGATGCCGACCTGGGCCCCGCCACGACGTCCCTCCTGCCCGGCTGCCGCCTCACGCGTGTCGACGGATGGACGATGGAGCCGACCCGCGCGGGTGAGGCGCTCTGCACGCAACTGCAGGCGGCATCGCTGTCGGGGTTTGGTCTCGACCGGACACCGGCGGCGGTCGGCGCCGCAGGCGGGATCCTGTCGTACCTGTACGACACGCAGCGCACCGATCTCTCGCACGTGCGCAGCATCGCCCTGCGCGCGACGGCCGACGCCCTGATCATCGATCCGTCGACGCTCCGGCACCTCAACGTCCTCGAAGGGGCTGACGGCGGGCGGGCGGGTTCGCTTCTCGACGGTCTCGATCGGAGCCTTACGGCGATGGGCGGCCGGCTGCTGCGGCAGTGGCTCGTGCGGCCGCTCGTGGCGCTGGCGCGGATTCAGGACCGGCTGGACGCGGTCGAGGACTTCGCGTTTCGCGCGACGGAGCGCGGGCGGCTGCGCGACCTGCTCAAGGGCATGCACGATCTGGAACGCCTCGTCGCGCGCGCCTCGCTCGGCACCGCCGGGCCGCGCGACCTGCTGGCCGCCGGCCAGTCGATGCTGCTGCTGCCACGGCTGCGCACGGCCGTCGGGGACTGCCAGGCGCCGCTCGTCCGGAGCCTCGTCGCGGAAATCGACGACCTCACCGACGTCCGCGACGCCATTCTCCAGACCATCGTCGACGAGCCGCCGGCGGTGGCGCGGGAGGGCGGCGTCGTCCGCGACGGCGTGGACGGAGATCTGGATGCGCTGCGGGCCCGCAGTCGTGGCGGCAAAGCGGCCATCGCCGCGCTCGAAGAGGCGGAACGGCGACGAACCGGCATCACCTCCCTCAAGGTCCGATTCAACCGCGTCTTCGGGTACTACATCGAGATCTCGAAGGCGAACCTCGCGGGCGTGCCTGACGACTACATCCGGAAGCAGACGATCGCCGGCGGCGAGCGCTACATCACTCCGGCGCTCAAGGAGTACGAGGACAGCGTGCTCGGCGCCGACGAGCGCATCGCGGCGCGGGAAGTCGAGATCGTCGAGGCCTTGCGCCGTCGGGTGGCGGCCGAGGCGCCGCGGATTCTCGACACGGCGAGGGTCGTCGCCACGCTGGACGTGCTCGCGGCGTTCGCCGAAACCGCCGCGGCCGCCAACTTCACGAAGCCGTTCGTCCACGACGGCGACGAATTCCAGGCGGCTGACGCGCGGCATCCGATTGTCGAGCGCCATCTGGCCGGCGCGTTCGTGCCGAACGACGTCAGCCTGGACGGCGCCACGACGCAGTTGATGATCCTGACCGGACCCAACATGGGCGGCAAGTCGACCTACCTCCGGCAGGTCGCCCTGCTCGCCCTCCTGGCGCAGGCCGGATCCTTCGTGCCGGCGCGCTCCGCGAAACTCGCGGTCATCGACCGGATCTACGCGCGCGTGGGCGCCTCCGACAACATCGCGCGCGGCCAGTCCACGTTCATGGTGGAAATGCAGGAGACGGCGGCCATTCTGCACACGGCCACGCGGCGCAGCCTCGTCATCCTCGACGAGATTGGCCGTGGCACGGCCACCTTCGACGGCCTGAGCCTGGCGTGGGCCGTGGCCGAGCATCTGGCGTCGAACGACTACGCGCGCCCGAAGACCATCTTTGCCACGCACTACCACGAGCTCACCGACCTGGCGGACGCCCTGCCCGGCGTCGTGAACTGTCACGTGGCCGCACGGGAGTATCGCGATGAGATCGTCTTCCTGCACAAGATCGTGCCGGGGCGATCGGACCGGAGCTATGGCATTCAGGTCGCGCGCCTCGCCGGCCTGCCGGCCAGCGTGGTGCGACGCGCCGCGGAGATTCTGCGGGCGCTCGAGCAGGACGAGCTGCAGCGCGGCGGGCGGCCGAGCGTGAGCGGACCGCCGGCGCCGGATCACCGCCAGATGGGGTTGTTCCAGCCGCCGCCGGCGCCGCATCCCGTGCTCGATCGGCTGCGACAGGTGGACGTCGATCGGCTCACCCCGCTCGACGCCCTGACACTCGTGGCCGATCTCAAGCGCGAGGCGGACGCATGACACGGCGGTGGGCGGCGGTGGCGCTGGCCCTGCTCGCGGCGTCGGCGTGCCGCGAGGCCCCCCCGTCGCCGCCGGGTACGATCGTCCTCGGGACGCCCAACTCGCCGACAAGTCTGGATCCCGGCATCGGCCTCGACGAGGCCTCGCAGCGCATCCATCAGCTCCTCTTCGACTCGCTGCTGACGATCGACGATCACCTGCGGATCGTACCGGACCTGGCGGTGCGCTTCGAGACCGCGGATTCCCAGACCTGGATCGCCGAGATTCCGCCGGGCGTCCGGTTCCACGATGGCCGCGAGATGACGGCCGCCGATGTGGTCTATACGTACCGCCGATTCCTCGATCCCGCGTTCGTGTCCGGCCGCAAGGGGGCGTATCGCGACCTCGCCGCGGTCGATGCCGTGGATCGCTACACCACGGCGTTCCGGCTGACCGCGCCGTCAGCCGCGTTCCCCGCCAACCTCGTGATGATGGGCATCGTGCCCGACGGATCGGCCGCGACGGTGGCCCAGGCGCCCGTCGGCAGCGGACCGTACCGGTTCGTCGAGATGATCCGCGACGACCATGTGACACTCGCGGCCTTCGACGACTACTACCAGGGGCGGCCGACCAACCACGGCATCGTCATCAAAGTCGTACCCGATGAGACGATGCGGGGACTCGAGCTGCGCAAGGGCGACGTGGATCTGGTCGTGAATGACCTCTCGCCGGATCTGGTGCACGAGCTGTCGGAGGAGCCGGCCCTGTCGGTCGTCACCGGTCCCGGCACGGACTACGGATATATCGGCCTGAATCTGCGCGATCCGCTCCTCGCCGACGTCCGCGTCCGCCACGCCATCGGCTACGCCGTGAACCACGCGGACCTCGTCACGTATCTGCGACGCGGCCTGGCGCGCCAGACGCCGGGGCTGCTGCCGGACATGTCGTGGGCCTTCGCGGAGGACGCGTTCCGCTTCACCCACGATCCGGCGCGCGCGCGGGCCCTGCTCGACGCCGCCGGCTTCCCCGACCCGGATGGCGAGGGGCCGGCCCCGCGGATTCGTCTCACCCTCAAGACGTCCACGTCCGAGGCCTACCGGCTCCAGGCCGCGGTCCTGCAGGCGCAGTTCGCCGAAGCCGGCATCGCGCTCGATCTCCGATCGTTCGAGTTCGCGACGCTGTTCGCCGACATCATCCGGGGCAACGTGCAGCTCTACACGCTGATTTACGTGGGCGTGGCCGATCCGGACATCCTGCGGCGCGTCTTCCATTCGTCCCAGGTCCCGCCGAGCGGCTTCAACCGGGGTCACTACCGCAATCCCGAGGTCGATCGGCTCCTGGACGTGGCGACGTCCTCGCTGGATGAGGCGGACCGGCGCCGCGCCTACATCGAGGCGCAGCGGCTGATC
>CAZFAT010000149.1:0-5746 GCA_964517075.1 uncultured Solibacteraceae bacterium
GCACGGAAAAGGATGGCTTCCTTCTCCTCGATCGCGCGGCGCTCGAGACGGTCGCGGCGGAATAACCCAATAACCCAATAACCCGATCAGCAATAACCCAATAGCTCAATCGCCGATCGATAGGTCGATAGCAACCTCGCGATAGCCAATAGCCAATAGGAGATAAGCAGATGTACCGGCTCGTCCTCCTCCTCTCCTTCGCTTTCGTCCTCGCCGCGCCTGCGCCTGCGTCTGCGCAGACCACGGCCACGCTCGTGGCAGTCGTGCAGGACGCGAGCTATGCCCGGCTGCCCGACGTCGCGGTCACGCTGCGGCACGTGGCGACCGGCGCGGTGCGCAGCGCCCAGACCGGACCGGACGGCACGATTGCGGTGACGGGCCTACCGGTGGGGGAGTATGAGCTGCGGGCCACGCGCACGGGCTTCCGGCCGCTCGTCCGCTCGGGCCTGGTGCTGACTGTCGGCGAGAACGCCTCGCTGGTGCTGACGCTGCAGGTCGGCGCCGTCGAGGAGGTCACCGTGTCGGGCGCGGCGCCGCCGGTCAACACGCGGACCGGTGAACTGAGCTTTCTTGTCGATCAGCAGACCATCGAGCAGATTCCCATCAACGGCCGCAACTACACCGACCTGATGTCGCTGCAGCCGGGTGTCACCCCGTTTCCGAACCGCGACAACGGATCCGTCGTGGCGCACGGGCTGGCGATGAGCGTGAACGGCCAGGATCCGCGCGCGAACGTGTACCTGCTGGACGGCACGCTGACGAACGACTTCACGAACAGCCCGGCCGGCAGCGCGGCGGGAACGGCGCTGGGCATGGAGACCATTCGTGAGTTCCGGGTGGAGTCCAACGCCTACAGCGCGGAGTTCGGCCGCAACATCGGGGGCCAGATCAACGTCATCACGAAATCGGGCACGAACCAGCCGGCCGGCAGCCTTTTCGAGTACCTCCGGAACGACGTCCTGGACGCGCCCAACTTCTTCGATGTCGACGAGAAGCCGGAGTTCACGCGCCATCAGTTTGGCGGCACAATCGGGGGGCCGATTCGCGCGAACCGGCTGTTCTATTTCGTGGGGTATGAGGCGCTGCACGAGGACCTCGGCCGCACGATCGTCACGACGGTGCCCGACGACAACGCGCGTCAGGGGATTCTGCCGTCCGGCCCCATCGCCATTCATCCCGACGTGCTGCCGTATCTCCTGGAGTTTCCGCAGGCGAACGGCCCGAATCAGGGCGGCGGCCTGGCCCGCTACACCTTTCCGTTCGCCCAGGAGCTGGGGCAGCACTTCGTGCAGGGCCGTGTGGATTATGTGTTTCCGGGCGGCGCGCAGTTCTTCACCCGCTACACCCTCGACGACACGGAGCAGCGGCTGCCAACGGACTACCCGCAGTTTCCCCGCGCGTTCGTCTCGCGCAACCAGTTCCTGACGACCGAGTTCCGGCAGGTGCTGTCGACGCGCACCCTGCACACCCTGCGGTTCGGCTACAGCCGCACGCGCATCGGCCAGTCGGTGGAAGCGAACACGTCGGAGCCGTTGGCGCCGTTCGTGCCGGGCCGGCCGATGCTCGGCGCCATCGACATTGGCGGCCTGCCGCGCTTCGGCCCGCAGCTCTCGGCCGACGTGCAGCTCGATCAGGATGTTTACGGCGTCCAGTACGACGCGACGCACTCCCGCGGCCGTCACCTCGTGCGGGCCGGCGTCCTGATGGATCACTATCGCGATCGCGAGTTCAACCCAACGTTCAGCCTCGGGGTGTTCCGATTCGCCAGCCTGACCGCGTTCCTGCAGAACACGCCGGCGTTGTTCATCGGCCTCACGCCGGAGGGCGATATCAATCGCGCGTGGAACTGGACGCTGTTTGGCGCCTACGTGCAGGACGATGTCCAGATCCGGCCCGACGTGACGCTGAACGCAGGTCTGCGCGTCGAGGGCGCGACCGTGCCGCGCGATCCGCGCGACATCAACATGCCGGACCTGCTCGGCCAGCCCATCGAAGGACCGCTCTTCCAGAATCCTGGCCTCGCCTGGTCGCCGCGGTTGGGGGCGGCGTGGAACGTGCGCGCCGACGGCCGGACGTCCATCCGCGGCGGCTACGGTCTCTACTACAAGACGAACACCCAGCAGGATCTCATTGTCACCGTCACCAATCCGCCCGCGACGCCGCGGGTCGTGATCGCGGGGCCGACCTTTCCCGTCCCCCCCTTCGAGCGGGGCAGTCAGATCTCCGTCCGGCCCATTCAGTTCGACATCGAGTGGCCGCGCGTGCACATGTGGAACGCGAACCTCCAGCAGGAGCTCTGGCCCGGGTGGACGATGACGCTCGGCTATGCCGGGGCGCGGGGACGCCATCTCTGGCGCAACGCCGACGTGAACGTGCCGGTGCCGACGACACTCGACGACGGCACGGTGTTCTATCCGGGCGCCCCGATCCGGCCCAACGCGGCGTTCTCCGCCATCGAGTTGAAGTCGAGCGATGGTGACTCCTGGTATCGCGCGCTCATCGTGGACCTCCGCCGCCGGTGGCGAGGCGGCCTGCAGGCCCAGGCGTCCTACACCTGGTCGACGGCCGAGGACACCACGCAGAACGCGACGTTCTTTTCGGACTCGACGACGTCACTCGTGTCCGCGCTGCCGGAGTTCATTCCGGACTACAACAAGGGGCCGGCGGACTTCCACGCGGAGCACAACCTGGTGGTCAGCGTCATCTGGGAGATCCCGCGCCGCGCCGGGCTCACCGGAGTGGCGGACGCGCTGGTGAACGGCTGGCAGATTGCCGGCATTGCCCGCGTGCGAAGCGGCAATCCGCTGACGGTGTTCCTCCAGACCAACCGGTCGCGATCCGGATGGTCGCCGTCGCTCGGGCCTGGCACCGGTCCCGATCGGCCGAGCTGGGCGCCGGGCCGTGGGCCGGACGATGTCGTCACCGGCGATCCCAACCAGTGGCTGGATCCCACCGCGTTCGTGCTGCCGCCGAGGGGGACCTTCGGGGACGTGGGACGCAACGAGATCACCGGGCCCGGCGTGGGCACGCTGGATCTGGCGTTCACGCGGCGTATTCCGTGGACGCAGTTGAGCCCCAGCGGACGGCTGGAGCTGCGCCTCGAGGTGTTCAACGCCCTGAACCGGGTCAATCTCGGGTCACCCTCGCTGGTGGTCTTCAGCGGCACCGCTGACACCGAAGCGCCGCTCGCCACGTTCGGCCAGATTCGGACCACCGCGACGTCAGCGCGGCAGATTCAGTTGGGGGCTAGGATCATGTTCTGACGATGCATTGATGATCGGATGATCGGATCGTTGATGATTGAATGACGATTGATGATTTGGAGCGCATCTCCATGGCATCGCGGACGTCAGGTAAGCGTGCGCTCGAGCTCGAGGGCCCGCGGAAACAGCACGTGATCCTCGAGATGCACGTGCCGGCCGAAGTCGGCATTGAAGCCGGCCAGCTCGGCGAAGCAGAGGTGATACGTCCGGCAGCCGTCAGCCGGGGGTTGGTAGCCGCCTGTCAGCGCGCTGAGGCGCTCGATCAGATCGCACACGGCGCGATGATCCTGGTTCATCACCCGGACCGGATTGAGCAACGTTCCGAACGGGCTGCGAGGAAGGGGCTGCCCGGCCCGGGCGGCGACGGCCAGATCGGTGATGAAGGAGAACAGGATGTGTTCCTCCTTGGCCATGTGCGCCAGGAGATCGGCCCCGAGCCTGAGAAAGGTGGCGCGGATCTCCGTCAACTCGGGATGCCGCCCCCCATGGCGCGACACGAGCGTGTCGAGCCATGCCGTGATCAGCGGGATCTGGGCACGGACGTAGGCGTGATGGTGCTCGACGATGTGAGCGACCAGGGCCTCGAGACCGGCGTCCTGCGGGGCAGCGGCGGCCGCGGGGGTGCCGGCCATTTCGAGGGCGGCCACGACATCGTCGATCGGCACGCCCGCGCGGCGGGCCGCGTCGCTCACGGTGTCATCGCCGTGGCAGCAATAGTCCAAGCCGTAGCGATCGAGCACGATCGCGGCTCGGGCGTTCGCTGACACGACGTCGGCGAGGAGCTGATCGGCAAGGCCGAGATGCGTCATGTCAGGTTCCGGTGTCGACGGTGCACCTCGGAGGGTACGTGGCGCTCACGCCGCCACCTATGACGCTCGTCATAAGGCTGAGGCGGCCGCGCGTCTGGGTTTGCGACGCGCCCGGCTACGGCTGCGTTCCGCCCTTCACCTTGGCGAAATCGCCGGCTTTCACAACCGATAGCTTTGCCGGGTCGATGTGCTTGCGCATGGCCGCCAGCACCTCAGCCACGGTGAGGCGTGCAATCCGTTCATCGAGGGCGCGATCCCAGTCGAGCGTGCGTCCCTGAAACCGTGCCCGGCAGGGCCGACAGGCGCCAGGCCGTATCCAGAATTGACGCGTCGTCGGTGGAGTGGGATAATCCCACCATGATTGTGACCCTCGATGCCAAACGTCGGCTGACGGTGCCGACGACCCTCGCGCCGACCTCGCCCGGGGATTACTTCGACGCGCGCTTTGACGCCGAGGAAGATACGCTCGTGTTCCGACGACTCGCAGGCAAGGAAGACTGGCTGGCCGTGCTCAAGGCCTGTCCCGTCAGCCCGGACGACGTCCCCGCGCGCCGCCGTGAGCCGGCGCGCCGCCGCAAGCTGTGAGCTGGCTGCTCGACACCGACGTCATCTGCCAGCCGGCCAAACGGCGCGGCGACGCGCGGGTCATTGCGTGGCTCCAGGAAGAGCAGGCACGCTGCTACACGAGCGCGATCGTGATCGCCCAATTGGCCTACTGGGTGCGCACGAAGGACGGGCGACAGCGTCAGATGCTGCAGCGCTGGTTGACGCGCCTGGTCGACGCCCTGCACGGACGCATTCACGGGTTCAACGTGTCGGTCGCCCATGTGTGGGCTGAGCAGGAGCGACTCCTCGACAAGGCCGGTCAGCGCATGCCAGTCGAAGACAGTTACATTGCCGCGACGGCCCGACGGCATGGGCTCACCATCGCCACCGGCAACGACCGGGACTTCAGACGTCCCGGACTGAAGGTCTTCAATCCGTTCACCGAGCTCGAGGATTGAAGGCAGCCCGATCTCAGCCCCGATGACACCGTTCACGCGGCAGTGGGCCGCGCGGATGGAATCCGTTACAACTGCTCCGACACTCCGCGTCTTGATCGAACCTTGACGGCGCCGCGCGCGCGTCTCGAGCGTTGGCCTCCCGGCGTCGATGGCCGCCGCCTCGCGATCGCCGGGCAGTCGTGAATCCGCGGACTGCGTTCGGTACTCGGAAGAGGCCGGTGATCGTCGATCGACGGACATTCGCGCGACAGGCGCCACGCCGTATCGGCTGTCACCCCGCGCTTGCCCTTCGAGACCCTGCTGCCCGCGAGCGACTTGAAGTAGCCGCGAAGAGCTGAAAGGCTCCCGTCCCGCCAGCAGCGGACCGTTTCCCGCGGCACTGTTCAAACATGGCAGCGAGGCCGCGCTTCGCGTTCCCGCGGCCTTGACGTCGCCGTTCGTCGGTAGTCGCATGAGCCCGCGCTCAGCCCAACCCGGCCTCGCGAAGGGCGCGCTCCAACAGATCCGTGACAGCGACGGCCTGCGCCCACCGTGTCAGGTACTCGCGATCCAGTCGATCGGCCTGCACCTTGAGCAGGCCGAGCACATCACGCCACTGACGATCCGACACGCCTCCCCCTTGGCGATACCGATCGAGTTTCTGGAGGATGAGATCCTCGGGCGTCGCCAC
>CAZFAT010000150.1:0-2926 GCA_964517075.1 uncultured Solibacteraceae bacterium
CCGCACCGTTGCCATGGCCTCGTCCTCGCTGTCGAGCAGAGCGGTCACCCGGTTGACGAGCGCGAACAGATGCCTGCCCGCGTACGGATCGGGGTTGATTCGGGCCATGGTCTCAACCTCTTGTGTCAGGCATACGCAGCCAGGCGCGGAGACTGTCGTGCGGACAGCGGAATCCTCGTTCCGGCACTTCCGAAGATGCAGCGCGAGCTTATACGGAGATTTCCAGGCTCGGTGTCCGCGTCAGCGGCCCTTATATACCAACTCTCATCCTCAACGAATAGATTTCTTCGCTCCACTCGGCGCCCATGGGTTGCACCCACGTGACGCTGAGGGTGTCATCCGGACACTTCGCCATTTGTTCGGTGTGCAGTCACCCTTGGGTGTCGACGCGGATGGGACGTTCCCATCCATTGGCGCCGCGGCCGCGCGCGAACAGCGCGCCGAGCCGTGCGGCCAGGCACGGCGCGTTGACGAGCACCACGCGCGGCGATCCGCCGGGCGCCGAAGGCGATCGTGCCGACGAGGCCAGCCACCGGCTTGCCAACGCGCGGACCGTGACAGAAAATGGAAGGTGCGTCAGTGAAAGGACGGATCCCTATGCGACGTTTCTGGACAGGACTGCTGGCCGCCGCGTTCATGGCCGCCACCTCGGCGATGCCGCTCGCGGGCCAGACGAAAGCAACTCCCCGCACCATTGATATCAACGCGACCGATGACATGAAGTTCAGCGTCACGAACATCACGGCCAAGCCGGGCGAGACGCTGCGCGTGAGGCTGCACATCATCAGCAAGATGCCGAAGATCGCCATGTCGCACAATTTCGTGCTGTTCAACGCCGGCGCCACCGAGAAGCAAGTGGCCGACTTCGCGGCGGCGGGCATGACGAAGGGAGCCGTCACCTACATTCCGCCCAACATGAAGACCCTCGTGCTCGCCAGCACCGCGATGGCCGGCGCCGGGGAGGTGGTGGAAGTCACCTTCACCGTACCAAAGAAGGCCGGCACTTATCCCTACATCTGCAGCTTCGTCGGGCACTACCTGTCCGGGATGAAAGGCGCCTTGGTTGCGAAATAAGCATCGATCCGTTCTGCCGGCGCTCATCGCGTTCACGGCTTGAATCGCTTCCAGGCGATCCCCAGCCTTCGGACCTTGTAGCTGAAGACGCGCTCGTCGTCCGGAGCAGGCGCGCCGCCCTGGCGCGATTGCCCCGGGCGCTCTTCAGCGCGTCCTGGTTCGGGTCCTTCTCGTAGGCGGGCCGGGGCGTGGAGGTCGCGCCGGATCGCGCCACGGCCCGGAGCCTTTCGTCCGCCCGCAGTCACCGGGTGTAGCATTCGGCCTGACCGTCCATGTCCCGACGCCTGGCGCTGCCCGCGGTCCTCGTGCTCGTCTGGGCCGTCGTCTCGATCGTCGTTTCGCCGGCCCGCACGGCTGCGGCCCCGCAGGCCCCCGCGCAGGCGCGCCTCGACTTCGCCACCACGGTTCGCCCCATCCTCGAGGCCAACTGTTTCGAGTGCCATGGCGGCGATCACAGGAAGGGCGGCCTCTCGCTCGAGTCCTATGCGGACGTCCTGGAAGGTGGCAAGAACGGCCCCATCGTCCGGCCCGGCAACAGCGCCGACAGCCTAATCGTCCATCGCATCACCGGCGTCGGCGGCGACCAGATGCCGAAGGACGCCGCCCCCTTGTCGGCCGCCGAAATTGCGCTCGTCACGCGCTGGATCGATGAAGGCGCGCGATCGGCACCCACAGCGCCTCCTGCGCCACCGCCCTGGGAAGCGCCCCTTGCCCTCACGGCGCCTGCCGTGCCGCCGGTCGTGTGGCGCGACTGGACATCGCCCGCCGACCGCATCGTCGCCGCCTATCTCGGCGAGCGCGGCGGCACGGCCGCGCCGTCGATCGTCAGCGACGCCGCCTTCGCCCGCCGCGCGTACCTCGACATCTGGGGACTGCTGCCGACGCCTGACGACCAGCAGGTCTTCGAACGCGACCGTTCGCCGGACAAGCGCGGCGCGCTGGTGGCGCGCCTGCTCGCCGACAACGAGAAGTATGCCGAGCACTGGATCAGCTTCTGGAACGACCTGCTGCGCAACGAGGACGGCGTCAACTACTACTCGGAGGACGCTGGACGCCGCAGCATCACGGCCTGGCTGCTCGCGGCGCTCCAGAGCAATCTGCCGTACGACCGGTTCGTGTCGGAGTTGCTGAATCCGGCCCAGCCCGGCGATCCCGACGGATTCCTCACCGGCGTGAACTGGCGCGGTGAGACGAGCGCCGCCGTGACGCCCTGGATGCAGGCGTCGCAGAACGCGGCGCAGATTTTTCTCGGCGTGAACCTCAAGTGCGCCGCCTGCCACGACAGCTTCATCAACAAGTGGAAGCTGAAGGACTCCTACGCGCTCGCCAGCTTCTTCGCGCCAGAAGGACGCCTGCAGCTCTTCCGCTGCGACATTCCGCAGCCCGAGTACGCCGAGCCGGCGTTCCTCTATCCCGAGCTGAATCGGACGCTGCCCTCCGCGTCACTCGCCGATCGGCGTCGGACGGCCGCGGTCGTCTTCACGGATCGCCGCAACGGCCGACTCGCCCGGACCATCGTCAATCGTGTCTGGCAGCGGCTGCTCGGCGCCGGCCTCGTGGCCGTGCCCGACGAGATGGACGGCCGGCCGTGGAGTCCGGTGCTGCTCGACTGGCTCGCCGCTGATTTCGTCGAGCACGGCTACGACGTGAGGCACCTCATCACGCAGATCGTGACGTCGAAGGCCTACCAGATGCCCGCGGTCGAGCGAACAGCGGAGCCGCCAGTGCGCGGCTACGTGTTCGCCGGGCCCGAATTGCGGCGATTGACCGCCGAGCAGTTCGGCGACGCGATTGGATCGATCACGGGCGAGTGGAGCATCTCGCGGCTGAACATTCCCGCGCCGCTCGACCG
>CAZFAT010000151.1:0-14845 GCA_964517075.1 uncultured Solibacteraceae bacterium
CCTGTGGCTCGGCGGTGGCGTGTTCTTCCTGGTCACGGTGCGGGCGCAGGGCGGGCAGGTGCCGGTGCGCGTCCAGGTGGCCGAGGACGGGACGTACCGCGCCTTCACGGGCAAGGTGGAAATGGGCCAGGGCGCGCGAACGCTGCTGACGCAGGCGTTCGCGGAAGAACTGGATGTCCCCGTGGATCGCGTGCACCTCGTGATGGGCGACACCCTGCTCTGCCCTGACGATGGCGGTACATGGTCGAGCCTGACCGCGCCACAGATGGTGCCGGTGATCCGTCAGGCGGCCGCGGCCGTGCGCGCGACGCGGACCGGGGGTCGTGACGCGTTGACCGCACCGTCGGCCTGGAAAACGCTCGGCACATCCGTCCCCAACGCGACGAGCCGGGCGATCGTGACCGGGGCGAAGACGTATCCGACCGATCTGACGGTGCCTGGAATGCTGCATGCCGTCGTCGTGCGGAGTCCGCACCACCGTGCGCGCCTGACGTCCTACGACGCGGCCGAAGCCGAGAAGATGCCGGGCGTCCGCGTGCTTCGCGACGGCGACCTGCTGGCGGTGGCCGCCGCCGATCGCGCCACGGCACGCCGCGCCGCCGCCGCCGTCACGGCCGAGTGGACCCCCGAGGCCCTCGTGCCGCAGGACGAGTGGCCGGCATTGTTCAAGAAGACGGCGGTCGAGCCCGTGGAACAGCCCAAGGCACGGTATCCCCCGCTCCTCCGCCGCGGCGACGTGGCGGGGGGCCTGAGCGCGGCGGCGAAAACCCTGTCGGCGCGCTACCTGATGGCGCCGATTGCGCACGTTCCCCTCGAGCCACGCGCGGCGCTGGCGGAGTGGACCGACGGCGTCGTGACGATTCATTCCGGTCCGCAGGCCCCGTTTCTGGTGCGGCAGGAAGTGGCGCAGGCGCTGAAGGTGCCGGGGACTCAGGTACGTGTCATGGCGGCGGACTCGGGCGGCGCGTTCGGCGGCAAGCAGCGCGGCGAGTGCGAGGTCGAGGCCGCGCGGCTCTCCCGGCTGGCCGGCGCCCCGATCCGCCTGGCGTGGACGCGCGAGGAGGAATTCACGGTGAGCTACACGCGCCCCGCCGGCCTCGTCGAGATCGAGAGCGGCGTGGACGCAAACGGCCGGCTGACCGCGCTGCGGTTCGCGAACTACAACAGCGGGGCGGCGGGGCTCACGCCGCCGTATGACATCCCGCACCACTGGATCGGCTTCTACCGTTCGACGGCCGTCGTCCGTCAGGGGAGCTACCGGTCACTCGCGGCCGTGGCAAATACGTTCGCCCGCGAGTCGCTCATGGACGAGTGGGCGCATGAGTTGAAGGTGGACCCGGTGGCGTTCCGCCTCCGGCACATCACCGACGCGCGGCTGCGCGAAGTGGTCGAGCGGACCGCGGCGCGGTTTCGGTGGGGCGCGGTTCGAGGCGGCAACGGCCGTGGTGTCGGCATGAGCTGCACCGTCGAAAAGGACGCGCGCCTCGCGCTATTCGTCGAAGTGGAAGCCGACGGACAAGCCGTGCGGATCGTCAGGATGGTCGCCACCGGCGACTTCGGCGCGGCCTTGAACCCGGACGCCCTGCGGAACGTGATGACCGGCGCGCTGATCCAGGGCGTGGGCGGCGCGCTCTGGGAACAGCTGGTGTATGACGGGTCCGGCCAGCGCACGCGCCGGCTGTCCCAGTACCGGGTCCCACGCTTCACCGACGTGCCGCACGTCGACGTCGAGCTGATCGATCGGCGCGACGTGCCCTCGGCCGGCGCAGGCGAGTCTCCCATCACCCTGTCCGCCCCGGCGATCGCGGGCGCGGTCTTTTCGGCGACAGGGACACGCCATCGCGCGCTGCCCCTGCTCGGTCGCTGAGCCCGCGCACGTCATGGGAGGGCTGCATCTGGGAATGGCGCGAGGGCGGCTCGGGCCGGCCGCCGCGCTGCTGGACGGACAACGCGGCGGGCTCGGCGCCTGCGAAGAGAACCGGTTGACCCGCGCCCGCCAGGCGGCGACGCCGGGGCGGCCCGAGTTGGCCATCGCCGAGTTGCTGGCGTTCCTCGACCGCCAACCCGGCGACATCGAGTCGTTCACCGTCGCCACTGACGACGAGGGAGGCGCGTGGGGGGAGGAGCCCACGGCCCGCTGCGTTGACGGCCGCCTGGCCCAGGCCGTCTACGCCTTCCAGTCATCGCCGTTTGCCGATGCCCTCGTGCTGGTGTGCGACCTCCATCGACCCCGCGGGTGGACGGCCTGGCGATTCAGAACCGGCCGGTCACCGGAATCGGTGGGCGATCACCTCGGGGCGTACCCGCTCGCCAGCATCTACGGACAGCTGGCCCACGCGTTGGGGTTCGTCCCACGCCGCGACGAGCACCTCGTCGAAGCGCTCGCGCGGGCGGGTCGGGATGTGCAGCCGCGCGTCGCCGATCGCATCACCTCGACCTCCGAAGGCGTCAGCGTGTCGCCATCGTTCGCCGGCGACATCCGCCTGCTCCTGGCGACAGGCAACATCGAGCAGACGAAGAAGGACATTGCCGCTTCCGTCCAGCGACGTCTCGGGGAATGTCTGGCCGAGCTCCTGGGACGGCTCGCCGGTCTCTCGTCCATGACCGCCGCGCCGAGCGCGGTGTGTGTGTCCGGCGGACTGTTCTTCAACACCGGCTTCACGACGATCGCGGCCACGTGCGGTGCCTTCGGCCGCGTGCACGTACCGGCGCACCCCGGCCGCAATGGCGCCGCCCTTGGCGCGGCGTTGATGACGGGGGCGGGCGAGGTGGCGTCCGATCGGATCGGCTCCCCGTATCTGGGGCCAGCCTATGCGGATGCGCACATCAAACGCACGCTCGACAATTGCAAGCTCTCGTACGACCTGCTGCACGAAGAGCGACTGCTGGACGAAGTGGTGCGTGCGCTCGCGCGCGGACGACTGATCGGGTGGTTCCACGACCGGCTGGAGTGGGGGCCGCGCGCATTGGGCCACCGATCGGTCCTGGCGGATCCGCTCGCCCCCCATACGCTCGATAACCTCAACGGGTTTCTGAAACGGCGGCCGGCGTACCGAAGCTACGGGGTCAGCGTGCCGCTGGCCAGCGTGCATGAATGGTTCGAAGGCCCGCCCGAGTCGCCGTTCATGCAGTTCGAGTATCGCCCGCGCGATCCCGGGAGGTTTCGGACGATTCTGCCCCCGGGTGTGGAGCGGTTGCGCGTGCACACCGTGGACGAGAACCAGCCTCGCTTCCTTCGGTTGTTGCGACTGTGGGGGGAGAAGACCGGCACGCCGGTCCTGGTCAACACGTCGTTCAACGGCTTTCACGAGCCCCTCGTGTGCTCACCCCGTGATGCCGTTCGCGTCTTCTACGGGACAGGTCTCGACATCGTCGCCCTCGAGGACTTCGTGCTCCACAAGTGACGGAGAAACTGCCCATGACCACGTGCCTCCTGCCTCGCTGTTCGTCGCTGTCGCGCTGGCGTGGCCCTCTCGCCGTCGCGCTCGGGCTCGCGCTGTCCCTGACAGCGGCGGCCCAGCGGGAGCCGATCACCTGGCCGTCGCCGGACTGGCCCGCCGCCGCGCCGGCCGACGTCGGGCTGGACGCCAGCGCGCTCGAGCGGGCGCGCGACTATGCCCTGTCGGCCGGCGGGTCGGGGATGATCGTGCGGCACGGCAAGGCCGTGCTCCGGTGGGGCGACCAGCGACAGCGCTACGACATCAAGTCGGCGACGAAGTCGTTTGGCGCGACGATGCTCGGCATCGCGATGACGGACGGCCGGATCACGCTCGACACACCCGCCAGGCACTGTCAACCGGCCCTTGGCGTCCCGCCCGAGAGCAACGCCTCGACGGGTTGGCTGGACCGCATCACCGTCGGGCATCTGGCCACGCAGACGGCGGGCTTCGAAAAGCCCGGCGGATACGGGAAGCTCCTCTTCGCCCCGGGCACGCACTGGTTCTACAGCGACGCCGGGCCGAACTGGCTGGCCGAGTGCCTCACACTCATCTACCGGCGCGATCTCGAGGCGCTGATGGTCGAGCGCGTGTTCACGCCGCTGGGTATCAGCCGCGACGACCTGCGCTGGCGGGCGAACCAGTATCGAGACCATCAGATGGACGGCATTCCGCGCCGCGAGTTCGGCGCGGGCATTCACGCGAACGTCGAGGCGCTCGCACGGGTGGGATATCTCTACCTCCGGAACGGTCGTTGGAGGGACCAGCAGATTCTGACCGAGGCCTTCGTGAGGACCGCGAGCCGGCCGGTCTCGACCGTCGTCGGCCTGCCGGAACTGCCGACCGACACCCACGGCAACGCGTCCGACCACTACGGCCTGCTGTGGTGGAACAACGCGGACGGATCGCTGCCGAACGTGCCGCGCGACAGCTACTGGGCGTGGGGACTCTACGACAGCTTGATCGTTGTCGTCCCGTCGCTCGACCTGGTCGTGGTGCGGGGGGGCGCCAACGGGAGGCAATGGCCGCGCGACGCGGCCGCCACGCACTACAAGGTCCTCGAGCCCTTCCTGGGAACCATCGTCGAAGCGGCTCGGTGAGGTCGTCAGGACGGTGCGGCAAAGCCGCGCTCGAACAACTGATCGAAGGCCAGGCCCCAGGGGGGGCGCAGGAATCCCAGCGCCCGGACGTCCTCGAAGTAATAGCCGAAGGGCGACGACCGGTGGTAACTGCCGCCTCCGACGACCGTGCCGATCCGCCTGGTGACGGATTCGGCCAGCTCCGCAATCGTCTCCTTGCCGCGCAGGGCATCCAGCAGAGCGGCCGGACCTTTGTCGTCGACAGCGCGGCGCATCCCCTCGAACGCCTGGACGATGAGCCAGGCGTCGTTTTCAGCTCGGACCCATTCGACCTGCTCGTACGGACGGAGTGACGCCTTTCGTTTGCGCAGCGCCTCACGCGCCTGACCGATCGCGGTGTCCACCACGCCGACGATCACGGCCGAGAAGAGCGTGCTCACGAACGCGCCTGCCGCTTCGGTCACCCCGAGCAGGTTGCCTGGCCACGCGAAGCGGACGGCGGGAAACTCGGTGAATTCGAAGGCGTGACTGTCGGTCGCGCCCATGCCGTGTCCGTCCCATTCGGCAAGCAGGGCGGCCCCGGGAAATCCGGCCCTGTTCGCGGCGCGCACGTCGAGGAAGAACCAGTCGGGCGCCGCATCGCTGTCGGCAACCGCCGTCGTGATCATGTAGGAAGTGATGCCTGATCCCGACCCGAAGTGCTTCTGGCCCGAGAGACGATACCCCTCGCCATCCGCATCCCGGCGCGCCCGTGCCCGCGACTTCGCCACGTCGCCGCCACTGCCCGGCTCGGAGGTGATGGTGCCCCACCAGTGTCCTCCGAGCGCACTGTCGGCCACCCACCGCCGCTGATCGTTCCAGGCGACAGCGTACGCTGGCGGCGGTTCCGGCTGAGCGAGCCAGAACGCAATCACGGCCGGATGCATTGAGCAGACGAGCGCCACCGACGGATCGGCGCGGCCGAGCACGCGCAGGATCTCGCTGATCGGCCGCGTGGACGTCGCGACGTCGTGAAACAGGCCGCCCTGGTGCGCCGGCACGCCGGTCAGCAGGAACCCGGCTTCCGCGAGAGCCTCGAAGTCTGCCCGGGCGAGCGTGCGGCGGCGCTGGCGGGCCGGACGATCGCGGGCAAACGTGTCGGCGACGGCGCTGACGTTCGACAAGACCTGACGCGCATCCATGGCGCGCACCATAGCATGGCGTCGTGCGGCGCGCCCGTCCTGCGAGCATGCCTTCGCTCCTGGCCGGGCGCTGCGGCGCGCGGTCCAGGGTACCCGGCAGCAGGTCAGGAGGAACCGCTCGCCATCGCTCTGTCGCGATGGACCGGTCGGAACGATAGACACCAGGATGGCCTCGGAGCGCCGGAACACGCCGTGGCGGCTCTCGACCGGCGAGCGCGTCGCCCTGGGACTCTTCGTCGCGACGGTCGCTGCCGGCTTCACGGGCTACCACCTGGGCGTGAAGTGGACCGAAGCCGTCGTGGTCCGCGTCGCCGAGTACAACCCCAAGGATTCCGACGAACTGGCGAAACTTGCCGACAAGTATGGACCGGGGTCCAACTCAATGCATGCCGAGGAATGGATCGTTCGGGACTTCTTCCGCGATGCGCGCGACGGCGTGTTCGTGGATGTCGGCGCCAACGACTACCGGCGCTTCAGCAACACGTACTACCTGGAGACCGCGTTGGGCTGGTCGGGCGTGGCCATCGAGCCGCAGGTCAAGTTCGCCGAGGACTACAAACGCCATCGCCCGAGGACCACGTTCGTCCCGCTGTTCGTCTCCAATGTCTCGAATCAACAGACGACGCTGTACGTGACGGGCGACGATCTGGTCGCGTCATCATCGCGTGAGTTCACCGAGGTGTTCGGCTCGGTCACCCCGACGCCGGCAACGACCACGACGCTCGACGACGTGCTCGATCGGCTGCAGGTGACCCGGATCGACTTCCTGTCCATGGACATCGAACTGGCTGAACCGCAGGCGCTCGCGGGCTTCTCGATCGAACGGTTCCGCCCGCGGCTGGTTGCCATCGAGGCCCACCCGCCGATCCGGCAACAACTGCTCGACTACTTCACGGAGGACGACTACTCGCTGGTCGGCAAGTACTGGCGCGTGGATGCCGACAACTTCTGGTTCGCGCCGCGAGCGAGCGTCGGGGATCGCTGAGCGGCCCGGCGTGCTCGTCGCGTCAGTGTTGGGATCCTCCGCCCACCTGCGTTAGGCTCCCCCCCATGCCCGCCTTCCGATCGCGCCTCCCGGGCCTGCTGGCCTGCCTCGTGGTGGGTTCGTCGTTCGCACAGGAACAGGCCCATCCGGCCTGGCCCGCGGCCGAGCGCGACCATAAGCCGTGGACGCGGTGGTGGTGGCCGGCAAGCGCCGTCGACACGGCCAATCTCACGCGCCAGTTGCAAGCCATCGCCGCCGCCAATCTCGGCGGCGTGGAGATCACGCCCATTTATGGCGCCCAGGGCGCGGAGGCGCGCTACATCGAATTCCTCACCGCGAACTGGATGGCGATGCTCGAGCACACCGGCCGCGAGGCCAGGCGGCTCGGCCTCGGCGTGGACATGGCCACCGGCACCGGCTGGCCCTTCGGAGGACCGTCGGTGCGGCCCGAGGACTCGAACACGAAGATCGTCCTGCGCGACGGCCGGCTCACGGGCGAACCCACGACGATGATGGTCAAGCGCGCGGGGCCGGGCGGCGTGGGCCTGGTCCTGGACCCGTACTCGCCCGACGCGCTGCATCGGTATCTCGCGCCGTTTACCAGAGCCTTCGCGTCAATGCCCCGCGGACTCGTCCGCGGCCAGTTTCATGATTCCTTCGAGTACTACGAGGCGGGCTGGACGCCAACGCTGCCCGAGGTCTTCCAGCGGATGCACGGCTACGACCTGCAGTCGTTCGCCGCCGAGCTCCTCGGCGGCAAGGCCGCGGACACCGACACGCTCGCACGTGTGAAAAGCGACTATCGCGAGACGCTGGCCGCGCTGCACCTCCAGTATCTCGACGCGTGGGTGACCTGGTCGCACCAGCAGGGCTTCATCACCCGCAACCAGTCGCACGGCGCGCCCGCGAACCTGCTCGATCTCTACGGTCGGGTGGACGTGCCGGAAACCGAGCTGTTCGGCTCGACGCCCTTCCCCATCCCCGGACTGCGCCGCATGGACGACGAGGTGCGGCACGATCAGGATTTGCCGGAGTCGCTCGTCATCCGGATGGCGTCGTCGGCGGCCCACGTGATGGGACGCCGGCTCGCGTCGAGTGAGAGCAGCACGTGGCTGCGCGACCACTGGAAGGTCGCGCTGTCGTACGCGAAGCCAGAGCTCGACCGCGTGATGCTCGACGGCATCAACCACATCGTCCACCACGGCACCGTGTACTCGCCTGAAGACGCGGCCTGGCCCGGCTGGCTGTTCTACGCGTCGACGCAGTACAACCCGAACAACCCGTGGTGGGACGACTTCGGCGCGATGAACCGCTACATCCAGCGCGTGCAGTCGGTGCTGCAAGGCGGTACGCCCGACAACGAGGTGCTGGTGTACTGGCCGGTGTACGACGTCTGGGACAAGGGCGACGGAATGATGCAGCAGCTCGGCGTGCACGACGTGAAGTGGCTGACCGAGACATCAGCCGGGCGTCTGGCGCGCACGCTGCTCGCGCAGGGCTACAGCTTCGACTACATTTCCGACGCGCAGCTCGCGCAGACGAAAACGGTCGAGGGCCAACTGACGACGCCCGGTGCCCGCTACAAGGTCCTGGTCGTCCCAGCGGCGCGCCGGATGCCCGCCGCCACACTCGAGCACATCGTCACCTTGGCGAACGCCGGCGCGACCGTCGTCTTCGAGTCGCTCCCTGAAGACGTGCCGGGCTATGGGCGGCTGGCGGAACGCCAGGCGCAATTCCGCGCCGCGCTGGGCAGGCTGTCGTTCTCGCCCACCCCCGGCGGCGACGAGGCGCGCATCGGCCGCGGGCGCGTGCTGCGCGACGACGTGATGTCCGCCCTGCCGCGTCTCCCCGTCACCCGAGAGCTTCTCGTGCAGACGGGAGCCGGATTCATCCGCCGCGCCCGCCCGGACGGTCACGACTATTTCCTCGCGAACCTGACGGGTCGGCGGGTCGACCAGTGGATCCCGCTCGGCGTCGCCGCGACATCCGCGGTGATCCTCGACCCGCTCACCGGCCGCGGCGGTACCGCCGCGCTGCGGCCGAACGGCAGCCAGACAGCGGTGTACCTGCAACTGGCTCCCGGCGAATCGCTGGTGCTGCGCACCTCGCGGGCGGCGGCCGCCGCGGGTCCACGCTGGGCGTACACCGGGCCGGCCGGCGCGCCGGTCGAGCTCACGGGCGTCTGGCAGATCGAGTTCCTCAAGGGTGGAGCTGAACGGCCTCCCGCCGCCACGCAGACCGCGCTCGGGTCCTGGACGACACTCGGTGGCGAGGCCGAGCGGTTCGCCGGCACGGCGCGCTACCGGCTCGAGTTCGACCTCGCCTCACTCGCGCGGACGTCCGACGCCACGACGTCGCCCGCGGCGTGGGCGCTCGACCTGGGCGATGTGCGGGAGAGTGCGCGCGTGCGCCTGAACGGCGAGGACGTCGCCACGGCGTGGAGCGTGCCGTTCGTCGTGCCGCTCGGCACCCGCCTGCGGCCGAGGATGAACGTGCTCGAGCTGGAGGTGACGAACCTCGCCGCGAACAGAATCCGCGACATGGATCGACGCGGCGTGGCGTGGAAGATCATGCACGAAATCAACTTCGTGAACATCAACTACCGCCCCTTCGATGCGGCCGCGTGGGACCTCACGCCGTCAGGACTGCTGGGCCCCGTGCGACTCGTTCCCCTGCGCCTGCTGCCGCCCTAGCCGGCGAACCGGGAACGTCAGGCAGACACGGGACGTTCCAGAATCGTCGTGCGGCGTCACAGGACAGACGCTCGGGTGCGATCGCCCGGCCCACTGAGCGCTTGCGACCACGGATTTCCCGGGCGTTTCAGCGGGTTCGGATGTGGATCGGCTTTTGCCCCTCTCGCGCCTGATCATGCCCCTGGATGTCGCTCGTGTCACCGATCTACCGGCCGCGAGGCGCGTGTCCACGGTACCCGATGAGGCCGTTTCCACGCTACGGCCCGCGAACGCTCTCCGCTTGACGTCGCGCCTCATGCGCCACCTGGAGGAAGTCAATCGGGAACTGTGGCTGCTGTTGTCGCTCTTCGTGCTCGCGGCCCTGGTGAATACGCTCGTCGACTCGCAGCGGGTCCTCCTGGGGCTGTACACGCTGCCCACCGTCGTGTCGGCCTATCTGTACGGACGCCGGCACGCCACGCTGACCGCGCTCGCCAGCGTCCTGATGCTGGTGCTGCTGGCCTGGTTCGACCCTCAGTTCCTCGGCGCGCGGGCCAGCACCCTCGTCGTCGGGAAATGGATCGACCTGACGATCTGGGGTGGCACCCTGATGGTCACCGGGTATCTGATGGGCACGCTCTGCGATCACAAAGCGGCGCAGGTGCGCGAACTGCGCGACACCTACACCGGCGTCATGCTGATCCTGGCCCACTTCATCTCGAAGGACAAATACACAGAGAACCACTCCTATCGCGTGTCGGTCTATGCGTCGCGCATCGCGGCGGCGCTCGACTTCAGCCCTGAACGGATCGAGGATGTCCGAGCGGCGGCCCTGCTGCACGACATCGGGAAGCTGGACGTGAGCCGCGAGTTGCTCTACAAAGCCGCGCGGCTCACCGAAACCGAGTATCTCGAGATGCGGGCGCACGTGGACCGGGGCATCGCGATGCTGCAGCCCGTCGGCGGATCACTCCGGCGCGTGATCCCGATTATTCTCGCGCACCACGACAAGTTCGACGGATCCGGCTATCACGGCACGCGAGGCGCGGCGATCCCGCTCGAGGCCCGGATCCTCGCGGTCGCCGACGTGTACGATTCGCTCACGAGCGACCGCCCGTACCGCAAGGCGATGTCCCCGTTCGAAGGCCGCGAGATGATCGTGCGCGGATCGGGAACCGACTTCGATCCGGAGGTCGTCCGCGCCTTTCTCACCACGTTCAGCCGGGGCGACATGGAAGTGCCGTTCGGCTCGTGACGGCTACAGGGTCGCCGGCTTCCTGAACAGCGCGTCGTCCACCTTGACGTTGTGCTCCACGCTGGTGACTACGATGGTCACCGTCTGCACCGCCGACGACGTCCGCAGACGGAAGGGTACCTTGATGCCATCGACGTCCCGGAAGTCGGACACTTCCGCCGTCTGCTCGACGTCGGCGCCGTCCGGCCCTCCGCCGATCGTCATCACGACCTTGATGGGGAGGAACGTCGTGGCATCGATGTACTGACACAGGGGGGCGCCCTGCTTCGGCTGCAAGACCAGCACGTGGCGTCGCGGTCCCCGACCCGCTCCTTCCCGCTCACTGTCGCGGTCATGCCTCCTTGGGGCTGAGCCGCAGGGCTGAGCACCGCGGCGACGACGATCGGCTACCGCTTCGCGATCTCCACGGCGTACACGTGCCGCCGGTCCGTGCCGAACTGGCCGGTGAAGATCACCCATTTCTTGTCAGGCGTGACGTGGACGTTCGGTTCCACGCCGCCCTTGCCCGTCACGTAGTTGTGCGCGCCCATGTCGACGAGCTTCTCGCGTGTGACGGTGTCGTTCGGCTGGACGCGGAAGAGGTTGATCCACTTGCCGTCCTTCGCGTAGGCCACCTGCGAGGCGTCGCCGCCGTCACCGGCAAACAGGGTGTCGTCGCGCGAGCTGTTGAAGTGCACGCTCCACCAGTCGCGCTCGACGTGGTACCGGACGCGCCGGCCCGTCGCCATGTTCACACCGGCAATCCAGAAGACCTCGCTGCGCGGCGTCTGCAAGTCGAACCAGACGGTCTGGCCGTCGAAGCTCCACCACTCATGGCCGTTGATCTCCATGTCCATGGTGCGCTTGTGCATCAGCTGCCTCTGGCTGCCATCGGTGCGGATGGTCCACGTGCGATCCAGCTCGTGCCAGGTGCCTTCGTGACAATACAGCAGCAGGTGGGGATCGACCGGATTGAACTGCATGTGGTTCAGGTCGCCGTACTGGAACCCGGTCTCGTGCGTCGCGCCGGTCCGGAGATCCGTGAAGAGGAACGACTGCAGGCCGGGGTTGAGCGCGCGCTTCGCGAGGCCGTCTTCCTTCGTCACCGAGTACTGCTGGTCCGGCGTCAGATCGGCCATGGTCTTGCCCGGAAACATCCGCTGGAGTTGCGGGACGACCGGGCGCACGGGCGGACGGGGATACTTCCCGTCCGGATCCTGGGCGTTGCCGTTCTTGGCCACCGACAACGTCCCGTCGGCGTTCACGAGACCGCGGGCATGTGTCACGTCGCGGACCTGCTTCGTGTCCACGTGCACCGCGCGCAGGGCGGCACCGCCGGGGCCGCGGCCGCCCCCGCCCGGACCACGCGCACGAGCCGCGCCGCGGCCCTGAGTGAAGTAGATCTCGCGGCTGCGCCGGGCAAAGTAGCCGCCTCGGGCCCCGGGGGCCACCACCTCAGCCCCCGCGTCTGGCGTGCCGATCGCCGCGACCGGCATCACGGCAATGCCCGCCGGCGTGTTGAACATCAGCGTGTCCCCCTCCGGCGAAAACGCGTTGTCGTGGAAGTACAACGTTGACCCGCCGGCGGCGTCCGTGAGCCGGACGATGCGGTGGCCCGTCGCGGGATCGATCCAGTCGGTGGGACGATCGGTCTGCGCCAGGACGACGGCTGTCGCCATCGCCACGCCGGCCGCCGTCAGCTGAAACGTCGTCATGGACTGCTCCTCGTCTTCGGCGCGAGCACGATGAACCCATCCCGCTCGGTAAAGTCGGTCGTGCCGTCGAACAGGATCTGCTGGAGCGGCGTGATCGCCAGCCCATGGAGGTCCACCACGAGGGGCGTGGGCTGACCCGGTGTGTAGGTGGATGGCACGAACAACGCGCAGGACATCTCCGCGTTCGCCTCGGGCGGCCAATAGGTGCACTCCAGGATGCGACGCTGTGACGAGGTCAGCGGGGGCTGGGCCGATCGGGGAATGCCCTTGAAGCCGCGCGAGATGTCTGGCGCCGGCATGCCGGGGATCGGCGTGCCGTTGTGCTGAACGTTGGCCGTGCCCGCGCTAGCATCCGCGGCGGCCTGGGTCAGCAGCCGGCAGTTCTGGCCCGGGGCCAACGCCGCCGCGTCCGGCGACTGGGCCACGGCTGGCGCGGCGGCCAGGCCGACGGTCACGAACAGAGCACTCCACGACAGACGCACCACCGGTTCGGCCTTCCAGTCGATCCGTCGGGCTGAGGCCCGGCGGCTACGTTGTTACAGCGGCCTGACGATCAGCCGTGTTTCACGCTGCGGCGCAATGTCCAGCGGCAAGCCACGCTGCAACTCGGCGCCCGTGCGCACGTCGCGCGTGCCGCTCGCGACGTCCCGCACCTCGTAGCGGCGCCCCGCCTCGACCGTGAACCACTCGGGGAACTGGTTCATCCGGGGCCAGTCCATCGGCATGCCCATGTGCGTGCGGTGACGTGGCGGGTCGAAGCGCAGGACTCCGGACCAGGCCGTCTCCGCCCGAAGGGTGATCAGCAGCGCCCGACCGTCCCGCGTCGCGCCGTAGACCACATCCGGCCTCCAGGGCTGCACGTGCGTGCCACCCGTCTTCCACAGCGCGTACATGATAGACGTCCGGTTGAAGTTGCCGTCGGCGTACGCGCCCTCGACGACCCCGCGCCCACGCCAGCGCTCGGTGTTGGGCCGATGCGCCCAGTCCTGCTTGGTCCACATCCAGTGTGTCTGGTAGTCGATCCACGCCGCCGCGGAGGCGACCGGCTCCCGATTGTAGAGGTTCAGCGCGCCCTCGACGGCGTCCGCGTCCCCGTCCTGCCCGAGCGACTCCCAGTTGAAGCCGCGATACTTTGCGTCGAGCGACGAGAGCGCGCGCAGCACGGCTTCCCGGTACGCCGCCGTCCCGTCCAGCAGGTAGACCGTGTAGAAGCCGTTGAGGATGTAGCCGAAGTTGTCGGCGACGCCGGGATTCACGACCGTACCCGCACGCGGATCGATCACGTTGTAGAACAGGCCGTCCTCGTTCCGGCCGACCTCGAGGATGCGATCGAGCATGGCGTGCATCGGCGCCCGATAGCGGGCCGCCTTCGCCGGATCGACCTTCGTGATCGTCGCGTAGAACTCGGTCAGGCCCGAGACGATCTCGTTCCCGTGATCGCGCAGCCGCAGGGTCTCGAAGTCGCGCGTGGGATGGTGACCGTCCAGCAGGTAGTACTCCCCGAGACGGGTCGCGTACTCGAGGTAGCGCGCGTCGTTCGTCATCCAGTACGCGCGCGAGAGCGCCTGGAGCATGTTCCCGTTGACCTCGGGATTGTCGGACGGGAGCCGACCGCGCGGCGTGTCGATCGGCGCATGGCGCCAGATGTCGTCGAGCATGCCGAACATCCGCGCCCGCCACGGCGTCTCGCCCAGGAACTCGGTGATCGGCAGCAGCCCGTCTTTGACGTACTCGGAGGATCCGAACAGGATCCGGGTCAGGTCGGGCGCGTCGAAGGCGAAGCCCTTCTTCGAGAACGACCAGGTGTCGGGCAGGCGGTCGAGCCGCGACGTGAGCACGGTTTCGGTTCGGAGGATGTCGATCATCCGCCCCTGATAGAGCGCCGGGTCGGTGAAGTACGCGGTGAGGACGAGGAAGGGATAGAGATCCGCCGACGTGTCCTGCGCATTCCAGATGTCGAGACCCTCGCCCTGGAGATGCCGCGGGAGCAGACCCGAGGCGGGATCCGCGAACGTCAGCCAGTCGCGCATCAGCCGGCGCGAGCGAACGAAGGCCTCGTTCGCCGCACGCGCGTTCTCCGCCGCCGCGGCAAACGCCGGTTCGGACGCCGCGTCCACACCAGCCTCGGCGGGCGGGACCGCCCCCGGCGTCGCACCCGATGCCGGCGTGCGCGCCGGCGCGCAGGCCGAGGCGCACAGCACGGCGGCCGCGACCGCCATCCGGCGGAACGGACAACGTAGACGGCGGGTCATGGGCGCGACCAGCTTACCCCGCCCCGGCTCCCTCCGGTCGATCACGAGTGCGGCCAGAACGCGCGCACGAACCGACGCAGGTGACGGATCGCCAACCGAACCAGCGCGGCCAGGATCACCGCGCCGGCGGCCACACCCAGCGCGATGACGATCGCCGTCGTTGACATGTGGCTGGGCCGATCGGCGTCACTCGCCGTCCTGATCAGCAGTTACGCGACGTCGGTGGTCGAGCCTCACGGCAGGCGCGCCGCCTCAGCGCGCGCCGCCTCGAGCATCGGGATGTCGGCGTC
>CAZFAT010000152.1:0-2840 GCA_964517075.1 uncultured Solibacteraceae bacterium
GGCCACTGCCCGAACCGGGAGCGACCGGAGCAGGTGGTGGCCGACATCACAGCTCTAATACGGCACGGGGACGGGACGAAGACGTAGAGAATTAGCGCATCGAAGCGTGTGCCAACTCCGACGCGCCCTTGGCGTCCTACGCAGCCGTCTCCACGGGCATGGGCGCCGTGGGGTTCTGCGCTAAGTCGCGTACAAAGCAGAACGGGCCGGAATCGTTCGACTCATGCCCGCTTCGTCCTCGATTTTGATTGGTTGCGGGGGCGGGATTTGAACCCGCGACCTTTGGGTTATGAGCCCAACGAGCTACCGGACTGCTCCACCCCGCGACACACCGCGACCGCTCGGCGAACGCGAACCCCGATGGTACCCCGCCCCGCCACAATGGTCAACCGCCGGACACTTGCCGGCGTGCTGCTCCTCGTCGCCGTGGCGACCGGGCAGGTGCACCTGGGCCTCGGCGCCGTGATCGCCGCCACGGTCGTCATCGAGGTACTGACCTGGATGGCCCCGCTGACCAGCGGCCGGGACGCGGGACACGAGCGCCGACCGACCTGAGGTCCGGGACCCGGGAACCGGGAGCCGGGAGCCGGGAGCCGCCCACCCGCGCCTCGATCTTCGTCAGGCCCCGTTCGCGTCGCGCCCGCTCAGCGCCGCAGCAGCGCCAGCACGACCGACAGGACGACGCTCAGGACGAGGCACGTCACGATCGGCAGATACAGCGTGGAATTAGCGCGCTGGAAGATCAGGTCCCCGGGCAGCCGGCCGAGCGGGAGCCCGGCCTTGACGAGCAGGCCGAGCACAATCAGGACAACGCCGAAGACGATGAGACCGCGCGCCACCGCCGCTCCGTTCAGGTCCGGCCGCGCCGGCTCACAGCTCCAGACCGCGGAAGAAGTACCCCAACTCGAACGCCGCCGTCTCACGCGCGTCGGACCCGTGCGTCGCGTTGTACTCGATCGACGCACCGAACTCGCGCCGCAGGGTGCCGCCCTCGGCCTTCGCCGGATCGGTCGCGCCCATGAGGCCGCGCCACTTGACGATGGCATCCGGCGCCTCGAGCGCCATGACGATGCACGGTCCCGACGACATGAACGCGGTGAGGCTCGCGAAGAACGGCCGCTCCCGGTGCACCGCGTAGAAGCCCTCGGCCTCACCGCGCGACAGCCGCGCCAGGCGCATGGCCCGGACGGTGAAGCCGGCTTCCTCGATGCGGGCCAGGATCCGGCCCGCGGCCCGCGCCCGCACGGCGTCAGGCTTGATGATGGCGAACGTCAACTCCGTGGACACGACTACCTGCAACCTTCCGCCCAATCGTCAATCATCAATGATGCGATCACCAAGTTCATCAATTCCTCTCCTTATCGAAGTGCTTCCATGATCTCGTCGAGCGCGGCGCGCGGCGGGCGCACGCGCTCTGTCGGCAGCGAGGCGAGCGGCTCGTCGACGAGGTTCAGCGCGCCGACGAAGTCCTCCTGGTCCGGCTCCACGTAGAGCACGCCGGTCGCGAATTCGCCACGGCTCGCCGTCTCGTGAAGCAGACGCAGGGCCGTGACGCGGTCCGACGGGTTGTAGTCCTCGGCCATCTTGCGGAGAAACAGCTTCGATCCGTCGTGCATCTGGACGAGCGTCGCCTCTCCCGGCGCGTAGTCCACCGTGATGTCCTCGAAGAAGGGCACGAAACTGATCTCGCCGAGCGGCTCGTCGTGGTCCTTGACGTAGGCGTAGCTCTTCGTCGAGCCCTCGTGGTCGTTGAAGGTCACACACGGCGAGAGCACATCGAGCAGGGCCAGCCCACGGTGCGCGATCGCGGCCTTGAGCACCGACAGCAACTGCTTCTTGTCGCCCGAGAAGGAGCGGGCCACGAACGACGCGCCCAACTGGATGCCCAGCCCGCACAGGTCAATCGGCGGCAGGTCGTTGACCACGCCGTTCTTGGCCTTCGATCCCAGGTCGGCGGTCGGTGAGAACTGCCCCTTCGTGAGACCGTAGCAGCCGTTGTCCTCGATGATGTAGATGAGCGGCAGGTTGCGGCGCATCAGATGCGCGAACTGGCCAATGCCGATCGCCCCGGTGTCCCCGTCACCGCTGACACCAATCGCCAGCAGGTTCTTGTTCGCGAGCATCGCGCCGGTCGCCACCGACGGCATGCGGCCGTGCACCGCGTTGAAGCCGTGCGACGGGTTGAGGAAGTACGCAGGACTCTTGCTCGAGCAGCCGATGCCCGACAGCTTCACGACCTGCCGCGGATCGACGCCCATCTCGAAGAACGCATCGATGATGCGCTCCGAGATCGCGTTGTGCCCGCATCCCGCGCAGAGCGTCGTCTTGCTCCCGCGGTAGCTGGCCACCTCGAGGTTGATGCGGTTGCGCCGCGGCGCGGCGGGTGTCGGGGTTTCTGTCGCCATGGGTATGGACTCGCGGCCGGCGGGCGGGCCTAGCCGCCGTTCTGCTCCTGCGCCAGGATGCCGTCAGTAATGCTCCGAGCGTCGATGGGCAGGCCGTTGTAGTGCAGCACGCTGCGCAGCCGGACGAGCTCGGCCGCCTCGCCGTCCATGCGCAGCAGGCCCAGCATCTGGGCATCGCGGTTCTGCTCGACGACGTAGACCCGATCGTGCCGGCGGATGAACTCGTCCACCGCGGGCGTGAACGGGTAGGCGCGCAGGCGCAGGTAGGACGTCCGCAGACCGGCTACCTCGCGGAGCTGGTCGCGCGACTCCGCCACCGCCCAGTGGCTGGATCCGAACGCAATGATCCCGACGCGCGCCTCGGCGTCGGTCTCGACGACCGGCGGCGGGACGAACGTGGCCGCCGTGTCGAACTTGCGCGCCAGCCGGTCGAGG
>CAZFAT010000153.1:0-3794 GCA_964517075.1 uncultured Solibacteraceae bacterium
GGGCGCGACCCTGGCCGAGCGGCTGGCACGCGTCGATGCGGAGACGCTGGCGGACGTGATCCATCGGTTCGGCGAAGAACGGCACGCGCGGCGGGTCGCGCGCGCCATTCTCGCCTCGCGCGACCGCGGTGCGCTCGGCGACACCGGGGACCTGGCGGCGGTGGTGCGCCGGGCCGCGGGAGGCCGCGGCTGGCAGCGGATCGACCCGGCCACCAGGACGTTCCAGGCCCTCCGCATCTGGGTGAACGACGAACTGGACGGCCTGGACACGTTTCTCGCCTCGGCGTGGCAGGCGCTCGCGCGGGGCGGCCGCCTGATCGTGCTGGCGTTCCACTCGCTGGAGGACCGCGTGGTGAAGCACACGTTTCGACAGCTTGCCACCGACGCGCGGGCGCACCTGCTGACGCGCCGGCCCATCGTCCCCGACGACGAGGAACGGGCGCGGAACCCCCGATCCCGGAGCGCCCGGCTGCGGGCGCTGGAGAAGCTCGCATGAGCATCGACCTCGAATACGCGATCAAGAAGGACATCCGGAACAACCCGGTCATCCGCGAGCTGGACACGCGCGAGCGCCGGGAGATCCGGCGGACGATCTGGCTGGCCGTCCTCAGCGTCGCGCTGCTGCTCTTTGCCGCCTGGCAGAACCAGAAGATGGTGCAGCACGGGATCGACATCGAGCGCTGGCGCTCGGAGCTGGCCCGCGAGGAAACCATCAATCGCTGGTTGCGCCTCAACCTGGAAGCGCACCGCGCCCCGCAGCTGATCGAACAGCGGGCACGTCGGGAGCTGGGCATGGTGCCCGCCCCGCCCGCGGACACTCTCGTCATCGAACGCGCGCCGGCGGCCGCTCCTCGCGGCGCTGTGATCGCCCAGGTGCACTGACATGACCACGGGCAGCGCGGGACGGTCGGGGCGGCGGGGCGAGCGTGCGCGCGGCGTCCTGACACGCTGGGTGCGTCTGCTTCGCAGGCGGCCGGCCGCGCTCGACCCGTTCTCGGCTGACGACCGGCCGGGTGAGGCGTTCGAGCAGCTGTGGCGGCCGGCCATGAAACGGCGCGTGATCGTGCTCGTGGCCGTGGTGACGTGCTGGGTGGTCGGCATCCAGGCCCGGTTCATCCAGTTGCAGGTGTTCCAGCACGAGCGGTTCGCCCAGGATGCGCGGGACAACTTTGAGCGTGTGCTGCGCCCGGAGGCGCCGCGGGGCGACATCCTCGATCGGAAGGGCCGGATGCTGGCGTACTCGGTGGCTGCGAGCGAGGTGTTTGGCGACCCGTTACTCATCCACGATCCGGTCTACACCGTCGCGGCTGTGTGCGCCGCGCTGGGCGACTGCCCGGCGGCGGAACGTGCGCGGCTGATCAAGGGGCTGACGAAGGATCCGGCCCGTCAGGGTCATCGCATCGACCGGCACGTCACCATTCGTAGCCCCCGCGACGCTTCCCCGGAGCAAGTGGATCGCGTCGCGGCCCTCGGGCTGCCGGGTATCGCGCTCAAGAGCGCTACCGGGCGCTATTACCCGCATGCCGAACTGGCGTCTCACGTGCTCGGCTTCGTCGACGCAGACGGCAAGGGGCTGGCGGGCCTCGAGTACACCCAGAACCCGATCGTCGAAGGCGAGCCCGGGCTGGCCGTGGCGTACGTGGACGCGAAGCGGCAGCGGCTCGAGACGCGTGTGGAACAGGAACCTGTGCCGGGCGCCAAGCTGGAGCTGACGCTCGACCTCGGACTGCAGCACATCGTGGAACGTGAGCTGAAGCGGGGCGTGATCGAGAACGGTGCTCTTGCCGGCACGGTGGTCGTGATGCAGCCGATGACCGGCGACGTGCTCGCGCTCGCCAGCTATCCCACCTACAACCCGAACCTGCCCGGAAGCGCGAGCCCCGAGGAGCAACGGAACCGGGCCGTGCAGGACATCTATGAGCCTGGGTCGACCTTCAAGATCGTGACCGCGGCCGCCGCGCTCGAAGCGGGCATCGTCACGCCCACGGACATGATCGACTGCAGGCCGGGGGTCATCACGATGCCCGGCCGGCGGGTGCGTGAAGCCGGAGGGCACAACTACGGGGTGATCTCGTTCGAGGACGTCATCGTCAAGTCCAGCAACGTCGGCGCCATCCGCGTCGGATGGAAGACCGGTGCGGCGCAGATGAAGGAATACGTCGAGCGGTTCGGGTTCGGTCAGCGGAACACGCGCGAACTGCCCGGCGTGCGGGCGGGGATGTGGGACCCGGCCGGCTTGAACCAGAGTGGGCTGGCGTCGGTCTCGATGGGCTACCAGATCGGGGTGACCCCGCTGCAGATGGCGTCCGCGGCGAGCGTGGTGGCCAACGGTGGCGTTCTGATGCGTCCTCGCGTCGTGCGGGCCATCGTCCGCGACGGCCAGCGCGAAGAGCGGCGCCCGGAAGCGCTCCGACGTGTCATCCAGCCCGAAACCGCCGCCACGCTGACCGCCATCATGGAAGCCGTGACCGAGCGGGGCACCGCCACGAGCGCCCGGCTCGACCGGTACCAGGTGGCGGGCAAGACTGGCACGACCAAGAAGGTGGCGCCAGGGGGCGGATATGGCGGCGACGACTACCACGCGTCGTTCGTAGGCTTCGTCCCTTCCCGTCGTCCTGCGTTCACGATTCTGGTCGTCATCGACACGCCCCGCGGAACCAGCTACTACGGCGGCAGCGTCGCCGCCCCCATTTTCAAGCGCATTGCCGAAGCCGGACTGCAGCACTTCGGTGTGCCTCCCACGATCGATCCGCTGGCCCCGGTCATCGTCGCGGACGACCGAACCGAGCCCGCGCGCCCCCGGCCCGCGATGCCAACCATCATCCCGGCGGCCGCTCCGCTGGGAGGGCCCGCGCTGGTGCCCGATGTCCGCGGGCTGAGCGCCCGCGTCGCCATTCGCACCCTCGCTGGCGTCGGCGTGATCGTGCGGCCGAGCGGCTCCGGGCTGGTCGTGGACCAGACGCCGGCGCCCGGACTGCCGGTCGTGTCAGGCACGTGGGGCGCCATTCACCTCGAGCGCCGGCCGCCACCTGATCCGAGAGGTGGACGTTGACGCTTGACGCGCTCGTGGGGGCGGCGCGCATGCTCGCGCCCGGCGCCCGGCAGCGCGTCGCCGACGCGCGTTGTGGCGACACCGCCGTCACCGGCATCACCCACGACTCACGCGCGGTCGGTCCTGGCACCGTTTTCGTGGCCATTCGTGGCCAGCGCGCGGACGGCGCGGCGTTCGCGGCCGAGGCCATCAAGCGCGGCGCGATCGCCATCGTCTCCGAATCGCCCGCGCCATCGTCGGTGGAGGCGCCCTGGCTCAGCACGACCGACGCCCGCCTGGCGCTGGCCGAACTGGCGGCAATCTTCTTCGGCCACCCGAGCGAACGCCTCACGGTCGTGGGAGTCACGGGGACGAACGGCAAGACCACGACGACGTATCTGCTGGCATCCGTCTTCGACGCCGCCGGACTGCCCTGCGGGCGTCTCGGCACGGTGACGTTTCGCGTCGGCCCGTCGGCCGCCGACGAGCGCGACGCGTCGCATACGACGCCCGAGGCGTCCGAGGTCCAGCGGCTGCTGGCCGAGATGGTCGATCGCGGTTGCGGGGCGTGCGCCATGGAGGTGTCCTCGCACGCGCTCGCGCTGCATCGCGTGGACCACGTGCGGTTCCAGGCGGCCATCTTCACGAATCTCACGCGCGACCATCTCGACTTCCACGGCGACATGCAGCAGTACTTCGCGGCGAAGCGGCGCCTGTTCCAGATGCTGCCCGCCGGCGCGGCCGCCATCGTCAATGCCGACGA
>CAZFAT010000154.1:0-9213 GCA_964517075.1 uncultured Solibacteraceae bacterium
CCGGCGCGAAGGGCGAGATCTTCACCTACGGTCATCGGAACCCGATCGGCTTCGCGTTCCATCCCGAGACCGGCGAGCTCTGGGTGTCCGACATCGGCCCGCTCGGCGGCGACCGGCTCGACATCCTGAAGGCAGGGAGCAACTACGGGTGGCCGCTCGTGTCCATGGGACGCAATTACACGGGCACGCTCGTGTCCGATCAGCCCTGGTGGCGGCCCGGCATCGAAATGCCGCGGATGTTCTGGGTGCCGGCGATCAGCCCGTCGAGCATCGCGTTCTACACCGGGGATCGCCTTCCCGAGTGGAAGGGCAACCTGTTCGTGGGCGCGCTCACCGCACAGCAGATGCAGCGCGTCATCATTCGCGGGCCGGGCCGTGGGGCCGGGGGGCAGGCCGAGTCGCGCCAGCCGATGCTGACCGAGCTGGGCGTGCGCTTCCGCGACGTGCAGCAGGGCCCGGACGGCTATCTCTATGTCGTCACCGAATATGCGTACGGGAGCGGCAAGCCTGATGGCGCGTTGCTGCGCCTCGAGCCCGCGAGCTGAAGGAGCCGAAAGCCAGCGACGCATTCGGCGTTCCATCGAGGCCGAGTGGGCGGGGTCCGCCATACTGCCTACTCTTGTCGCAGCACCACGTTCGGGTCCAGCCGGGCGGCCCGCCGGGCCGGCAGGAGGCTGGCCAGGAGCATGGCCACGGCAAGCAACGCCGCCGATCCGCCCAGCGCCGCGATATCGACTCCGGGGACACCGAACACCTCCGCCCGAATGACGAGCCCGGCCGCGATGCCCACGAGGCCTCCGATCACGGAACCGATCGCCGCGATGGTCAGGGCCTGCCGCAGGAATATCGCGACGACGCGGTCGGCCCGCGCACCCAGGGCCATCCGGACCGCGATCTCCCGCCCGCGCATCGCGACGCTATACGAGGTCACTCCGTAGAGGCCGACGCTGGCGAGCAGGAGCGCCACGATGCCCAGCACGGCCCCCGTCCCCGCCAGCACGCGGCGGCCCTGGAACTTCGTGTCCGAGCGAATCTTCTCGTCCAGAGTGGCCAGTTCAAGGAGGGGAACTCGACGATCGATCTGCGCCACGATCTCGCGGATCGCCGGTGCGAGGGGGCCGGCCTCACCTCCGGTGCGGACGTAGAGCGTCCGCGCGGTGCCGTTCTGGAATGGCGAGGGGAAGAAAGGCGAGGGGAAGAAGATCGCGGCAACGTCCTGGCCGTAAATCTCCACGGGGGATTCCACGATGCCGACAATCCGGACGTCGGCCTCCGGAGCGCCAGGGAATGTCGAGACGTGCAAGCTCCGGCCGAGTGCACCCCCCTGGATCATGGAGGCGAGGCGTTCGGTGACGATCGCTACCTCGGGGATGTCGCGCCGGTCCGCCGGGGCGACATCGCGGCCCTGAAGGAGGTCGAGCCCCAGGGCCCTGAACAGATCGCCACCGGCAGACGCACCGGTTGTAAGGCGGGGTTCGTCCGGGTCCGAGGTCCACACCAGATCACGACCCGACAGAAAGACCTCGTTGCCGAATCGGAACGGGGAGGAGGTCCACAACAGATCGCGACCCGACAGCCCTGCCGCCTCGACTCCTGGAAGTGTTGACGCACGGTCAAGGAGCGCCGCATAGAACGCATTGCTCTCGCCGGATGACATGCGGAGCTGCGCCAGATCGAACGACGCCAGCAGCATGCGCTCCGGGTCCGTGCCGGGTGGCTCCGATTCCAGCGTTGAGGTCAACTGGAACACGGAGGCCAGCAGACCCAGTGAGAGCGCGATCTGACCGGCGACGAGGACCCGGCGACCGCGGGACTCGGCACGCGTGCCTCCGCTCCCCGCAGGAGAGGTGCCGAGCGCCGCCGACGGGCGTTGACCGGCCGCTCGAAGTGCCGGGACGAGCCCGAATCCCAGAGCCGTCAGGAACGCGGTCACGAGAGCGCCCGCCACAACCGTCCCGTCCAGCGGCATGGGCCACAGCACGAACGACCCTGCGATCAGCTGCAGGCCCGACCACGCCAGCAGCAGCGCGAGGAGGGCAGCCCCGATGGCCAGGACCAGGCTTTCGATGATCAGTTGCCGGACGAGCCGGGACCGGGACGCGCCGAGCGCCAGGCGGACCGCCACCTCACGGCTGCGCGCGGAAGCACGGACCAGGAGGAGGTTCGCGGCGTTGACGCAGGCGAGCACGAGCACGAGAAGGGGGATGGGCAGGACGACGGCGACCACTTCTCCGACGGCGTCGCTTCTCGACAGGCCGGACACCTCGACCCCAACCCGTTCCACCGAGTCATCCGCGGACGCGACGAGCCGTCCGGCATTGACGTCACCTCCAGGACGAGCGACGCCGAGCCGCCCGGCAACAACGGCGAGCTCGGCCTCGACCCGCTCGACGCCGACCCCCTCCCGCATTCGGCCCATGTATCGAATCTCGCGAGCGCCGGACTGCTGAAGCGGGTCGTCCATCGACGCACCATCCACGAAGGCGATCGGCAGCCAGAGGTCGATGCCTCTCCAGGGCTGAGTGCCTGCGAATCCTGGCGGTGCGACGCCGATGACTTCGAAAATCTGCCCTTCTGTCTGGATCGACCGTCCGATCACGGAAGGGTCCCCGCCGAATTCCCGCATCCACAGCGCGCGACTGATGATGGCGACCGGAGATTCAGCCTCCTCCCGGGGCGCAAAGGTGCGCCCGATCTCTGGCCGGACTCCGAGCACGTCGAAATAGTTGGGCGAGACGAAGGCGGCCGGGAGGGAGCGTGGTTGAGGCAGGGTCACTGCCACGTCGGATGTGGTGAAGCTGGCCAGACCCTCGAGGCTGGGCATTCCCTCGTCGAGCACGCGAACGACGTCCGGGTAGTCCGCCAATGCGGTCCGGGCGGCCCTCGACCCGATGGGGCGGTTTTCCAGAATCCCGATCTCCACGAGGCGATCCGGATCCTGGATGCCCGGAGACGGACGGCGCAACGCGCCATTGATCAGCGCGAAGGCCACGATCATCGCCGCCAGACCCAGGCTGAGACTTCCGATCACCGAGGACGAGAACCCAGGTGCCCGGCCGAGACTGCGCATGGCGAACCGGAGGTCCCGGACGATGCCTTCCAGGCGGGCTCCCGCCCTGGCTTCCCGGACATGCTCCTTCACCTGTTCGGCGCCCCCCAACTCGATGAGGGCCGCGCGCCGTGCGTCCTCCGGAGTCATACCCGACCGGATCTTCGATTCGGCGTCGTGCTCGACGAACGCGCGGAGCTCCTCACTGAGCTCGGCGTCTCTCGCGCCGCCGTCCACCAGCCGGCGCAGCGTGGCCCGCAGGCGACACCACGCGCGTCTCATGCTCCCTCCAGGACCTTCTCGACGGCAGCGGTGATGGACTTCCACTGCTGCTTCTCGCGGGCCAGCTGCTTCTGTCCCGCCTTCGTGATCGCGTAATAGCGCGCCCTGCGGTTGTTGTCGGAGACATCCCAATGACCGGACGCCCATCCGTTTTCCTCGAGCCGCCGGAGCGCTGGAAAGAGCGATCCGGGCGTGACCTGAAAGACGTCCTCGGTCAGGTACCGCAGACGCTGCATGACGCCCCATCCGTGCATCGGCTGGGCCGCAATGATTCTCAGCACCAGGAGATCGAGCGTTCCCTGGACCACGTCCTTGCGATCGGCCATGTGGCGACTCCTATCGAATGACGTCAGGAGAACACACGGACTTATCGGGTGTCAATAGGAACAGTCGAATCGGGCGTCTTCGACGAACGGCAAGGTACACCTAGACCTGGAACGCCGAACGGTTTGGATGGTGTGACTCGCACCTATGCCACTGAGGCAGCGGGCATTCCCGATGTATTCTGGCGACGGCACAGACCGCCGCATCCGGCCGCGGCCGCCCCTCGAGAGCGCGTGGTGCGCATCCATTACGGCACCGTCCCGCGGACCGCCCACGCGCGCGCGCGGAGGACGAACGGCTGATCGGAGCCATCGCCCAGCAGCCGGCGACGCAGTCGCGTGCGGAGCGCGTCGCGATCGGTCACCGACAGCGACGACGCGTAGGCCCCGGCCGGCCCCTGCATCGCGAGGAATGGCGTCCAGTAGTCATCGAACGACGCGAATCGAGTCTCGACGGTCAGCCCCTCCTCAACGACATTCTGTAGGCCGGCCGCCCGCCAGAGCGCCGCCAACTCGCCTGGCCGGCAGAACGGCATGTGGCGCTCGTCCTTCTCGTCGTTCGCCGGCAGCAGTGCGATGGCTTCGTCCCAGAATACGCGCAGCATCTCCATGCCTTCACCGTAATCCCATACCGCCGCCGCCACGGTGCCCTTGGGCTTGGTGACCCGCACCATCTCGGAGACGGCCTGGCGGGCGTCCGGTATGAAGTTGACGACGAGCAGCGAGATCGCCCGATCGAAGCTGGCCGTGGGAAACCGCATCCGCTGGGCGTCGCCGACTTCGAAACTGACGCGGCTGCTCCCCAGCTGCGCCTGCGCGAAGGCGACATACGGTGCGGCAGGATCGATCCCGGCGATCCGGCTCGCCGGCGCGGCCGCGGCGGCAGCCGCCGTCAGCGCCCGTGCCGGCGCCGACATCCAGCACGGCGTCCCCGTCACGCACGCCAGCGAAGCGCACGAGGAGCGGCGCCATGCCCCGGCTCCAGCGGCCCATGAAGCGCTCGTAGGCTTCCGCTTCCGAGAAGATGGGGTCTTGAGCGCTCGATGCCTGGAGGTGTAGCGCGCAGACGACGAGCACTGTCGAAAGCGCGGCGCAGGAGATCACGCTGGCTGGCACGTGCATGGGTCACCTCAGCGAGCATCACAGGATCCACGGTCTGTCGTCGAGAACGAATCGGCGCGGTTGCTGGCCGGGCTCAGGCTCGGACAGGCGCCATCGCGTCCCAGCCTCAATGGTGTCGCAGCGCCACCACGGGGTCGACCCGCGACCCGCGCCATGCCGGCACGAAGGACGCGAGCAGCGCAGCCGCCAGCACGAGCAGCGACGCCCCGGCAAATGACGCCACATCGGTTGCCGTCACTCCGAACAGAAGCGTGGACATCAGGCGGGTCAAGGCCAGCGAGGCTAGGATACCGATCGCGGTGCCGATGCCCGCGAGCGCCAGGCCGCGGCTGAGGAAGCGCCGCAGGATCATTCCGCGCGTCGCGCCGACGGCTGTGCGGACACCGATCTCGTGCGTGCTTTGCCTGACGCTGTATGCGACCAGGCCGTAGATGCCGAGCGCGGCCAACGCCGCGGCCAGCACGCCAATCATCGTCAAGACGCGCGCCAGGGTCTCGTAGATCGAGGTGGCCGATCGCAGTTGGTCAGCCATGACGCCCGAGGTCAGGATCGTCACGCCGGGATCGAGGGCGCGCCCGTGCTCGCGGATCCTGGCGAGGATCGCTGCGTGGTCAGCCGCGCCGCGCACCTGCAGCGTCATGCTGGTCATGTAAACATGCGAGAACGACGAGTACACGTACGGACGGGGCTCTTCGTCGAGCCGTGCGTACTTGATGTCGCGCGCGACGCCGACGATCGTGGCCCGACGGCCGGCGGTCTCCACCCGCCGCCCCACGGCTGCGGCGGCGCTGCCGAAGAAGCGCCGTGCGAACGTTTCGTTCACGACGATCGGCGGATCGGTCGCCGTGTCATCGCGCGCGTCGAACTCGCGCCCGGCGACAAGCGGAATGCCCATCGTCCGGAAATAGTCGCTGCTGACGACGTTGGCCGCGAAGCCGAGGTCTTCGTCGCGGCGAGGCTGATACCCTTCCGGTTTCGCGTCCCGCGACATCAGGTCAACCATGTTGAGCGGCAGGAACGTGGCAAGACTCGCCGTGGTCACGCCGCGCTCGCCGCGAACGGTGTCCAAGAGGCGAAGATGCATCTGCCGGCCGCTTGCCTCGTCGTGTCCTCCGGCCCTCGCGTCGAACGTCGCCCATGTGACCTGCTGCGAATCAAATCCGGCATCGGCGCGCTGCGCCGCGTCGAACGTCCGAAGGGCGAGCGCGGTCCCGATCAGCAACATCAGCGCGACGGATACCTGTGCGACGACAAGCGTCGTGCGCAGGCGGCTTTTCGAGGATCCACGGGGGGACAAGTCGTCCTTCAGGACGGCGCTCAGATCGACACGTGAGAGCCGGATCGCGGGCCCCAGGCCGTACAGGAGCGCGCTGACCACGGCGAGCAGGATCGTGAAGCCTACGACGTAGCCATCCGGCTCGACGTTGAAAGACAGCGGGAAGGAGGAAACGTTTGCAGCCGCCGCGCCGAGAAACGGTTCTGCAAAGCCCGGGAGCAGGAAACCGATCGCCGCTCCGGGCGCGGCGAGCACGAGGCTCTCGATCGCCAACTGACGGACGAGGCGGCCGCGAGTGGCCCCGAGTGTCAGGCGTGCCGCCGTTTCACCACGGCGCGCCAGACTTTGCACCAGCACGAGGCTCGCAATGTTCGCGCATGCGACCACCAGGAGCAGCGCGGCCATCGCACCCATCACGCCCACGGCCGGCAGCATGTAGCCTTGCGCGCCGAACGGCCATCGCCAGATCGACACGATCTCCGCTCGGTGTCGCAGCGAATCATTCGGATGCTCGGCGGCGAGCTGATTGGACACGTCGAGCGCCTCAGCTGCGATGCCCGCGCGGCTCATCCCGTTCGGCGGGCGTAGGAAGGCGAGCACCGAGCGGTCGTTCCGGCTTTCCAGCCAGCTGCTGCCCAGGAGCGGCGACGGCATCGTGATTGGGACGAAGAGGTCCGTTGCCACGCCGACGACCGCGCCGCGGAAGTCGGACGCCGCGACCCCGACGACCGTCATGGGGTGCGCATTGATACGAACGGTCGTGCCGACGACGGCAGGATCCCCCCCGAAGGCGCGTCGCCAGAGGCCGTCGCTGATGACGACGACCGGCTGTTGCCCACGGGCCGCGGCATCGCTCGACCTCAGGGCGCGGCCGACCTCGGCGTTCACGGTCAGCACATCGAAGTAATTGCCGGTCACGAGCTCTGCCATCATCAGTTGACTGCTGCCGCCGTGCGTCAGGATCAGCGGTTGGATGGCCGACGCCGCGAGGCCTGGATACGCTCGCGCGCGGATGTCCTCGTAGTCCGGATATGAGAGCGGCCAGATCTGGCCGCCGTTGGTTCGGGCGCCCACGAACAGCAGCGAGCCGGAGTTCTCGACGCCCGCGAGCGGCGCCAGCGTGAGCGCCTTGAAGAGCCCGAAGGCCACCAGGTTCACGGTGATGCCGACTGCCAGCACCGCAATGACGACAAGCGAGTAGGAGGGGCTCCGTCTGATCAGCCGAACCGCGTACGAGACGTCGCGAAGGACGTCGAGCACGCGCTCGATCCAGAGTCCACGCCAGGAACGCGTCGTCGCTTCGCGCGTGAGGGTGACGTTGCCGAACTCTTTTCGCGCGGCGAAATCGGCGGCGCGAGGGTCCTGCCCCTCCTCGACCCGATCGCGGGTGGCCATTGCGAGATGGCTCCCAATCTCGTCCTGCAGATCGTCTTCGCGTCTGCGCCGCCAGGCGAGCCAGCGGGGAAGATTCACAGCGCGTTCCTCGGCGAGTGCACAGCGAGTCCTGCTGGTGGTTCGGCGTGATCCACCACGATCACGTCCACGGGGCTGTGGGCGGTTTCGAGCGTGAGCCCGAGTTGCTCCTGCAGCGCTGTGTCGGCACCGAGCCGGTCGGGGCCTTCTTCCACCTGGCTGACCATCTGGCTGCCCGGCCCCGCGTACGCCGCGCGAATCAGCAGGGATCGGATGGCCTTGTCCGGAGACGCGTCGCTGATCGACGCGACGTCGAACCTGGGCGCCTGGGCACTGCCGGCCAGCGAAACGATCATCCGGACTGCTGCGGTGACCCGGGAGGTCGCGATCTTCATGTCGTCACTCCGTGCGAGCTAGCTCTTCGCCGGCTTGAGCACACCTGCGATCGCCTTGACGAGCTGCTGCCAGCGATCGCGCTCGCGAACGAGCTGTTTCCGGCCCGCCGGCGTGAGCCGGTAGACTTTCGCGCGCTGGTTGGTCTCGGTGATGTCCCACGCGGATGTCACCCATCCCTGTCGTTCGAGCCGATGGAGCGCCGGGTACAGCGAGCCGGTTTCCACCTGCAGCGCTTCGGAGGACTGCGCGCGGATCCTCTGGCCGATGCCGTAGCCGTGCTGCGGGCCCCACTTCAGCGTCTGCAGGATGAGCATGTCGAGTGTGCCCTGGAGCAGGTCGAGGCGATCCATGTCAGTGCGCCCTTAGTGGATCGATGCGATCGAGGACGAGCACCTCCACCTGTGCTTCTCGCCCGCCTCGAGCTTCAGACCACGCGGCTCCTGGAGTGCCGTGAACAGCGACGGAGCCAGGATCGCGTCGCCGGGCGCCGGGACCGGCGGCGCGTACGACAGCTCGACGTCGGAGCGGCCAGGCTGGCCCGTCTTGTCGATCACGGCCCGTTGCGGCATCAACGCGAGCAGCGACGCGAGCTGCGAGATGGGGCTGCCCACCAGGCTCAGCGTTCCCGGGCCCCCAGGCCAAGGGCCGCACAACACGGCCCCAGGGCCGCCGGCGTTGCCTGCGGCGGCCTGCGCCGGGCGCGCGCACTCGACCGAAGACGGACGCAGCTGGTCGCCGAGATAGCCGTCATCGCGCGCGAGGACGAGCGCATACGCGGGAAGCGCGGGCGACTCGGCATGGACCGCCAGGTTGAATCGATCCGCGAGCAGCGCCTGCGGTATCGGGCGCGGCTGCGCCTGCGGGACGGCCGGCCCGGCGGCGGAAACGCCGAGGGCAAGGGCGAACAGAGCGGCCGGTCGTCTCATCGGTCCTCCTGGACGTAGACAGTCTACAGGCGTGGACGTAGTGCGTCTACATCCATGGCTGTAGAGAGCCTGCCTGCCACGCCGAGCACATCGGGTGCCACCCCTCGCGCGCATCCGGCGGCCGCTTCTTGATGCCCGGCGCAAGGCATCGTCCGGCAGCGGACGCGCGGCGTCCCGGAATCGGGCACCGGAGAGCACAGGGAGCGTGAGGTTCAGGAGTCAGAGGGGGCAAAGGCATGCTGGAGAACTTGATCGCGCAGCGGGTGTTCGGGATCGCGTGTGGCTATCCCGACGCCAACGATGGTGATCGCCTCGCCGACGATTCGATCCACATGCGGTTGCTCGATCGGCATCCGGTGCACGGGCAAGCGTCGGCGTCGCAGCCCACGGTATCGAGATTCCGGGCGCCGCCGATCTCCGTGGCTC
>CAZFAT010000155.1:0-6919 GCA_964517075.1 uncultured Solibacteraceae bacterium
CCCGGCCTCGTGCAGCACATCATCCTCGTCACTACACAATGAGCGAGGCCAGCGCGCACGGCGGCCACGCACGTGCCGCGCGGCCTGGCCGGTCGCGCATCGTGCTCTGGCTGTGCCTGGCGTTCGCGGCGCGGCTCGCCTTCGGCCTCACGTCGGAGCTCTGGGGCGACGACGAGGTGCAGGTGTACCTGATCGGACTGGAGTACTTCACCACCGGCGTGTGGCCGCTCTATGGTCCGGACGTGGTGTATACGCAAACGCAGATTCCCGGAGGGCTGCAGGGCCTGCTCATCGGGTGGCCGCTCCGGGTCGTGCCGCAGCCCGAAGCACCTTACGTTCTCCTGAACCTGCTGTCCTTCGCCGCGCTCCTTGCGCTGGGTTGGTACATCGACCGCCGGGTGCCATCGCTGCCGCGATGGTTTCTCTGGCCGTGGGTGTTCTTCACGCCGTGGACGCTGAACCTCTCGACGCACATCCTCAATTCCTCGTACGTCCTGCCGGGCGCGGTCGTGTTCTGCCTTGGCCTGTTCGAAGTGGTCCCCGCGCTGCGGCGCGGGTTGCTGCCGCGATCGCTCGCGTTCTTTTCCCTCGGATTCGGGATCCTCTGGGTGTACCAGCTCCACCTGTCCGCCTTGCTGCTCGGGCCCGTTGCGTTGGCCGCGGTCGTCCTCGCCGCGCGCGCCGAGGGGGCTGCCACGGCCCGAGGGCTGATCTGGACGACGGCCGGCGCGCTCGCGGCCGGGGCGTCGCTCGGGCCGACGATCGTGCACGACGGACTGGCCGGTCTTACGCGGACGGCCGGGTCCAACGTCGTCTTCGAGCCGGGCAACCTGCTGCGCGGGCCGCAGATCGTGGCCCAGTTCTTCGCGTTGCCGGCCTTCGAGGTGACACGGTTCATCGGCGCGAGTACGGACGCGCGGTTGGCCTTCCTGACGCGGTTCTGGTGGGCGGCACCATTCGTGCTCTGTACCGCGTTGATTGGCGTGATCCAGAGCGTCACACTCGTGGTCGCGCTCTTTCAGCGCCGGACCGGCGCGACGGACTGGCCGGCCGTGCGGGTGCTCACGGCCTCGCTGCTCGGGCTCCTGATCGTGAGTTTCGTCTGGTCGGTCCGGCCGCCGGCTTCGCATGCCTTCTACCTGCTGTTGCCGCCGCTCATGATCTACGCCGCCTCCGTGTGGGCGCCCTGGTTCGAGCGGCGTGACGTCCGGGCGCTGGCGGCGGCCCTGCTCGTGTGCGGCGCGGTGTCGCACGCGGCCATCGCCTGGAGGAACTTCACCTTCCAGTCCCTCTACCAGGATCGCGCGACGGTCGTCCGCGCGATCGTGGAGAAGAATCACCGCCTCGTCGGCATCCGCCGGCCCGAGATGTGGAGGCGCCAGCCGTGACCTCATCCTCGTCCGCTACCCGCCGCGCCTGGCTCATCGTCGCGCTCCTCGTCCCCGTCGCGCTGCTGAATTACCTGGATCGGCAGATGCTGGCCTCGATGAAGTTCTCGGTGATGCAGGACATCCCCGACATCGGGCTCGAAGCGAAGTGGGGGACCATCCTGGCGCTGTTCAAGTGGGTGTATGCGCTGCTCAGTCCGGTCGGCGGATACGTCGCCGACCGGTACAGCCGGCGCCACGTCATCGCCGGCAGCCTGCTGGTCTGGTCGACGGTCACGTGGCTGACAGGGCAGGTCACCACCTACGAGGGGCTGCTGGCGACCCGCGCGTTCATGGGCATCAGCGAGGCGTTCTATATCCCCGCCGCGCTCGCGCTCATTACGGATGTCCATTCGGGGAGCACGCGGTCCCGCGCGGTCGGGTTCCACCAGATGGGGATCTACGTTGGCGTGATCGTAGGTGGATTCGGCGGGTATGCGGCCGACCATCCCGGGCTCGGATGGCGATGGGCGTTCGAGTTGTGCGGCCTGGTGGGGATCGTCTATGCCGTGCCGCTCTTCCTGCTGCTGCGCACGCCGCGGACGGGGCTCGCCGCGGTCCGCGCCGCGTCGCCAGCCGGCGCCGCGCGCGAACTGCTGAGCAACGGGTCGTTCATTCTGCTCGTCCTCTATTTCACGCTCCCCGCCCTGGCAGGCTGGGTGGTGCGCGATTGGATGCCGGCCATCCTGAAGGCCGAGTTCAACATCGGCCAGGGCCTCGCGGGCGTCTCGGCCACGCTGTACTGGCAAGTGGCCGCGATCCTGGGGGCGATCGCCGGCGGCTGGCTGGCCGATCGCTGGATGCGCCGCACCATGCGCGGCCGCATCTACGTCAGCGCGATCGGCATGTCGCTCATCGTGCCCGCGATGTTCGGCGTGGGCTACGCGCCCGAAACCGGCAGCCTCGCCGTCGCCGTGGCGTTTCTGATCCTGTTCGGGCTCGGGTGGGGATTCTTCGACTCGAACAACATGCCCATCCTCTGTCAGATTGCGCGGCCGCATTTGCGCGCGACCGGCTACGGCATCATGAACCTCGTCAGCATCAGTTGCGGCGGCCTCGCCGACTGGGGCTTCGGCGTGATGCGCGACCGGCAAGTGCCGCTCCTCGGCATCTTCGGCGTGTTCGCCACGGCCGCGATCCTTTCGATTGGGCTCGTGCTGCTCATTCGGCCGCGGGATACGGAGCACCCGTGACCGTCCTCCGGCTGCACGGCCACGGCGGACTGCTCAGATCCGCGGGAGCAGCTGGTCCGTGACCAGACGCAGCAGCATCAGCGCGCACCAGAGGACGACGGGCAGGCCCGGCACGGCGGCATCGAGTCGCGCCAGCCGCGCGCGCAGCCACGGCCACTCGCGAAGCGCGACGACTGCGCCCGCGGTCGCGACGGCGTACGTGGCCGAGAACGCGTAGCGCTCCGCAAAGCGACTCGACGGGCTAAGCAGGAGGATGGCTGCCGCCGCGAAGCCCAGCGCGAACATCAATCCGCGGCGCTCCGCAGGCAGGAGCGCCTGCCAGCGCGCCGCCAGGCCCTGGCGCCGGTGCCGCAACGCGGCGACGAGCGCGAAGCTCCATGGCGCCGGATGCCAGGCAATCAGGCTGCCGTAGAACAGCAGATGGTTCACCCACAATCCTGCGCCATCGAACGGCGTGGTGATGTCGAGCGGCGCCATCTGCCGCTCCCAGTACGCCATCCAGAACGTCTGGCCGGTGACCCGGTGATAGATCGCGTCATATGTCATCACGGTCACGGCCATTAGGACCGCGCTCGAGAGCGCGGCGAGGATCACCCGGTTCGAGCGGCCGCGTTCTCCGACGGGATTCGTCACGGCCCACAGGAGCGCGGCCAGGACCACGAGAACCACGAAGACGCCTTTGATCAGGAGCGCCGCCGTCAGCGCCAGCGGCAGGACGGGCAGCCAGCGCCACGATCGGCGCACGCCGTCAATGCCGATGAGGGCCACCAGCAGGCACAGCAGCATCGGGTACTCCTGGTTGGCGCGAATCCGGAAGACGAAGGCGACGGGCATGAGCTGCAGGAGCACGAGCGTCCAGCGGCCCTCACGGGGCGACGCGATGCGCGCCACGAGCCAGCTGATGAGCAGGAGCGACGCCAGGCCGTAGGCGATGCCCATCACATACGCGGCCTGGCGGGCGGGAACGCCGAGCGCGCCGAGCGCCGCGGGGGGCACCAGCACGCCGGCCGGGTGCTCACGGAACAGGCCGGCGCCGTCCCACAGGCCCCACCAGGACGGCACGATCCATTCCGACGGCGGCAGTTCGGCGAGCCGTTCGGAGAGCGCGGCGTAGAGCGCCGAGTCCGGGTCCTCGCTCGTGAAGCCGATGCGCACGACGAGCGCGGCCACCAACAGGAAGGCCGCGATCCACGCGCCCGCTTCCCGCCGCGATATCACCGCCCGTACCCGGCGTGCGCGCGCGGGTCGATCACGCGCCGCCCGAACGCTCGCTGCCGCCCCGCGCGGCCGCAAAAGGCAGGGTCATCAACCCCAGCAGCAGCATGAGGAACTCGGAGTCGCCGAAGTTGTACTCGAACATTCCCGCGGCCAGCATGGCGACGACGGCGGCGAGGCCGGCGGCGGCCACGGCCTTCATCGGTCCCTGCCGCACCTGGCGCCACAAATCGCGCAAGGCGGCCGCCACGAACCACAGCCAGACGGCGAGGGCCGGCAGGCCGCGCTCGGCGGCGATCTGAATGGGCACGTTGTGCAGGTGGGGATTCGTGGGGTTGACGTACACCGCTGGCCGATAGTCTGCGTACACCTCCTTCACCATGTCAGGCCCCACGCCGGCCAGCGGGTGGTCGGCGACGATGCGGCGGCCGATCGTCCACATCGCCACGCGATCGCGGTTGCTGGGATGGCTGGCATCGAACGTCGACAGAGCGCGAGTGCGGAGGGAGTCGGGTGCGGCCACGAAAAACAGCGCGGCCGCCAGCGGCAGCACCAGCAGGAGACGGCGGTCTCGAATCGCGAGCAGCGTGCCGATCCCGGCAAACGCGCCAATCCAGGCATTGCGTGTGAAGGTCACGGCCAGCGCCACGGCGAGCGCGGGGATCGCAATGGCGGGCCAGATTCGCTGGTCTCTGAAGAACAGCAGCCGCGCGGTAGCGCTGCAGAGCACGAGCATGATGATGCCGGAGTAGGTCATGTAGAGCGTGAGCGACCCCTCCGGGCGATTCTCGGTGTGGTCGTAGCCGAGCATCGTGAATTGGATCACGCCAAGGAGCGCGCCGACCGCGCCGAACGCAATGACGACGTTGAGCACGGTCCAGGCGCGGCTGCCGCGGCAGAGGTGTGCGACGGCGGGCACCATCAGGAACAGCACCAGCTGCTTGCAATCCGCAAGGCTCGTGGCGGGATCGTCCGACACCGCAGCGCTGACGACGGTCAGCAGCGCGTAGACCGCCAGTGGCCAGGCGAACGCCGGCACCGCGGGGCGGTGGCCGTCGCGCACCAGAACCACCAGCCACAGCAGGAGTGCCACGCCGAACAACACCTGCGCGGCCGGCAGGTTGAACTGGACGACACCGAGGCAGGCCGCCAGCACGCCAAACGCCACCCGGTCGAGCGACGTCGCCGAAGGGGCCGTCACGGTGCGGCCTCCAGCAGGCGGCGCGCGGCGTCGCGGACGGTGGCCGCCGATACGCTCGTGAGGCATCGAAAATCGCCCGGGACGCAGACGCGCTGCTCGCAGGGGCGGCAGGGCAGGGCGCCCGCATCGACCGCGGCCGATGCAAGATGCCGCGGGCGCCAGGGTGCCGATCGTTCGGGCAGCGTCGGACCGTAGAGGCCGACGATGGGCACCGACGTCGTGGCGGCAATGTGCAGGGGTCCGCTGTCGCCGCCGACGAAGAGCGCCGCTTCGTCCATCAGCGCGCGCAGTTCGGCCAGCGTCAGCCCATCCGCGTCGACGATGCGTGCGCCGGCGTCGCCGGCGCGGCGGCGGGCATCCGCCAGCACGCGGAGCGCGGCCGCGTGATCGGAAGGACCGCTCGTCACCACCACCCATCGGCGCGGGTGCTCGGCGGCGAGGTCAGCGGCGAGGGCGGCAAACGCGGCCTCTGGCCATCGGCGAAACGGGTTGCCGGCGCTCACGTGTAGGACGATGGTCTGCCCCCCGGCCGTCAGGCCGAGCGTGCGCAATCGTTCGCGGACGCGCGCCACGGCGGCGGGGTCCACGGGCATCTCGACGCGATCCCGATCGGGATCGGGCAAGGCGGGAAAGGCGTCATCGACCGCGGGCAGCAGGTCCCACTGGTTTTCGACCGAATGGCGCGGCCGCAGGGTCCGCGGCCGGTGGATGACTCGGGTGTACATCCAGGATCGCCCGGCCACATCGTAGCCCACCCGCACGGGCGCGCGACTCGCCCACGTCAGCCACGCGCTGCGGGGGCCGCCGTGCAGGTCGATCGCCACATCGAAGCGCTCGGCGCGCAGGCGCCGTCCGAGGCGCAGGTCGTCGACCAGCCGGCGCCACCCGCGTCGGTGCGGGATCACGATGACCTCCGACAGATGCGGGCTGCCGGTCACGACGGGTGCGGCCGCGGGCTCCACGACGTACACCAGGCGGGCCGAGGGGTAGCGCCGGCGGAGGGCGCGAATCACGGGCGTCGTGAAGATGACGTCGCCGATGAGGCGGAGTCGGACGAGCAGGATGCTCACGCGGTCGTCAGTGTTCGATCGCCGCCTCGTCCACGAGCATGACCGGGATGTCGTCCTTGATGGGATAGACGCGGTGGCACGTGTCGCACTTTAGCCCCGCGCCGTTGTGCACGAGCCGCACGGGCGTTTTGCACTCGGGACAGACAAGGATTTCCAGCAGCGCGGGATCAACGGCCATACGGGCCTCAACTATAGCCGGTCGCCCGTGGGATGTGCCACAATCGAAGCGCATGCGCGGAGCTTTGTTCGTTCTCGCGGCGGCGCTGGCCGTGCCCGTCGCCGCACGGGCCGGTCAGGCGCAGGTGCCCGCGCCGGCCCCGGCCCCGCAGCGGGCCGCGCCCCTCTCGACCAGCGATCTCGGGCAGGTTTACGTGCTCTACCTGCAGGGCCGCGACCTGGCCGGGCAGCGGGACTTCCCGGGCGCGATTGCCAATTTCCGCAAGGCGCTCGAGCTGGCCCCGCAGGCCGCGGATCTCCGCGCGGAACTCGCCGGCCTCTACGCGCGCAGCACCCCGCCCCGGTTCCTGGAAGCGCAAGCGGAGGCCCGCCGCGCGATTGACACCGATCCGGACAACCGCGAGGCCCACCGCGTCCTCGGCCTCATCGAATCGGCGATGATTCAACAGTCGCCCACGCCTCCGACGACTGAGATGCTGCAGGAAGCGATCGGGCACCTCGAATACGCGCTGGCCGGTGGCGTCGCGGATCCCCCCGTGCAGCTCACGGTCGCCGAGTTGTACCTGCAGCAGGGCAATGCGCCGCGGGCCGCGGCCTCGGCGCAGAGGTTCCTTCAGGATCAGCCGGGCTATCCGC
>CAZFAT010000156.1:0-23808 GCA_964517075.1 uncultured Solibacteraceae bacterium
CCGATCGCCGACTACTTCCGCCTTGAGCACGGCAAAGTGGCCGAGCACTGGGGCGTCACCGACACCGGCATCATGAAGGAGCAGCTCGGAGCGTCATAGCGCGGCGCTTCTACGCTCCGTTTCCGCCAATCGCCACGTTCACTATGTTCGTTTGGCAGGGAGTTGCGTCTGATCTCCACTGACCACAGGGCGGCATCCCGTGACGTGTCCGATGATGGACGTCTTGCCATGGCTACGCTTGGAGGCACCGGGATCGATAGGGGCGCGGCACGCAGGTCATGCTGCTGTCGCCACCGGTCGAGGAACCAGAGCGACTCGTGCCCATGGACTGACCGGCTGGCGTCCGCCCCCGAGCTTGTCGGTTTCGGCTAGCGGGCCTTGGCTGCCCTTTCGACGCCGGCCTTCATGTCTTCGAGGTTCATGCAGATCGACGTTGTGATGGAGGCGTCGAGCTGCAGAAAGAACGGCTCGGCGAGCGACGGTAGGTCGGACGCGTCCTTCACATCGAGCACGAACAGCCCGGTGCGGTGACGCGGGACGTCAACGTGACGCCAACTCCGACCTCGTACCAGAGAGTATTGCTCGTGGTGCTCACGAAACGGTCAGCGATTCTGTTGCCCAAGCTTCCCGAGCTAATGTCGCTTTAGAACGACTTAGGCGGCTGGAACCTGCTCTCGCTGATGACCTCGATGCTGTGCGCGGGTTCTCTGTTCACGATCCACGCGTGGCCGCAGTCGTGGCAGCGGTAGTACTCAGAGCGAGCCTGATGAGGCGGGTTCTCGCGGCGGCGGACTGCTGGGGTCCAGCATTCGGGACACGGGCGAATGGTCATCAGCACACCTGGGTAAGAAGTGTGAAATTCCGGTAACACTACCCTCGAGTGTGACTTCGCGCAACTGGGAGCTCGCCCGTGAGCGCGCGTCGGGGATTGTCGACGAGAAGATGACGCACCTCGGCGTCGGTCATGCCCGCCGCCTTCAGCGCGGGCACGAACGACGTGAACAGCGTGTCGAACGGCCGGAACTGGCCGCCGCCCGGTTCCCCGACGCGATACCAGCCGGCGTCGTGCGACACCAGCACGCGATCGAGATGGCCGGCCGCGCGCATCGCGAGCACCAGCGCGACGTGGCGATCGACGCTCTTCGGGGTGATGCCGTCGAACTCCACCCAGGCGCCGCGCGCCGCCGCGGCGACATGCCGGGACGGGTCCGTTTCGCCGTGCGCATGCACCCAGATGAACGCCGACAAGGGAACGCCGGCCTGTTCGATCACGTCCAGTTCCTCGAACGCGGCGACACCATTGCCGGTGTGCGCGGCAATGGGCAACCCGGTGGCCGTGTGCGCCAGCGCCGCGGCCCGCACGAGCGTGGCGTCCACGGCCGAGAGCGGCCCCGGGTCCACGCCAATCTTCATGAACGCCGGCTTGATGCCGGAATCGTCGATTCCGCGCTCCCATTCGCGGATCCACCGCGCGGCGAGCTGCTCGGCGGTTTCGGTGAACGCGTGCGGCGGCAGATGCCGGTCCTGGTTCGCGCCGTAGTAGCCGGTGTTGGAGAGGATGTGGAGGCCGGACGCGTCGGCGAGCCGCCGCAACAGGCGGGGATCGCGGCCGAGGTACGCCGGCGTGCACTCGACGAGCGTCGCGGCGCCGAGCGCCCTCAGTTGGTGGAGGTGAGGCAGGACGCGGGCGAACACGTCGTCCGCCTCGTAGCGCGACGTCGAGACCTGGGTGGCGCCGATGAAGTCCACGAGCACGTGTTCGTGCATGAGCGTGAGGCCAAGCGCCGCCGGATCGATCGGGCCCGACACCGTGTCGATCCGTCGGACCCGCGCCTGCGTCGGGGCGGCCGACTGGGACGGGACGCGGGTCACCGGGCTGGCGTTTGAGGCGCAGGCCGCGAGCGGCGCGCCCAGCAGGGCCGCGCAGGTCGCGAGCCATTCCCGCCGGGATTCGTGCGATCGCGCACGCATCTAGCGCAGCTCCGCCTGCGGATCGATGCGGCTCGCCCGGCGCGCGGGCAGGAGCGACGCGAGGGTCGCGTCCGCCACCAGGCCTGCGGCCGCGCCGGCAAGCGCCGGCACGTCGAACGGCGTGACGCCGAAGAGGAGCTGGCTCATCGCGCGCGCGGCCACGACGGCCACGGCGAGGCCGATCGCACCGCCCGCCGCGGTGACAATCAGGCCCTCGCCAACGATACGGCCGACAATCCCCCGCGGCGTCGCGCCCAGGGCCATCCGGATCCCAATCTCGCGTCGCCGCATCGACACGGTATAGCTCATGACGCTGTAGATGCCAATCGCGGCGAGCACGAGCGCAAGGGCGGCAAAGCCGCCGATCAGGATGAGCGTGAACCGCGCGCTGGCCGTCGCGGATCGCACGACGTCAGTCATGACATGCACGTCCGAGATGGGTGCCGTGGGCGCCACGCCCCGCACGGCCGCCCGCGCGCTCGGCAGGATGGCGGCCGGGGCGCCTTCGGTCCGGATGACGAAGGTCAAGTAACTGGACCGCTGGGTCGTGCCCGCCACGAAGCCAGCGTCCTGCAGGAGTGGCAAGTACACCTCCTCGTCGGCGACTTCGCTGAGGTTCTGCTGCACGGCGTTTCTGGCGACCGCGACGATCGTGCGCCAGGGCGGGTTCGCGTCGCTCTGGACCTGTATCTGCTGGCCGATGGGATCCTCGCCGCGGAAATGCGCGTCCGCAAGTCGTTGATTGACGATGACGACCGGTGCGGCCCCGGCGCGGTCGGCGTCGGTGAAGTCGCGGCCCCGCGCGAGCGGCAGGTGCACCGTGCCGAAATATCCCGGGAACACCAGACGGAATGTCGCGGACGGACCTTCGCCGGGGCGGGGTTCGGGACGGCCGCGCACCAGAAACGGCATGCCCCAGATGTCACCGGCGATCGGCAGGTGGTTGATGGCGCTGACCGACGTCACGTCCGGAAGAGCCGTGAGCGCGTCGCGCACCCTGACGAACAGGCCAAGCCGGCGGTCGGGCGCGCTGTCGGGCGTGCCGGCCACGGACACCACCAGCGACGCCACGCGATCGGGCACCCAGCCGGCATCCACGCCCCGGAGCGTGACGAAACTGCGGAGCAGGAGCGATGCGCCGGCGAGGAGCACGATCGCGAGCGCGACCTCACTGGCCATCAAGACCCCCCGGGTGCGGCCCGCCCGGCGACCCGTGCCGGAGCCGCGCTCCGCGCTTCGTAGGGCCGCGGTGGCCGTCGGCCGCGCGAACGCGAGAGCTGGCGCAATGCCGAAGATGAGCACCGTGATCAGCGACAGGCCAATCGTGAACGCCAGTGCGCGCTCGTCGAGGACGATCGCCTGCGTGCGGGGAAGGCTGGCCGCGCCCAGTTGTTTGACCAGACGGATGGCACCGCTGGCCACGAGCAGCCCGCCGGCGCCGCCGGCGAGGGCGAGGATCAGACTTTCGGTGAGGAACTGCCGCACGAGCCGGCCGCGAGGCGCGCCCAGGGCGGCGCGAACCGCCACCTCGCGCTCGCGCGCGGCTGCACGGACCAGTAGCAGGTGCGCCACGTTGGCGCACGCAATCAGCAGGACGAGCAGGACAGCGGCCGACAGAGCGACCAGCGCGGGCCGTGTGTCCCCGACGACCATTTCCTTCAACGGCGTGACGGTCACGCCGCGGTTCGTGCCGGGAAATCGTGACTCCAGTTCCGCGGTGACGGCCGCCATGCCCGCCCGTGCGCGGTCCAGACTGGTGTCCGGCGACAGGCGGGCGAACACGCGGAGGCTTTGTCCGCTGCGCGAATCGGCGCGGGACCTCAGGTCGAGCGGCACCCAGGCTTCCGCGCGCGTGGCCCAGAACGGCGCGAACACGAACCCGGGCGGCATCACGCCGACGATCCGGTGAGCCGCGCCATTGAGCAGGATCGAGCGGCCCAGAACGCCGGGGTCGGCGCCGAACGCGCGCCGCCACAGGCCGTCGGCAATCACGACTTCATCAAACGTGTCCCGGTCGGTTCCGGGGAACCGGCCGAGTACCGGTGACACGCCAACGAGCGGCAGCACCTCCGGGGTGACCTGCAACGCGACGATTCGCTCTGGTTCGTTGACGCCGCCGAGCGTCGGCGCCCAGTACTGCGCGGCGCCCATGGCCGTGAACCCGTCCACCGCGCGCTGCCAGTCCAGGAAGTTCGCCGGCGAGACCGGCCCCGATCGATCGTGCAGCACGGTGACGAGGCGGTCGGCGTCCGGATAGGCCAGCGGCTTCAACAGGACGCCGTCGACGACGCTGAACGTGGCGGCGGTCGCCCCGATGCCGAGCGCGAGCGTGAGCACGATCGCGCCACTCAGGGCGGGAGCCCGGCGGACGAATCGCAGGCCGTCGCGCGCGTCCTGTCGCAAGCGATCGGCCAGGGCGGCCGGACGCCCCTCGTGGATCGCCTCTCTGACCTGACCAAGACCGCCGATGTCCCGGAGGGCGGCGCGCCGGGCCTCCCGCGCGGGCATGCCGGAGGTCCGGTGTTCCTCCGTGAGCAGGTCCACGAAGGAGGCCAGCTCAGCATCCACTTCGGGCGGGGCTGGCGATCGGCCGAACCACCCACGCACGCGTGCCGTCAGCCGATTCACCCTCGCGCGCAACGTCACGATGTGCCCTTCAGCGCATGCGCGAGCGCGCCGACGACGCGGCGCCAGTGATCCGTTTCCGACTCGAGCTGCCGTCGGCCGGCGGCCGTCAGCTCGTAGAAGCGGGCCCGGCGTCCGCCTTCGGTGGCGTCCCAGACCGACCGCAGCCAGCCGGCGCGTTCCATGCGATGGAGCGCGGGGAAGAGCGAACCCGCCTTGACGTCGAAGACCCCCTTCGTCATCTGCTGGATGCGTCGGGCCACGCCCAGGCCGTGCAGTTCGCCTGTCCCGAGCGCGCGGAGGATCAGCAGTTCGAGGGTGCCGGGCAGAACCGAGCCGGGAGGGGTCGCCATGGCTCTTCTATAGCCTGGCTATAGTAGCACGACTGTTATAGGCAAGCTATAAAAGCAACGCTGCGTTCCGGGCGAAGCCGTTTGGGCTTCCCGTACCCTCGTACCTATACCGCGTCGCCCAGCGCCTCGATGTCGCTGAACTCGTTGTAGGCCTGCGCGGAGACGCGCACCCAGACGCGTCCGGCGCGGGCATGCACCTGCACCTCGATGTTGTGGTCGAACAACAGGCGATCGCGCAGCCTGATGGCGTCGGGCCGTGTCGTGCCCACCGACTCGGGCGTCATCACGCTCACCATGCAGCCCACCGCCGACTCGTCGCCGGCCACGGGCGTGTCCCAGCGGTCGCTCAAGTACTCCGCCGCGCGCCACGCCAGATCGTGATTGGCGCGACGCAGGGCGTCGTAACCCAGTTCCTGCAGAAACCGGATGCCGTCGGGGGCGGTCAGCCACGGCGTGGGATCCCGCGTGCCCACCCAGTCGAACTCCTGCGTGAACCCGGTGCCGAATCCCCACGAGATCACCGCCGGATGCATGACGGCCTGGTAATCGGGTGAGACAACGAGAAACGCGCTGCTGCGGGGCGCCATGGCCCACTTGTGCAGGTTCGCCACGTAGAAGTCCGCGCCGATGGCCGCCACGTCGAGGTCGATCGCGCCAGGCGCGTGCGCGCCGTCGACCAGCACGGGCACGCCCTGCCGGTGACACGCACGCACGATCTCGGCCACGGGCCAGATGAGCGCCGTCTCGGCGGCGACGTGATCGACGATGACGAGACGAGTGCGGCTGGTCAGCGCACGCGAGATGAGTTCGACGCAGGCCCCTGGCTCGAAGGTCGGATAAGGCACTTCGACCGTCTGCACTGCGGCGCCGGCGAGCCGGGTGATGTGCGACACCGCCGCCAGGATCCCCCCGTACACCTGATCGGTCACGATCACGTCGTCGCCGGCCGTCAGCGGCAGGGAGCGGAGGACCGCGTTGATGCCCGTCGTCGTGTTGTCCACGAACACGAGGTCAGTGGCCCGCGCGCCGACGAACGCCGCCACCTCGGCCGCCGCCTGTCGCATCAGCGTGGGGCCCTGAGGCGCAATGCCGGCAAACGTCCACAGCTCGCGCAGCATGAAGCGCGCGGGGTGACGTTCGATGCGGTCGCGCCAGGCCTGCTGCGCCTCCAGCACGCGGTGGGGCGCCACCCCCACGGTGCCATGGTTCAGGTAGATCGCCGACGGGTCGAGCGGCCAGCGTGGCAGCAGGGTGCGGCCGAAGGTCATGCGTCTTAACCTACGAAGACGCCGCGGATGACGATCAGCGTCAGGAACAGCACGGCAGATGCGGCCGCCACGAGGAAGCCTTTCTGGATGTCGGTCCTCCGCGCCACGGCGCCAATCACCATGGGAATCAACGTCCAGCCCACGGACGCAAAGAAGAAGAAGAATCCGACGGCGCGGCCCATTGTGTCCGGCGGCACGCTGAGCAACACCACCGCCATCATGGTCGGGAATACCGGTCCGCAGGCCATGCCGGCCAGCAGAATCGTGGCGGACGTCGCGGCCTGTCCGCGGACGACGACGAGGACGAGCATGAGGACGACGGACATGAGTCCCATCGCCACGAGCAGCGCTTGTTCGTTGTTGGTGCCGAGGATGGACGTCATCACGCCGGTGGCGCCCAGGATCGACACGAGGAGCCGGCTGCCGGTGAAGCCGAACCAGAAGCCTGAGAGCGTGAGGGCGGCGGATCGCGCCACGCGCGCGGGCGGCAGACCCGGCGGCATCTGACGCTGCACGAGCGTCGTCGCCCAGCCCGCGACCGACGTCTCGAGCGGCACGAAGAACAGGAACGCGAACCCGAGCAGCCAGAATCCAGGGCTGGAGAGGAGCGCGGCGGTTCCGCTCGCTGGCGGGGCGCCGGGTGGCGGTTCGGCCGCCGCGGCCGTCGCGACGGCCGGTGGGTGCATCTCGGCAAACGCGCCCAGAACAATCGGCAGCGTCGCGAGCATGGCCAGGGCCACCAGCCCCTTCGAATAGCCCAGTCTTCGCAGCGCGATACCCAGCACGAGCGGCGTGATCAGCGCGCCGAACCCGAACGCGAAGTCGAAGAAGTTGGTCGCCCAGATCAGGGCCTCGCGCGGCTGATCCGGTGCGATGGCGACGCGCATGAGCACGTTGCTCACGTTCACCTGTGCTGCCCATCCGATGCCCAGCAGCACCACGGCGATGAGCGCGCCGCGATACGTGCGTGTGCGCGCGAAGATCAGGATGGCCACGGCCACCGCCAGCGAACCGGCGAGCCACACACCCTTGCGTCCAACTGCATCGGTCAGAAAGCCGCACAGCACGATGGTCGGGCCGAACATCGTGCCGAACCCGCCCACGAGGCGCCCGACCTTCCCTTCATCGAGCTGCAGCCGCTCGGCCAGCGACAGCTTCAGGCCGCCCACCAGCGCATACGCGAGTCCCATGATGGGCAGGCTGATCGTGAGGAAGGTCTGCAGATAGGTCGGGTGCAGGACGTCCATGGGAGCCTCTGGCCCCGGTCGCGGGGCGTGAACGCGGAGCCTATCCGGTCAGCTGGCGATCGACAAGGGCCGCGAGCGGCAGAAGGGCGTGCTGTTCGTCGCGGACGTGTGGCGTCCGGAGACTTGTTATTGGCAACGAACGTCCCGTTGCCGCCGCGCGACTGACAGAGCGGGCCGTTGTGATTGTCGCCACCGTGGCATGAGTGTTGCCTTCTCCACGGCGGAGGATCGTCATGCGAAGCATCGTTGTCGCCGCAGTGATTGCCCTTGCTCTTCCCGTTCTCCCGGAGCAAGGACGCGTGAACGCAGGTGCCGCGGTGGAACCGCAGGCTCAAGGGACCATGCGGGGCCAGGCCGCGGCGCGCCAGCGGTTTCGCGAGATGGATCAGAACGGGGACGGCACCATTTCCCGCGCCGAATGGCGTGGCACCGCCGCGTCGTTCCGCGTGCACGACTGGAACCGCGACGGGGTCCTGTCGGGCGCGGAGCTGAACGAGGCGGTCCGCGAGGCGACGGCCAACACCCCCGAGGACTTCGACAGCCCGGTGGTGTTCAATGACTGGTCGGCCGGGAGGTTCACGAACCTTGACCGCAATCGTGACGGGCGGCTGACCCGTGCCGAGTGGATCTACGACCTCGAGACGTTCCGCCGCGTTGACCGCAATCGCGACGGCATCGTCGCGCGGGCGGAGTTCCTGGGCGGCGATTTCGATGACGATCGCGGCGATCGGTTCGATTTCCTCGACGCCGATGGCAACAACCGCGTGACCCGTCAGGAATGGCACGCGAGCCAGGAAGCCTTCACGTGGCTCGATACGAATCGTGACGGCGTGCTGACCCGGCTCGAGGTGGAAGGCGAAGGCGCCGATCAGCAGGGCGACGTGTTCGCCCGGCTGGACACCAATCGCAACAACCGCATCAATCCGACCGAGTGGCAGTGGTCGCGCGCGAGCTTCGACAAGCTCGATGTGAATCGCGACGGCGTGCTGACGCGGGCCGAGATGGCCGGCCGTCAGAAAGCGGGTTCGGACACCGCGACCCTCGCGGTCGGCCCGACCAATGCTGAGCGCTGGGTCGACACGGGCCTCTTTGTCTATGCTGGCGACCGCGTCCGATTCCAGGCGTCTGGCACCGTCCAGATGAGTGCTGACGCCAACGACGTGGCCGACCCCGCCGGATCGCGCGCCCGGCGCCGCGCCAACGACGCGCCCATGCCCGAGCAGGTCGCGGGCGGCCTGCTGGCGCGGGTCGAGACCGGACGCCCGGTCTTTGTGGGAGCCCGCACGGCCCCCATCATCAGCGGCGAGACCGGACGGCTCTTCCTGAGCGTCAACGACGATCACCTGGACGACAACAGGGGCCAATTCCAGGTGACGGTCACGGTTCAGCGGCGCACGCCGTAGCCGCAGGCGATGATTCCGGCTGAGGCGCGTGAGGGGGACCCAGCATGAAGTGGACATCCCGGGGCCGCAGCCAGAATCTCGAGGACCGACGGGGGACCCGCGCGTCAGGTCTCGGGCGGGTCGCCCCGATTGGTCTCGGCGGACTGGCCGTTCTGTTCGTGCTCTCGCTGGTGACCGGCCAGGATTTTCTGGGCATGGCCACGGAGCCCGGATCAGCGCCTTCCTCTGTCGGCCCGTCCGAGTCCGGGCCGATTGCCACGACGCCCGAAGAAGAGAAGCTCGTCGATTTCGTGTCGTTCGTGCTCGACGAAGCGCAGGGCACGTGGGCGCAGCTGCTCCCGGGATACCGCCCGGCCAAGCTCGTGGTCTTCCGCGAGGCGACGGACTCGGCCTGCGGGCTGGGGCAGTCGGCCACCGGGCCGTTCTACTGCCCGGCTGACGGCACCATCTACATCGACCTCGCGTTCTACAACGAGTTGCACCGGCGGTTCGGCGCGCCGGGCGACTTCGCGCAGGCGTATGTGCTGGCCCACGAGATCGGGCATCACGTTCAGGCGCAACTGGGGACGGACCGGCAGGTTCGCCAGGTGCAGCAGGCGCGTCCCGATCAGGCCAATCCGTTGTCCGTGCGCCTGGAGCTGCAGGCGGACTGCTACGCCGGCGTCTGGGGTCACACGGCTGCGCAGCGCGGGCAGCTCGACCCGGGTGATATCGAGGAAGGATTGGCGGCCGCCGCCGCGATTGGCGACGATCGATTGACCCGCGGCCGCGTGGCGCCCGACCAGTTCACGCACGGCTCGTCGGCCGAACGCGTCCAGTGGTTCCGGCGCGGCCTCGAAACCGGCCGTGCCGAGGCCTGCGACACGTTCGCATCCCGATAGCGCCACGACCCGTTTCTTGCCCAACCGACCTCCGGGGCGTAGCATCGACCGATGCCACTGCCGGTCGTTCGCCTCTGTGGCGGCGCCCTCCTTGGTCTGACCTTCGGTGCCGCGCTCGTCGTGGCACAGGCGGGCCACGCCGATCACGCCGCGCTGCCACCCTCGTTCAGCCAGCCGATTCCTCTCCATCCCAAAGCGCTCGGGTCCTTTACCCGTCCAATCTCGTCGTCCGTTCCGGACGTGCAGGCCTATTTCGATCAGGGCATGCAGATGAAGTACGCGTTCGCCGAGATCGACGCGGCGCGGTCGTTTCGGGAGGCGGCGCGGCGCGATCCCGCGTGCGCGATCTGCGTCTGGGGAGAGGCCTGGGCGTGGGGATCGGCGCTGAACTCTCCGATATCCGCCTTCTCGGCGCCGCACGCGCATGCCGCGGCGCAGAAAGCGCTCACGCTCGTGAACCGCGCCACGCCGGTGGAGCGGGCGCTGATTGAAGCCATCGCGTTGCGCTACGCGATGCCGTTTGATGCGAAGACGCAGCGCGCGCGCGACGAGGCGTACGCCGGAGCCATGCGCGGCGTTCACGAACGCTATCCGGCCGATCTCGATGTCGCGACGATCTATGCGGAGGCCTTGTTCGTCCTGGAGCCGCGGCGAGGTGCGCGCGACATCAGCCTCCCCACCGTGCAGCGCGTGCTGGGCGTGCTCGAGCGCACCCTGTCGCGGAACATCCGCCACGTCGGGGCCTGTCACCTGCTGATTCATCTCACGGAGGCGACCACCGAGCCCGGCCGGGCCGAAGCCTGCGCCGAATACATCGGCAATGCGATTCCAGGCGCGAGCCACATCAACCACATGCCCTCGCACACCTGGAACGAGATTGGCCGGTGGGGCGACTCGGTGCGCGCGAACATCCAGGCCGTGCACTCCGATCAGAAAGCCGCGATTGGCGAGGGCTTCGCGATCTACCCGACGCACAACCTGCACATGCTGGCGTTCTCGGCTTCCATGGACGGGCAGGGTGCGATTGCGATGCAAGCCGGGCGGGACTATGCGGCGCTGACCAAGGACAGCATGTTTCACGTGCTGACACTCGTCCGGTTCGGGCGGTTCGACGAGATCCTGACGATTCCTCGGCCGGCGACCGAGCCGGCGATCCCGCTCGGCGTCTGGGAGTTCGGTCAGGGCTACGCCCGCCTGAATGGGGGCGACGTCGGTGCCGCTCGCGGGCACCTCGAGCGCCTGGTCAGGGCCGCCGCGGTACAGGCACGGTTCCGTTTCCATGCCGCCGAGCACCTGCTGGGCAGTCTCATCGGCATTCTCGAGGGAGAAATCCTTCGGCTCTCGGGCGACGTGACCGGCGCTATCGCCGCGTTCGAGCGTGGCGTGCGGCTGGAGGGACAGATGATTTACGACGAGCCGGAACCGCTGCCCTTCTCGGCGCGGCACTGGCTCGGCGCGGCGCTGCTGGACGCCGGCCGCGCGGCCGACGCCGAACGCGTCTATCGCGACGAACTCGCCAATCACCCGAAGAATGGCTGGTCGCTGTTCGGCCTCGAGCAGGCGCTCACCGCGCAGGGCAAGCCGGCGGCCGATATTCACCGCGAGCTCGACGCCAGCTGGGCGCGCGCGGACTACTGGCTCCGCCGCTCGTCACCCGTCGTCCGGCCGCTCCAGCAATGATGCAGCGCACCCTCGGCGCGCACATTGAAGTGCTGAAGGGCATCAAAGCAGAAAGCCCTCAGACCCAACGTCATGACTTCACGAGCTTCATGTTTCCTGGCTTTTGCCGGGCAGATTGTGGACGGACCTGAAGCTCCGCCGTTCCATTACGACCGCGGCTCCGGTTCCGGCAGGAACCACGTCAGCAGCCCGATGGCCGGCAGGAACGAGCAGACCTTGAAGACGAACCCGATGCTCGTCCGGTCCGCAAGCTGACCGAGAAGCGCGGCGCCCAGGCCGCCGGCGCCAAAGGCGAAGCCAAAGAACACACCCGCGACGGTCCCCACGCGCCCCGGCACCAGTTCCTGTCCAAAGACGACGATGGCGGAGAAGGCCGAGGCGAGGACCAGGCCAATCACAATCGTCAGGATCTCGGTCCAGAAGAGGTTCGCGTACGGCAGGAGCAGTGTGAACGGCAACACGCCGAGGATCGAGACCCAGATGACGTACTTCGGGCCGATGCGGTCGCCCACCGGGCCGCCGATGAACGTGCCGGCGGCGATCGCGCCGAGCAGGATGAACAGGTGAATCTGTGCGCTCCGCACCGAGAGATTGAAGGTCTCGATCAGATAGAACGTATAGAAGCTGCTCAGGCTCGCCACGTAGACGTTCTTCGAGAACACCAGAATCACGAGAATCGTCAGCGCCCACCACACTCGCCGTGAGGGCAGGTTCGCCCGGAACGTCGTCCGCGCCGCCTGCGCCACGGCCGTCAGGTGGTCGCGATACCAGCGGCCGACGCGAATCAGGATGCCGATGGCGGCCAGCGCCGCGGCGCTGAACCACGCGATGCTGCGCTGGCCGCCCGGCAGCACGATGAACGCGGCCAGCAGCGGCCCGGTCGCCGATCCCGCGTTGCCGCCCACCTGGAAGAACGACTGCGCGAACCCGTGCCGGCCGCCCGAGGCGAGCCGCGCCACGCGCGACGACTCGGGGTGGAACACCGACGAGCCGATCCCGACGAGCGCGACCGCGATCAGAATGACGCCGTAGGTCGGCGCGACGGCCAGCAGGAGCAAGCCGACGAGCGTGAAGCTCATGCCGATCGCCAGCGAGAAGGGCTTCGGTCGTACGTCGGTGAACGCGCCGATGACGGGTTGCAGCAGCGACGCGGTGGCCTGGTTGGCGAACGTAATGAAGCCAATCTGTCCGAAGTCCAGCCGGTAGCTCTCCTTGAGGATGGGATAGACGGCTGGCACGACCGACTGCATCAGGTCATTGAGGAAATGGCAGAGGCTAATGGCCGCCAGGATGCCGAGGGCGGTCTGCCCGGTCGTGATCGACGGACGCGCAGCGGGCGAGGACTCCACGCCGTGCAAGCGTATCAGCGCCAGCCCAGAGTCCGCGGCCGCGAAGAACAGTGCAACCCTGTTCCTCCGGCCGGCGCCCGCGCAGTACAATCGCCGTAGGCCGCGCCCGCGCCCGATGGCGGGGCCGGGGACGCTGGCCAATGCGACGTCGAGGTGGGCGATTGCTGACGAAGCGAACCCTGGGACTGGTCGTCCTGCTCTGTGTGTCAGGTCTCGTGGCGCTGCCTCGCGCCGACGACGCCGGCGCCTCGGCCGCGCCCGATCAAATCGCGGTCGGCCATCTCGATATCGACGTGGATTCGCTCTTCGCCCGGCTGGGCGGCCGGGGCGCGTCGTCGCCGGCCGACCGCGCCTACACACGCACACGGACGCGCCTGGCCGACGACCTGCTCGCGCTGCAGGCGTACCGCCCCGGCTACGGGTTCTGGCGGCACCTCTTCGCGCGACCCGATGGCGCCATCCTCTACGGCAGCGCCATGGACGGGCGGTTGCTGGCGGTGTTCCCAGCGGGGGGTGACTGGACGCGCACCGCCGACTGGGCGGACGCCTCCCTCGCGCCCCTGCTCGACGGTCAGCAGCTCCCACGGTCGCTCGGCGACCGTCGCGACTATGTCGCGGCGCTGCTCGAGCGCGCCGCCGGTCCGGTCGTGCACAATCCCAGCCGCGGCGATTTTCTGCAGCCGAACCTCCGGCGGTATGGCCGGTTCCTGGGCGAGTGGGGGGCCATCTACGAGCGCTTTGGCGTGCCGGCCGAGATCGGGCTCGCGCAGGCGGTCCTCGAGTCGGGCCTGAGCGGCACGGTCCGGTCGTCGGCGCGGGCGGTGGGCTTCTGCCAGTGGCTCACCCGCAACTGGAACCGGCTGCACGTGCTCGCGCCGCACGTCATCGAGGGCCACAATCAGACGACGCAGGCGCCGTATTGCGCGGCCTATCTGTCGATTCTGACCGCGAAGTACGGGACGTTCGTCGCGGCCCTCTCCGAGCATCACGCCGGCGCCACCAACGTGGGTCGGACCGTGATCAACGGCGAGCGGCTCGGCGGGTCCGACGCCCGCCAGCAGTATTTCCTCGGCGCCCAGTTCGTCCGCGACCTCCGCACGAACGCTCCGCGGCAGTTCTCCGAGATCTACGGCAGCTACGGGCTGCGTTCGTCGCTGTATGCGGAAATGGTGTTCGGGAATGCCGGCTACATGGCCGAGTTGAAGGCCGGGATTCCGCAGGTGCGGATTCACGCCATGCGCACGCGCCGCGCCGTGCCGCTCACCGAGGTGACCTTTCGCACCCGCCTGTCGGCCGACGAGATCCGCCGCTTCAATCCGGCGCTCATCCGCCAGGTGCCGGCACGCGCCACGCTGTATCTGCCGGCTCACGTCGCCGACTTCGGCGCGGACGTGGCCTTCTGGCATCGGCCGCCCGGCACGGCGTACGCCCGCGTGCTCGACGAGTTCCTGCATCTCGACCGGCCGCTCCGCGACTGGGACACGCCGGCCGTCATCGTGCCGGTTCTGCGGGACTACCAGCGACGGTTCCAGGCGACCAGGACGGAAGAAGGCGGGGTGATAGCCACCGTCCTCGCCTACGTGCTCGAGGACATCGAGACCAGCCCGCGGATCGCCATCCTCGAGGACTTCCGCACGAATCCCGCCGTGCTCGAGTTGTTCGAGCAGGCCGTGCTGGGGCGCGGGGCCGCCGACCAACAGACGCTGCAATCGAACTGAGCAGGCGCTACTTCGCGACGGCGCGAGAGACGATGTCGAAGAAGGTGCGGACGTCGAGGCTCGCGCCGCCAATCAGCGCGCCGTCCACGTCGGGCAGCGTGATCAGCGCGCGGATGTTGTCCGGCTTGACCGATCCGCCGTACTGAATCCGGCAGCGATCCGCGGCGTCCCGGCCGAACCACTCGGCCAGCCGTGCGCGGATGTGACGGTGCGCCTCGTCGGCCTCGGCGGGCGAGGCGTTCTTGCCGGTGCCGATGGCCCAGACCGGTTCGTAGGCCACGATCAGGCCGCCGATTTCGGCGCCGGTCGTGTCCGTGAACCCGTCGCGAATCTGCCGGTCGAGGACGGCCAGCGTCTCGCCGCGTTCCCGCTCCTCGAGCGTCTCGCCAATACAGACGATGGGAATCAGGCCGGCGGCCAGCGCGGCGCGGAGTTTGCGGTGCACCGATTCGTCGGTCTCGCCAAACAGCCGCCGGCGCTCGGAGTGGCCGATGATGACGTGGCTCGCGCCCGCGTCCTTGATCATCCCCGCGCTGATCTCACCCGTGAACGCGCCCTCGCGTTCGAAGTACAGGTTCTGCGCGGCCACGCCGATGGCGGTGTTTCGGGCGGCCTCCGCGGCAATCGTGAGGGACGTGAACGGCGGAGCGACGACCAGCTCGACCTGCCGCACGCTCTTCGCCAGCGCGCCCAGCTCTCGCAGGTACGCCAGCGTTTCGTGGCCGGTCTTGAACATCTTCCAGTTGGCGGCGAGGACAGGAACGCGCATGGGGATCCTTCTCCATCATGGTCAGCGAAGTGCTTCCACTCCAGGCAGCGTCCGTCCCCCCAGAAACTCCAGCGACGCGCCGCCGCCGGTGGAGATGTGGGTCATCTTGTCCGCCACGCCGGCCTGGGTGACGGCGGCCACCGAGTCGCCGCCGCCGATGATCGTCGTGCCCTGCACCGCGGCCACGGCCTTGGCGACGCCCATCGTGCCCGCGGCGAACGCCTCGATCTCGAAGACCCCCATCGGGCCGTTCCACACCACGGTGCGGGCGCCCTGGATGACGCGGGCATAACGGTCGACCGTGGCGGGGCCGATGTCGAGGCCCATACGGTCGCCAATCGTCGGATCGGTCACGACCAGCGTTTCCGTCGGGACGCCCGCTTCGAGCGCGCGGGCGACGACGTGGTCGATTGGCAACTCGAGGGCGAGGCCGCGCTCCGACGCGCGCGCCATGAGCTCGGCGGCGGTGGCCGTCAACTGCTCCTCCACGCGCGACTGGCCGATCGGCCGGCCCTGCGCCTTGAGGAACGTGTAGGCCATCGCCCCCCCAATCAGCAGCGCGTCCACCTTGCCGAGGAGGTTCTCGATCACCTCGAGCTTGTCGGAGACCTTGGCGCCGCCGAGAATGGCCACGAACGGCCGGTCCGGCGAGGAGAGCGCGCGGCCGAGGTAGTCGACCTCGGCCGCCATCAGGAGCCCCGCGGCTGACTCGGCCACGTGGTGCACGATCCCCTCGGTCGAGGCGTGCGCCCGATGCGCCGATCCGAACGCGTCGTTGACGTACACCTCCGCCAGTCCGGCCAGCGCCTTCGCGAACGCCGGATCGTTCGCCTCTTCCTCGGGATGGAATCGCAGATTCTCGAGGACGATGACGCCGCCCGGATTGGCCTGGATGACATCGGCGGCGGCCGGGCCGATGCAGTCGGGCGCAAACGCCACAGGCCGGCCGAGCAGGCCCGCGAGATGCTCCGCGACCGGCTTCAGGCTGAACTCCGGCTTCGGTTTTCCCTTGGGCCGGCCCAGGTGCGACGCCAGAATCACCGTGGCGCTCTGGTCGAGCAGGTGCCGGATGGTCGGCAGCGACGAGCGAATCCGCGTGTCGTCGGTGATGCGGCCGCCCTCGATCGGCACGTTGAAGTCCACGCGCACGAACACCCGGCGGCCGCGGGCCTTCAGGTCGCGAAGCGTCCGCATCGCCACGTCAGAGGCCTTTCCCGGCCATGTAGCGCAGCAGGTCGACGCACCGGGTCGAGTAACCCCACTCGTTGTCGTACCAGGCGAGGATCTTCACGAAGTCGCCGTCGAGCACCTTCGTGTAGGGGGCATCCACCATGGCCGAGTGCGGGTTTCCACGGAAGTCCACCGACACGAGCGGCGCCGTCACGTACTCGATGATGCCTTTGTACGGACCATCGGCCGCGGCCTTGAAGGCGGCGTTCACGCTCTCGGCCGTGGCGGGCTTCACGAGGATGGCGCAGAGGTCCACCATGGACACGTTCGGCGTCGGCACGCGCACGCTGATGCCGTCGAGCTTGCCCTTGAGCGCCGGCAGCACTTCCCCCACCGCCAGCGCCGCCCCCGTCGTCGTCGGGATCAGCGACAGCGCCGCGGCGCGCGCCCGGCGCAGGTCCTTGTGCGGGAGATCGAGCAACTGCTGGTCGTTCGTGTAGGAGTGGATGGTCGTCATCCAGCCCTTCGTCAGGCCGAACGTCTCGTGCAGCACCTTGGCGATGGGCGCGAGACAGTTCGTCGTGCATGACGCGTTCGAGACGATCTGGTGCTTCGCCGCGTCGTAGCTCTCGTGGTTCACGCCCATGACGACCGTCACGTCGGGCTTCTTGGCCGGCGCGGTGATCATCACGCGCTTCGCCCCGCCCGCCAGGTGCTTCGCCGCGTCGTCGCGGGCCGTGAACCGGCCGGTGCATTCGAAGACGAGATCGACGCCGAGGTCCTTCCACGGCAGCTGGGCCGGATCCTTCTGGGCGAGGACCTGGAACTGGTCGTTGTCGACCGAGATCCGATCGCCGGACGCGGTGATGGTGGCGTCCAGATTGCCCAGGATCGAGTCGTACTTGAGCAGGTGCGCGAGGGTGGCAGCGTCGGTCAGGTCGTTGACGGCGACGATGTCGATGTCCGTGTATTGCCGGGCAGCGCGCAGGATGTTGCGGCCAATACGGCCGAAGCCGTTGATGCCTACCTTGATGGCCATGTGCGTGGGAACTCCTCTCCGTTCGATGCGGTCACGGTATTGAACCCGACATTCTATCAACAACAACGGTGGGGAGTATCATCCTGTCGTGCACGCGCTGTACTCGCTGGCCATCGTCCTGCTGGCGGTGGTCTGCTCTCCCTGGTTCCTCTACCAGGCGATCCGCTACCGCAAGTACGTCGGCAGCGCCGCCCAGCGGATGGGTCGGCTCCCGGTCAGCTTCAATCTCGACGCCGACGAGGCCATCTGGATCCACGCGGTCTCGGTGGGCGAGGCCCTCACGGCCCGGGCCCTCATTGCGGATCTCCGCGAGCGCTACCCGGGGCTGCGGCTGTTCCTGTCCACGACCACCCGGACCGGCCAGCAGGTGGCGCGCACCCGGCTGCAGGACCTCGACGCCGTCTTCTTCCTGCCGTTCGACCTGCCGCTGTTCGTGAACCGCACGCTGCGCCTCGTGCGGCCGCGGCTGTTCATCATGATGGAGACCGAGATCTGGCCGAACCTGCTGCGGGCCTGCCGCCGGCGCGGCGTGCGGACCATTCTCGTGAACGGACGCATCTCGTCGCGATCGTACCCACGCTACCGGATGGTTCGCGGGTTCTTCCGCCGGGTCCTCTCCGATGTGGATCGCTTCTGCATGCAAAGCGATGAATCGGCGCGACGCATCATCGACATCGGCGCCGACCCGGCGAAGGTCGTCGTCACCGGCAGCCTGAAATTCGAGTCCGTGGATGCGCTCGGCCAGGCCGCCGGCCGCGGCGCCGCCCGCATTCTGCGGTATTTCCGGATTCCGCCGGCCCGGCCGGTGTTCATGGCCGCGAGCACCCTGAAGGGGGAGGAACGGCACGTGCTGGCCGCCTTCGCCGCCGTCCGGCGCGTGCACCCGTCGGCGCTGCTGGTCATGGCGCCGCGCAAGCCGGAGCGGTTCAGCGACGCCGAGACGCTGGCGCAGGCCGAAGGGTTCCGCGTGATGCGCCGCACCCATCTCGCGGTCGACGCCGAGCCGCGCGCCGACGTCGTCATCCTCGACACCATTGGCGAGCTGGCGCCGCTCTTTCAGATCGCGACCGTCGTCTTCGTGGGCGGCAGCCTGGTCGCCCAGGGCGGCCACAACATCCTCGAGCCGGCCGTCCACGGCAAGCCGATCGTGTTCGGGCCCCACATGGAGAACTTCGCCGAGATTGCCGAGACGTTCCTGGCCAGTCAAGCCGCCGTCCGCGTGACCACGCCCGGCGAGCTGACCACCGTCGTGGTCCGGCTCATTGGCGATCCGGTCGAGCGCGCGCGCCTGGGCGCCGCCGCGCGCGCGTTGGTCGAGGCGAATCGCGGCGCGAAGCCGCGGACGCTCGCGGCCATTACCGAGGTCTTTCCCCCGCCGGGCAGCCGCGGCGTCGTGCGGCCGTTCCGGCGCCAGTCCTGATGGGCACAGCCGTTCAGCCCGCCCGGCGAGGCGCGGCCCGCGGTGTTCCGGTGATCAGCGTGGGCAATCTGGCCATGGGCGGCCGGGGAAAGACACCCGTGGTGGCGCTCGTCACCCGCCAGCTGCTGGCCGCCGGCGAGCGGCCTGCCATCCTGAGCCGCGGCTACGGCCGCCGCCGCCGCGAGGATGGCGTCGTCATCGTCAGCGACGGCCGGCGCCGGCTGGCCGATCTCGATCGAAGCGGCGACGAGCCGCTCATGCTGGCGCGGATGCTGCCTGGTGCGGCCGTTCTGGTCTGCGAGGTCCGCGCCATGGCCGCCCGGCTCGCCGAGACGAGGCTGGGCGCGAGCGTCCACGTGCTCGATGACGGATTTCAGCACACGTCGCTCGCGCGCGACGTGGACATCGTGATTGTCGCGCCGGCCGATCTGCGCGATCGGCGGCTGCCGTTCGGTCGACTGCGATCCTCCGTGAAGACCCTCGCGCGCGCGGATGCCGTCATCATCGACGGTGCCGACGATCCAGCGATTCGCCAGGCCATTGCAGACGCCGCGCGACCTGCGATGCCGGCGGTGTTCGTCCTGCGCCGTTCGCTGGGCGCACCCGTCGCGGTGGAGCCTGAACGTGCGTGGCCCGACGGCCGAGGGCCCGTCGTCGCGCTCGCCGGCATTGCCGAGCCGGATCGCTTCGCGCAAGCTCTGCGTGGTGCCGGCTGGGACGTCGTCCACACGGCCGCATTTGGCGACCATCACCGGTATCGACAACGCGATCTGGCGGGGGTGGCCGCTGTGGTCGCGCGCACCGGCGCGGTCGGCGTGCTGACGACGACGAAGGACGCGGTGCGGTTGCTGCCGCTCCGCCCGTTGCCCGTGCGGGTCGCCGCCGTGCCGCTCGACGTGACGATCGAGCCCGCCGGGGTCTTTGCCGAGTGGCTGCAGACGCGGCTGCGGAAGGCGCGGGCGTGACCCTGACCGCCGTGCGCCACCGGTTGGAGTACGAACTGGTGCTCGCCGTGCGGGCCCTCAGTCAGTTGCTGCCCGACGCGGCCTGGCGCGCGGTGGGGACGGCCATCGGGGTGTTCTTCTACTACCTGGACGGGCGCCACCGGCGGCTCGCCATTGCCCAGTTGCGCGCCGCCTTCCCCGTGCGCACCGCGGCGGAATGCCGGACCATCGCGCGCCAGACGTTCGTGCATTTCGGCCAGCTCGTGGCGGCCGTGCTCAAGTTCAGCGCGCTCGACCCGCCCGCGATGCGCGCGCGGGTGGAGTTCGACGGCGAGGATCGCATCCGCGCCGCGCTGGCCGCCGGCCGCGGCGTCATCATCTTCTCCGGGCACTTCGGCTACTGGGAGCTGCAGGCTCTCGGCCACGCGCTCGTGCTGCCCCAGATGTCGGTGATGGCGCGCGCGCTCGACAATCCGCACCTCCATCGTCTGCTGGAGCAGATTCGCCGCCGCACCGGCAACGGCGTCATTTACCGCCAAGGCGGCCTGCGGCGCGTCCTGCGCGCGCTTCGCGCCAACGAGTGTGTCGGCATCCTGATCGATCAACACGTGCACGGCGCCGCCGCGGTCACTGTCGATTTCTTCGGGCGTCCCGTGGCCACGACCTCGGCCCTCGCCACCCTTGCGCTCCGGACCGGCGCACCACTCGTGCCGGCGTTCGCGCTGCCGCTCCTCGACGGCCGCTACCGGCTCATCTACGAGCATCCGGTCGAGCTGCCACACGCCGGGTGCGCGGATCCCGTGCAGGTGCTGACGCAACGCTGCACCGACGTCCTGGAGATGTACGTCCGCCGCCATCCGCACTACTGGCTCTGGATGCACCGGCGCTGGCGCGACGACCCCTCGACGGACCTCCGGCCGGCCGCCACACTGGACCCGCTCCTCGATGAGCGGGACCCCCTCGACTGATGGCGGCTGCAGGCGGCCGTCGTCGCGTGGTGGTGCGCCCGCCCAACTGGCTGGGCGACGCGGTGCTGGCGCTGCCGGCGCTGTCCGCCGTGCGACGGCACTTCGCCGACGCGCATCTGACCATGGCGGCCGCGCCGGGCGTGTCCGCTGTGTTTCGTGAAGAGACCGACGCCGCGCCGGATGAGGTGATCGAGTTGCCGGGAGGGTCGCGAGCCGCGATCGCGGCTCTGCGCGCGGGCCGGTTCGACGTGGCGGTGCTCTTTCCGAACTCGTTTGGATCGGCCTGGCAGGCGTGGCGCGCGCGCATTCCCGAGCGCTGGGGCTATGCGACGTCAGAGCGCAAGTGGCTGCTCACGCGTCGTGCCCGGCCCCCTCGAGGCTGGCGCCGGCGTCATCAGGCGGAGTACTACCGCGATCTGACCCTGGGACTGGGCCTGTCGCCCGCGGACGAGCTGCCCCGCATCGCGCCCACCGCCGCCAGCCGCGCGCAGGCGGAGCCGCTCGTCGCCGCCGCGCCGGGCGATGGTCCATTCGTCGGCATGGCTCCGGGGGCGGCGTACGGCCAGGCGAAACAGTGGCCGCCGGAACGGATGGCGGCTGTCGCCGCGCGGCTGATCGAACGGGACGGCGCCACGGTCGTGCTCGTCGGGGCGACGCACGATCGCGATGCGGCCCGTGCGATAGAATCCTGGCTTCGCCTGCACGCGCCGGGCGCGGCCGGGCGCCTCGTCAATCTGGCGGGCCGCACGAGCCTCGGCGCCCTGATCGGACTCATCGCCCGCATGACCGTCTTCCTCTCCAACGACTCGGGCGCGATGCACGTCGCGGCGGCGCTCGGCCGTCCCGTCGTGGCCGTGTTCGGGCCGACTGACGAGCGGCGGACCCGGCCGCTCGGCGATCAGGCCGTTCTCCACGCCGACGTGTTCTGCCGCCCCTGCATGCTGCGCGATTGCCCCATCGATCATCGCTGCATGACGCGCGTCACCGTCGATGACGTCTATGCGGCCGTGTCGGCGCGGCTGAGCGTGAGACCCTAGCCCGTGCAGCCCGCCGTGTTCCTGGATCGCGACGGTACGATGATTTACGACGTCGGCTATCTCGGCCGGCTGGAGGACTTGCGGTGGTTCCCGTACACCGTCGAGGCCGTTCGGCTGCTGAACCGTGCGGGATTTCTGGTCTTCGTGACGACGAATCAGGGGGGCATCGGTCTGGGCTATTACGGCGAGCCGTTCGTGCTCGACCTGCACGAGCGCATGGGGCAGGTCCTCGCCGCGGGCGGCGCGCGCGTCGACGGCTGGTTCTTCTGCCCCCATCATCCGAAGGCGGACATCGACGCGCTCCGCGTCGACTGCACCTGCCGCAAGCCCCGCACCGGGATGCTGCAGCAGGCGGGCGCGCGGTTTGCGATCGACCTGGCGCGGTCCTTCGTCGTTGGCGACAAGCTGGCGGACGTGGAGATGGCCGCGAACGCCGGTGCGCGCGGCGTGCTCGTGCGGACAGGCTATGGCGAGGACGTCGTGCGGGCGCACGGTGGACGTGTTCCCGGCGCGGCATATATTGCCGCCGATCTCATGGAGGCCACGTCCTGGATCCTGGGCGGGATGCCGCCTCAGGTGGAGCGGGCATGACGCCTGCCGCACCCTACCGCCGCATCATCCAGCGGTTCTCCCGCCTCCGCGCCCTCGTCGTCGGCGACTTCATCGCCGACGAGTTCATTTACGGCCGCATCGATCGCGTCTCGCGCGAGGCGCCGGTGCTCATCCTCGGCTACAGCGCCAGCGAGGTCGTGCCCGGCGGCGCCGGGAACGCGGCCAGCAACGCCGCCGCGCTTGGCGCCCGCGTGACCGCCGTGGGGCTGGTCGGGCGCGACACCGTGGGCACGCGGCTCCTGCGCGCGCTGCCGCGGCCGACAGACGTTCGCGGAATCATCAGGTCCGCCGGCTACGTCACGCCGGTGAAGACGCGCATTCTGGCCGGCGGTGTGCACTCGGCCAAGCAGCAGGTGGTTCGCATCGATCGTGCCGGCGGCCCGCTGACACCCGCGGCGGTCCGGCGGTTCGAAGCGCGCTTCGCCCGCGCGCTGCCGCGCGCGGATGTCGTGATCGTCTCCGACTACGGCGGGGGACTCATCACACCAGAGGGTTGGCGCCGCGTCCTCGCGGCCAGCGGCGCGCGGCCGCCGATCGTGCTCGTCGATTCGCGCTACGGTCTGACCGGCTTCGATGGCATGACCGCCTGCACTCCAAACGAATCGGAGGTCGAGGCGCTCCTGGGCGTGCGCATCGGCGACAACCCCGAGGCGCTCGAACGTGCCGGACGGACGCTCCTCGAGCGCCTCGGGTGCCAGGCCGTGCTCATCACGAGGGGCAGCCGCGGCATGGCCCTCTTCGAGCCGGACCGGCCCACCGATCGCATCCCCATCGTCGGGTCCGACGAAGTGGCCGATGTGACGGGCGCCGGCGACACCGTCATTGCCACCTTTGCCCTCGCCTTGGCGGCGGGCGGGTCGTTCCGCGATGCCGCGCGACTGGCCAACTACGCCGGGGGGATCGTCGTCATGAAGCGCGGCACCGCGACCGTGACCGCGGCTGAGCTGCTCAGCGCGGTGTCCAGCTCGAGCAGCCTCACCCATGGGCCGCGTCGTCACCGAAACTGAGCTGGTCGAGCTGATCGCGGAGGATCGGCGCGCGGGGCGTGCCATCGCGTTCGCCAACGGCTGCTTCGACGTCCTCCACGTGGGCCACGCGCGCTATCTCGACGGCGCCAGCCGGGAGGCCAATCGACTGGTCGTGGCCGTCAATGACGACGAGTCGGTGCGGGCGTTGAAGGGGAGCGGACGGCCCATCATGCCGGCCGCGGATCGCGCCGAACTGGTGGCGGCATTCGGGGCCGTGGACTACGTCGTGCTGTTTCCCGATCGCACGGTGGAGCGCTTGCTCAGGCTGCTCAGGCCCGACGTCCACTGCAAGGGCACGGACTACACGCCCGACACCGTTCCCGAGC
>CAZFAT010000157.1:0-34416 GCA_964517075.1 uncultured Solibacteraceae bacterium
CACACTCCCATCTGGCTGCCGACGAGCTGGCCGCCTGCTACAACAAGACCAATTGCGCCGGCAATCTGACCGACCACAACCGAAAACCGGCCCAGCTTTCGATTGCGCTCCGGGGCCGTGCTGCCGGCGAGGCCGAGCGACCACACGCTGGCGTCCAGCGCGCGCCGGATGGGCCAGAGGGACGACAGGAGCATGCTGGCCCCCATCGCAACGGCCGCGAAGGCGAGAACGCGCAAATCCACGTCGGGCGCCTTGAGCAGGTGCAACTCGGCGGGCAGTAACGACAGCGTGATAGAAAGCACAGGGAACGAGAGCGCGACGCCAACGGCGGTGCCGACACCGAACAGCAAGGCATGTTCGAGGATCAGATCGCGGGCAATATCGATCGAGCGGGCGCCAATGGCTCGGCGCAGCGCGAAATCCCGACTGCGATCCAGCGTGCGCGCGACCGCCAGGCCGGTCACGTTCAAACAGGCGATGAGCACGAAGGCCGCGGTGGCCGCAAACAGTGCGCGGAAGAGCGGCGCGGTCTGCTCGGTCATGCGCTCGGCCAACGGGAGGACCGTCGCCCTATCGAACGGTCCGAGGAATCGTCGGCCGTCCGGCGCCAGCGTCTGACCCTCGGCCAGTTGGCCCATCAGGATCTCGAGCCGATCGCGAAAGGCGTCTGCGCCGACGCCCTTGGGCAAGCGGGCCAGGACCAACAGGGAACGCTGCGTCGGACTGTTCATGGGTCCGAACCCCGGCACCAGGACGTGCGCCTTCGCCCGGCTGGGCAGAACGAATCCGGCCGGCATGACACCAGCGACGCGGAATCGTCCGATGCGCGGGTCCGCGTCGATCTCCCGGCCGATCACGGAGGGGTCGCCTCCGAAGCGCCGCTGCCAGAACTCGAAGCTGATCACGATGCTGACGACCGTTGGCGGGGGACCGCTGGCCTCGGTGAAATCGGTCTGACTGAAACCACCGATCGACGGATGAACGCCCACGACCTGAAAGAATCCGGGTTGCACCATGGCGAGACCCAGTCCTGCCTCGTTTGGTCCCTCGACGAGTGCACTGGCACTGGTTGCAAAACCGGTGAACGGCACCTCAGGCATCGCCGCCTGCCACGCCGCGAGCTCACGCACACTCACACTCGGCGTTCCTCGCACGCTCGGATCCTGAAAGCCCGGCTGCACCACAAACAGCCGGTCCGCGTCGCGATAAGGCAGCGGCTTGAAGAGCACGCCGTCGACGACGGCGAAGACGGTCGACGCTAGCGCCATCGTGATCGCGACGACACCGATGACTGTCATCGAGTACCAGGGAGTGCGACGAACGGCGCGAAGGGTCTGGCGCACGTCACGTCCAGGCGCGCCTCCGAAAAACCGGAAGGCGTTCTGAACCACGCGACTGGCGAACGCCGTAGCGTGGCGCAGCGCGAAGAACGCAATGACCGCGAGCGTGGCCAGCCAGAACCAGAGCCGGGCGGCGCCACCCGACCGGACCGCGCGACGGCGGCGTTCCTCCTCGAGGTCGCCGGCAATGGCGTCGCCCAACGCGGCGCCCGTGAGCCAAGCCAGCAGTTTCAACATGGGCATCCCCCGTAACCGCCTGAACGTGGAACCGTGGACGAGCGCTTCGACCCTACGCCCGCTCGAGGCCTTCCCAGAGTCGCAGCAGCGCGCGGCGTGATGCGCGCAGCGCGGCGAGTGCGGGGGGGGGGACCGTGTAGCACCGTTTGGCCCGACCTCCGCGTTCCGGCGTCGGATCCGTGAGGAATGAGGAAAGGAGGTCCTTCTTCTCGAGCCGGTCGAGCGTCATATACACGGCGCCGCGCGCGACACGTCGCGTCGTCCGTCGCTCCAGTTCCGTGTGGACGGTGACGCCATAGGCATCGTCGCCTGCCTGGGCCACGCACAGCACGGCCAGCAGCACCATTTGTTCGAACTCGCCGAGCGCCAGCGGCTCAGTCGCCATGACACTGGACTTTAAACCAACAATGTTGTTCAAATCAAGACCACGGTGCGCACGTCGCTGAGCCCCAGCGACGACGCCGCGTCGCGCAAGTCCCTCATCGCGACAGACCGGCGTCCACCGACGTTGACCGCACGCAGGAGCGCCACGAACATGGCGGATTAGTATACGGAGGCATCAGGTACACTGCGGGCAGGCGGTTTGTGACGACCCGATTTCTCCTCACCGTCGCGCTGGCGACGTTCACGGCCGTCCAGGGCCTGCACACCGAGTGCTGGTTCTCGTGCGACGACGCCAGCCGGCCGGCGGCCGGGCTGGGCTGTCATCAGGACGCCACAGCCGGCCCAACCCTGTCGGACACCCACGACTGCGCCAACCACGCTCCGCTCGCCGCCCTGACCGTTGAACGCAGCGCTCCAGCGGTGGATGTCGCGATGGCTGCATTCCTGGCGCCAGCGGCCCCGAACGCTGGCCGCGCGGCACATGCCTGGCGCACGGGTGGCTTCATCCGATCCCCCGGTCGCGCCGACCTACCCACACCTCTCAGGATCTGATCCGTCTTCCCCCGCGTCGTGTCCACGACCGTGAGTCGTGGTGTGTGTGCCGACTGACGAGGAGAAGACATGGATTTCGCACCCGTATGCGCCGCAACGGCGGTCGTCACGCTCTGGTGCCACGCCGCCTGGGCGCAGCCGCAGGAGCCGGCGGCGCCAGTTGGCCACCAACTGCCCCCGGCCGCGGCCGACTCGAGCTGGCATCTCATGCAGATGGGGTCGTCTACGGATTGCTCAATCACCAGGGCGGCGCCAGAGGGGGCACGGAGTTCGTCGTGCCCAACTGGTGGATGGGCATGCTGATGCGCGGACAGGACCGGCACGAGTTCGGCCTGAACGCGATGCTGAGTCTGGATCCCGCCACGGTTGGCCAGGACGGATACCGTGAGCTCTTTCAGGTCGGCGAGTCACTCGACGGCCGCCCTCTGGTCGACCGGCAGCATCCCCATGATCTGCTGATGCAGTTGTCGGCCTCCTGGAGGGGCACGTTTGGCGGGGCGACCTCGCTGGTCGTCGCCGGCGGACCGGCCGGAGAGCCAACGCTCGGTCCGGTGGCGTTCATGCACCGGGCGTCAGCCGTCGGTCTCCCACTGGCGCCGCTCGGGCATCACACGTTCGACTCGACCCACATCAGCTTCGGTGTGGTCACGGCCGCCGTCGAGCACGGCCGGTGGACGATTGAGGGCTCGCTGTTCAACGGCCGCGAGCCGGATGAACATCGATGGGATCTCGATCTCGGCCCGATGGATTCAGTGGCGGGCCGGGTCTGGTTTCGCCCGTCGGGGGATGGGTGGTGCAGCTGTCAACCGGCCTGCTCCGTGAACCTGAGGATCTCGTGCCAGGCGACGCACATCGCAGTACGGCGTCGGTCTCCTGGAGGTCGGCGCAATCGGGCCTTCGCGCCTTCACCGCGGGTTACGGCATCACCACGGCGCACGACACGCGCCAGCAGGGCGCCTTCGCGGAGTACACGCGCGAGGACGCCGCGTACGGTGTGTCGGGACGCCTCGAAATCCAGCAGGTGGAGTCCGGGATCCTGATCACGCAGGGGGTGCCTGACGGTCATCATGGCGAGGAGCCGACCAGCACGCTGGTGGCACTGACACTGGGCGTGGCACGGCCGCTTGGGAGCTGGCGCGGGTTCGAGGCCGCGCTGGCGGCTCAGGCCACCACCTACGCCGTTCCGGTGGCCCTGCGGGCCACGCATGGCCGCCAGCCGGTCTCTTTTCAGGCGTTCCTTCGGGTCCGGCTGCCGTCGGGCCCGTCCGGGCGGATGTGGAACATGCGGATGTCATCTGGCCCAGCGGGACCACCGGGACCACTGGTCACGCCGGTCACACGATGCCTTGAGCCATCGTGCGCCAGCCGGGATTTGCCGTCAGGCCGCGCGCCGGACGTCCTTCTCGACCTGTCCGTCGCGGATGTGAATCGTGCGATGGGCGTAGGCGGCGACATCCGCCTCGTGCGTCACGAGAACGATCGTGTTCCCGGCGTCGTGCAGGTGGGCAAACAGCCCCATGATCTCGACGCCGGTCTTCGAGTCGAGGTTTCCCGTCGGCTCGTCCGCGAGCAGGATGGACGGGTTGTTGACGAGCGCCCTCGCGATCGCGACGCGTTGACGCTGGCCGCCCGAGAGCTGGTTGGGCCGGTGCGTCTTGCGGTCGCTGAGCTCGACGCGGTTCAGCGCCTCGGTCGCCTGGTCGAGTCTGGCCTTGGCGCCCATGCCCGCGTAAATCAGCGGCAGTTCCACGTTGTGCAGCGCGGTCGCCCGCGGCAGCAGATTGAACGTCTGGAACACGAACCCGATTTCCTCGTTCCGGATCCGCGCCAGCTCGTCGTCATTCATCGTGCTCACCTGCTTGCCGTTCAGCAGGTAGGTGCCTTTCGACGGCGTGTCCAGACAGCCGATGAGATTCATGAGCGTGGACTTGCCCGACCCCGACGGCCCCATGATGGCCACGTACTCGCCGCGCTCGAGCTGAATCGAGACGCCGCGCAGCGCATGGACCTGCTCGGTGCCCATTTCGTAGGTCTTCCAGAGGTCGACGGTCTCGATAAGGGCCATGGCTAGGTTCCAGGGTTCACTTACGCCTGTACGGAGTCGTCTGTTCCGCCGAACGTGTATTGGACGCGAGAACCGACCGAAAGGACGGCATATTGGGGAACCCTCGAACCCTGGAACCCTATCTCAGCTCTCGATCGCCTCGTATTCGCCCTTCAGACGGGCGACGACGTTGGGATCGGCCAGGGTCGTCGTGTCGCCGAGCGCCTTGCCCTCGGCAATGTCCCTGAGGAGCCGGCGCATGATCTTGCCCGAGCGGGTCTTCGGCAAGTCAGCCGCGAACAGAATCTGGTCCGGACGGGCGATCGCGCCAATTTTCTGGACGACGTGCGCCTTCAGTTCGTCCATCAGGGCGGGCGTCGCCTTGATGCCCTCCTTGACCGTCACGAACGCGGCAATCGACTGACCCTTGATCTCGTGCGGCCGGCCGACGACGGCCGCCTCGGCGACCTTCGGGTGATCGACGAGCGCGCTCTCGACCTCCATCGTGCCAATGCGGTGACCCGCGACATTCAGCACGTCGTCCACGCGACCCAGGAACCAGTAGTCGCCGTCCTGATCCACCCTGGCGCCGTCGCCCGTGAAGTACACGCCGTCGGCCCATTTGCTGAAGTACTGCTGCACGTAGCGCTGCGGATCGCCGTAGATCCCCCGCAGCATGCCGGGCCAGGGCCGGGTCAGGGCGAGCAGTCCTCCGCCGGTGGTGACGCGTTCACCTGAGGCCGTGCGGATCTCGGGCGAAATGCCGGGGAACGGCTTCGTCGCCGATCCTGGTTTGAGCGACGTCAACCCGGCCAGGGGCGTAATGAGAATGTGCCCCGTCTCGGTCTGCCACCACGTGTCGACGATCGGGCAGCGTCCTCGACCGATGTGCTCGTGGTACCACATCCACGCCTCAGGATTGATCGGCTCGCCCACCGAGCCGAGGAGGCGGAGGCTGGCCAGGTCGCGCTTCGCGGGCCATTCGGTGCCCCATCGCATGAACGCGCGAATCGCGGTCGGTGCGGTGTAGAGGATCGTCACGCCGTAGCGTTCGATGAGCTGCCAGAAACGATCTTTCTCGGGCCAGTCGGGCGCGCCTTCGTACATCACGACGGTGGCGCCGTTGGCCAGCGGTCCGTAGACCACGTAGGTGTGGCCGGTGACCCATCCCAGATCGGCCGTACACCAGAACACATCCTCGTCGCGCAGGTCGAAGACCCAGCGTGTCGTCGCATAGGCGCCGACCAGGTACCCGGCGGTGGTGTGCACGATCCCCTTGGGTTTGCCGGTGGTTCCGGACGTGTAGAGGATGTAGAGCAGGTCTTCCGCGTCCATGGACTCGGGGGGACACGAGCTGGCGGCGTGCGCCATGAGCTCGTGGTACCACTGGTCGCGCCCCTGCTGCATGTCCGCCGGCGGCAGATCGCCTGGCCGTCGCTGGACGACGACGACGTGATTGATCGTCGGCGTTTCTAGGAGCGCCTGATCGGCCATCTGCTTCAGCGGCACGATCTGGCCGCGGCGGTAGCCGCCATCGGCGGTGACCAGGACGCTGGCCTCCTGGTCGTTGATGCGATCGCGCAGCGATTCGGCACTGAAGCCGCCGAACACGACGCTGTGCACCGCGCCAATCCGGGCGCAGGCGAGCATCGCGATGGCCAGCTCGGGAATCATCGGCATGTAGAGGGCCACGCGGTCGCCCTTCTTCACGCCGAGCGACTTCAGCACGTTGGCGAACTGGCTGACGTCCCGCAGCAGATCGAAGTAGGTCAACGTGCGCCGATCGCCGGGCTCACCCTCCCAGATGATCGCGGCCTTGTTGCGGCGTGCGGTGCGTACGTGGCGATCCAGACAGTTGGCGCTGATGTTCAGACGACCGCCTACGAACCACTTCGCGTGCGGCGGCTTCCAGTCCAGCACCTGGGTCCAGGGCTGCATCCAGTCCAGTTCGCGTGCGAAGCCGGCCCAGAAGGCCTCGGGATCGGCAGCGGCGCGCGCGTAGACCTCGGGATCTCTCACCAGCGCGGCATCGCGCCAGGCCTGCGACGGTGGAAACACCCGCGACTCGTTGAGCAGGGCATTGATCTCGGGACCCGTCTGGCGGTCAGTCATCGTGGCGTCCTCAGTGATCTCGCGGGGCCGCGTCTGTCGGTACCGGCGCGGGCGCGATGGGACCGGCCGGGGGCGTCTTTTTTCGGAAGATCGCCGAACCCAGCAGCCCGCCGAGCAGGCCGAGGACGGCATACACGGGCAGCGTGACCGTCGCCATCAGCAGGATCAGCGCCGGTCCCTGGACGAAGCCGTCCATTCGGTCGCGGACTTCGAGCGGGATCTGCATGCTGTCGATGAGGCTGCGCAACTGCGCTTCCATGCCGCCCGAGAGCGCGAGGACGGCCGTCACCGCAAGGCTGATCAGCGCACCGACGAACCCCGCCAGGAGCCCGCCGAGGGCGGCCTCGCCCGCCTCCACCGGCTCAGCCCGGCTCTGCTGCTGCAGGTACGCCGTCAGGACTCCGCCCGCAATCACCCAGAGGCAGCAGCAGGCGCCGACGACGGGCAGCGACGACAGGACACCGATGAAGAGTCCGCCGAGCAGGGCTGGTTGGTAGCGGCGCATGAATGATTTCGTCGATCCCGCGTCAGTCGTAGTACTCGCGCCCCAGATGTGTGATGAGCTCCTCACCCCGCATGTAGCGGAGCGTGTTCTTGAGCTTCATGAGCTGGATGAACAGGTCGTGCTCCGGATACAGCTCGGGCGCGTGCATCGGGCTCTTGAAGTAGAACGACAGCCATTCCTGGATGCCCGACAGGCCGGCGCGCTTCGCGAGGTCGAGGAACAGCGCCACGTCGAGCACGATCGGCGCCGCGAGAATGCTGTCACGGCAGAGGAAGTTGATCTTGAGCTGCATCGGATAGCCGAGCCAGCCCACCAGATCGATGTTGTCCCAGCCTTCTTTGTTGTCCCCCCGCGGCGGGTAGTAGTTGATGCGGACGACATGGTGAATGTCGCTGTAGAGGTCGGGGTACAGACTCGGCTGCAGGATGTAGTCCAAGACGGACTTCTTGCTCTCCTCCTTCGTCTTGAAGGATTCCGGATCGTCGAGCACTTCGCCGTCGCGGTTGCCGAGGATGTTCGTCGAGTACCAGCCCTGCACGCCGAGCAGCCGCGCTTTCAGCCCGGGCGCGATCATCGTCTTCATCAGCGTCTGGCCGGTCTTCAGATCCTTCCCCGCCACCGGGCTGCCGGAGTCCTGCGCGAGCTGCAGCAGGGCCGGAATGTCAGCGCTCAGATTGGGCGCGGCATTGGCGTACGGGATGCCTTCGCGAATGGCGGCATAGGCGTAAATCATGCTGGACGGAATGGACGGGTCCGAGGTTTCGAGCGCCTGCTCGAACGCCGCCATCGACTGATGCGCCGCCGTCGGCTGCATGAAGATCTCCGTGCTGCCACACCAGACCATCACGAGCCGATCGAGCTGGTGCGCCGACTTGAAGCGGCGCATGTCGTCGATCAGCTGCTCGGCCAGGTCCTTCTTGTTGCGCCCCTTCTTGAGATTCGGTCCGTCCAGCCGCTTCACGTAGTGCCGGTCGAACACCGCGGGCATCGGGACGACGGCCGAGAGCTCGTCCTTGATCTGGTCGAGCGTGGCGCTGTCGAGCACGCCCGCGGTCCGGGCCGCCTCGTAGCAGTTGTCTTCGAAGATGTCCCAGCCGCCAAAGACGAGGTCGTTCAGCTCGGACAGCGGCACGAAATCCTTGATGGCCGGCGCTCGTCCCTCCGTGCGCTTACCCAGACGGACGGTACCCATCTGCGTCAGGGCCCCAATCGGCTTGGCGAGGCCCTTGCGGATGGCCATGACGCCGGCAATCGTCGTCGTGCTGACGGCCCCCAGGCCGACGAGAAGAATGCCGAGCTTGCCTTCGGCGGAAGAAATCGAGAGCCCCTTGGTCACGGGCCAAAACTATATCATTCGAGTTTCCCCGGGTTCCGGCCGCCGCGCGCGGTCCCGATCGCGGCTGGTGCCGGAAAAAAAACGCCCATGTTGCACTGGTTTCGCAAAGGTCTCTCGCCATACCAGACGCCGCTCGCGATGGTAGGCGTCAAGAGCGGCGACGAGGTGGTCGTCGTGGGGTCCGCGGATGCCGACCTGGCGGCGCAGCTGGCGCTCGTCACTGGCCTCAACGGTCAGACGCTGGTCGTCGATCGGCCGGAAGAGCGCGGCCGGGTGGACGCCGCAGCCGCCCGAGCCGGCGCGCTGGTCGAGTTCTCCGACGGCTCGCCAACGTCGTTGCCCGTCTCAGCCGGCAGCAACGACGTCGTCGTGATCGCTGTGGGTCTCGGCGCGCTCACAGCGATCGAGCGGGCCGGAGGCATGAACGAGGCCATGCGCGTACTGCGCCCCGGAGGCCGGACGATTGTGATCGAAGGCATCAAGCCGCCGCGTGAGGCCGGCGGCGCCGAACGGCCCGCGATCACCGACGACGAGGTGCTCGCGTTGCTCACGGCAGCGGGCGGCAGAGCCGTGCGCACGCTGGCCACGGCCGGCGGACGGACCTATTACGAGGCGAGAAAGGCGCGCGGTTCAGACCCGGCGTCACCGGACGTGCCCTGACGCGGCCGCGGATGCCGTCCGTCGCCTGCTATAGGATCTCGCCGTGCTCATCTGGCCGGTTGCGCTCGGCCTGTCGATTGTCGGCAGCGCGGGCGGCCTGCTCGTCGCCTCGACGCTGCTGCTCTTCCATCAGGACGTCCGCGCGAAGGCGGTGCCCTGGTTCGTGTCGTATGCCGTCGGCACGCTGCTGGGCGTGGCACTGCTCGGCCTCGTGCCCCAGGCCCTCGCGGCCCTCGCCCCGCCACAGGCGTTGGGGTCGCTCCTCGCCGGGATCCTGACGTTCTTCGTGCTCGAGAAGCTCGTCCTCTGGCGCCATTGCCACGACGAAGGCACGTGCGCGGTCCATCGCAGCACCGCGACCCTCGTCGTGGTCGGCGATGCGGTCCACACCTTCGTGGACGGCGCGGTCATCGCGGCCGCGGTGCTGACCTCGCCCGAACTCGGCTTCGCAGCCGCCCTGGCCGTGATTGCCCACGAAATCCCGCAGGAAGCGGGGGATTTCGCGATTCTGCTGGCGTCGGGCCTGCCCCGATCCCGCGCGCTCCTGCTGAACGCGGCCTCGGCCGGCGGGGGCCTTCTCGGCGCGGCCCTGATGCTGCTCTCGGGCGCGCACGCCCCGACGATCGTGCCCTACGTCCTGGCGTTCGCGGCCGGCAATTTCCTGTATGTCGCGATGGCGGATCTCATCCCGAACCTGCATCGGGGCCACCTTGACCAGAATGCCGTCCGGCAGGTTATCCTCATCGCACTCGGCATTCTTACGATCGTCGCGATGTAGCGCCCAGGGGAAGTCGGTGGCGGTTCTGTCCGCGCCCGGGTACGTGCCCGCGCGTGTCCGGTGAGGTCGATGGGATCGACATGCTCCCGGCGGCTTGGTACCGTCTTTGCTGACTGAGGCGGTAGAAACGCAGAGATCGAAGGCCAGAATGCTCAGGATTGCTCTCACGGTTGCTGCCGCCCTGATGCTGGTGGGAGGGTGGCCAGGCCAGGCCGGAGCTCAGTTGTCCGACCGGCAGCTGGGCGAACGCGTGGCCGCCGCGATTCGCAGCTACGCCCAGTACACGATCTTCGACCACATCGACCTCAACGTGCTGGAAGGCAAGGTCACGCTGAGCGGCCGGGTGACGCACCAGATTAAGAAGAATGAAATCGTCGCGCGGGTCGCGAAGGTGCAGGGCGTGAGTGAAATCGCCAACCAGATCGGTGTCCTTCCCCTCTCGCCGCTCGATCAGGATCTGCGAGTCCGCATCGCGGAGGCGATCTACAACCATCCGCTGTTCTGGCACTACGGACAGATGTCGCGTCCCCCCATCCACATCATTGTCGAGAACAGCCGGGTGACGCTCGAAGGGGTGGTGAGCAACGAGGCCGAGCGCAGCCTGGCCAACTCGAGAGCCCGGGTCATTGGCACCCTGGAAGTCCGGAACAATCTCAGGTTGGACGCCGACGCCCTCCGCTGACCCCGGCGCTGACAAAATGGTCCTGCCCTAAACTTCCGGGCCGGTTCCGACGTAACCCGTAGAGCGTTCCCGAGTCCAATACAGGCAGCCCCTATGCGCTCACGAATGTCTTCCGTCGCGCTGTCAGCCGCGGCCGGCGCCGTCGCCTTGACCGCGTTCACCGCCCTCCCGCAGTCGCCCGCCGGGGCCACGGCCGTCACCTTCGCCCAGGAGCAGGGCCAGGGGGGAGGTCGGGGCGGGGGCGGCGCCGCCCGGGGGACTCAAGCGCCGGCTCGCGACCGGGCACCCGCGGTCGGTACGGGACGCATCAGCGGCACGGTGATGCTCGGTGGCGCCGGGACGCCGGTCCGTCGCGCGCGCGTGAACCTCACCGGAGGGGACCTGCGCGGCAGCCGCTCGGCCGTGACCGACGATCAGGGCGGGTTCGTCTTCGAGGCCCTGCCGCCGGGCCGGTTCAGTCTGGCGGTATCCAAACCGGGCTACGTGAACATGACCTATGGGGCCAAGCGTCCGGGTCGGCCCGGCACCCCTATCCAGCTCGCTGAAGGGCAGCGAATGGAGAAGATCACGATCGAGATTCCGCGCGGCGGCGTCCTCACCGGCGTCGTCGTGGACGAACACGGGGAACCGTCGCCAGGCACGACCGTGCGCGCCCTGCGCTTCCAGATGCAGACCGGCGAGAAGACGCTGCAGCAGGCCGGCCAGGACCAGACCGACGACCGCGGCGTCTACCGGATCTTTCAGCTCCAGCCCGGCGAGTACATGGTCAGCGCGGCGCCGCGCAACATGAACCTGGGTGATATCCGCCAGGTCCTCTCCGCGCAGATCGATGCGCTCGCAGCCCAGGTGTCCGCGGAAGGACTCAGCCCCCGCGGGGGCGGCGGTGGGTTCCGCCTCGGTGGCGCGGGCGCGGAGTTTGGCGGGCGGGGCGGCCGCGGCGGCGTGGTCCTCGAACAACTGCAGGAACAACTCGCCCAGGTCGAGGACGAGCAGGCGCTGACGTATGCGCCCGTGTACTTCCCGGGCACACCCTCGCCCTCGGCAGCGGCGACGGTGACGCTTGGCGTCAGCGAGGAACGCAGCGGCGTCGACTTCCAGCTGCACCTCGTGCCCACGGCCCGCGTGTCGGGCGCGGTGACGAGTACGATGGGTCCGCTCCCGCAGGGCACCCAGGTGGCGCTCATCCCTGCGGATCGCGCCGGGCTCCCGAACATTCCCGGCCAGCCGAACAGCACGGCCCGAGTGAATCAGGAGGGCCGGTTCACCTTCCAGAACGTCACACCAGGCCAGTACACACTGCACGCCCGCGGCACGGTGCGCGAGGCGGTCGCCGAAGCCCCGGTGGCGCAGGGACGGGCTGGGCGCGCCGCGGGAGGCGGCGGTGGCGGGCGCGGCGGGCGCGGAGCGATCGCACAGGTTCTCTGGGCCGCCGCGGATGTGACGGTGAGCGGCCAGGAGGTGAGCGGCATTGCGCTGAACCTCCAGTCAGGCATGACGGTGACCGGACGAATCGAATTCCAGGGCGCGGCGCTGCCGCCGCTCATGGATCTGCAGCGCGTTCGCGTCGCCCTCGTGACGCGCGGCCAGCAGCTCTTCGGCGGCGGCCCCACGCCACCGGCCGAAGTAGATGCCAGCGGCAACTTCAAGATTACGGGTGTCGTCCCCGGCCGGTACGTGCTGTCGGGGTCGATCCCGGCCGGCGCGCGCGGGAATCAGCCCGCGGCGCGAGGAGTGCCCACGCCGGGCGGGGGTTCGTGGGTCCTGAAGTCCGTCATGATCGCGGGACGCGACGCGCTGGACTTCCCGATCGAGATTGGTCCGAACCAGAGCATCACGGGCGCCTCGGTGGTCTTCACCGACCACACGCAGTCACTCTCGGGAACGATTCAGGACACGACGGGCCGCCCGACGGCGGACTACACGATCATCCTCTACCCGTCGAACAATCAGTACTGGGCGCCGCAGTCGCGGCGGATCGCGTCGGCGAGACCAGGCACCGACGGCCGGTTCAGTTTCGGCTCAATCCCCCCCGGTGAGTACCGCATCACGGCCGTCACGGACGTCGAGCCGGGCGAGTGGTACGACCCGGCGTTCCTGTCGCAACTGCTCCCGGTGTCGATCCCTGTCGCCGTGGCTGAGGGCGAGAAGAAGGTTCAGGACATCCGGCTCGCCGGCGGCCCGTAGGCGCGTTGTCGGCCGCGGCGGATCACCAACCAGACGATGGCCGCCAGGAGGAGCACGGCGGCGATCAGGGCGCCCAGAAACAACCGGACCGCGTGAAACAGGATGGACTGCGCATCCATCCGCACTTCCATTTCCAGCGGCCGGCCGGCCCGCCGATCGGTCAGATACTGCTCCCAGGCCAGGATGTTCCCGCGCTCCGGCGCGCCGTTCGATCCGTCTTCCAGCCGCTTGACGTTGTGGAAGAGGATGCGGCTCGGCAGGTGCAGCTTGAAGCCGACGATTTCGCTTCCCTCCCAGTTCACCGGGCCTGGGTCACCGCCGGCCGCCGCGCCGAGTGCCTGCCGGTAGCGAATCACGCCCTGCTCGATCTCGAAGCGGTAGGACGACCACGCGAGCAGGCCGCATGCCCCGAGACGCGTGACGTCATCGACCGCCAGGCGAATCTGCGCGAAGCGCCGGCCGTGACGCGTCCACGGCCGGCCGACGCGCGGCGCGGCGCACCCGGCACGCTCGACCACATCGCGCAGCGCCGTGCGATCCATCGACGCGTCCAGAGGCAGGCCGCGCAGGGCGACGAGGGCCGGGATCGACGCGTTGATCGTGACGGTGGCCGATCCGTCCACGCTGAGATACATCTGTTCTTCGTATTCGTACTGCCGGCCGAAGGGATTGCGGCACGCGGTGACGAGGCCGATCACGAGGACGGCCAGCGCCGCCGCCACAACACGCATCGGCCGAATGATATACTGCGCGTCCCCGAGTCCCGCCGGCCCGCAGGGCCGGTATCGCGCTGACGTGCCTCGCCTGTTTCTCATCGACGGCAGTTCGCAGATGTACCGCGCGTATCACGCGATCCGCGGACTCACCGGACCCGACGGCCGCTCCACCAATGCGGTCTATGGGTTCACGACGATGCTGCGCAAGCTCGTGGCCGATCACTCGCCGGAATTCATCGCGGCCTCCTTTGACCTCGCCGGACCGACGTTCCGGGACGATCTCGCCGCGGACTACAAAGCCAACCGCGCGCCGATGCCGCCAGACCTGGCCGAGCAGATTCCGCTCGTCCGTGAAGCGTGTGAGGCGCTTGGCGTGCCGATCCTGACCTCGCCGGGTTTCGAGGCGGACGACGTGATCGGCACGCTGGCCGTGCAGGCCCAGGCGGCCGGTTTCGACGTGGCGATCGTCACGGGCGACAAGGACTTCTTCCAGCTCGTCGGCGACGGCATCCGGGTCTTCAATCCCCGCGATCCGGGCACCTGGTACGACGCGGCCGGAGTGGTCGAGAAACTCGGCGTACGGCCCGACCAGGTCGTGGATGTGCTCGCGCTCATGGGCGACACGATCGACAACATCCAGGGCGTGCCGGGCATCGGCGAGAAAGGCGCGCGTGAGCTGATCGCCAGTCACGGATCGCTCGACGCGTTGCTCGCGAACGCAGCGTCGTTGCCGCAGAAGCGTTACCGCGAGGCGCTGGTCAGTCACATGGATTCGGCACGGTCGAGCCGCGAGCTCGCCCGGATTCGCACCGATGTGCCGGTCGCCTTCGATCCTGACGCCACACGCTATCGGGGCCCGTCGCCCGAACGGTGCTTCGCCCTGTTCTCGTCGCTGGGCTTCCGCACGCTGGTCCAGGAGTTTGCCCCCACTGCCGAGACGTCCGCCCGCAACTACACGGTCGTCAACGCCATCGAGGACGTGGATGACCTCGTGGCGCGCCTGCGCGCGGCCGGCGAGTTCGGCATCGCGGTCGTGGCGTCGTCCTCGTCGGCGATGCGGGCGGACGTCATCGGGTGGGCGTTTTCCGCAGCGCCCGGGACGGCCGCCTACATCCCGCTGGCGCACTCCGGGCTGCTCGACACACCGAATCTGCCGGCGGCCGACGTCTTCGACCGGTTGCGGCCGCTGCTGACCGACAAGGCGCTGGTGAAGGTCGGGCACGATCTGAAGTTCATGACCATCGCGTGCGCACGTCAGGGCACCCCGCTCGCGGGCATCGGGCTGGACTCGATGGTCGCCAGCTACCTGCTCGACGCGACCCGTTCGAGTCATGCGCTCGAGAGCCTCGCGCTCGAGCGCACGAACTATCGGGCGATGGTCGAGGTGGACGTCACGGGCAAGGGCGTCAAGGCGGTGCCGCTCGATGCGGTCCCCCCCGCCGTCATGGCCACCTTCGCCGGGGAACGGGCCGACGTGCCGCTCAGTCTCCGGGGCGATCTCGAGCGCGAGCTCGAGGAGCATGGCCTCCGCGCGGTGTACAGCGATCTGGAGCAGCCGCTGATCGAAGTGCTCGGCGACATGGAACAGGCCGGCATCCAGATCGACACACCGGCGCTCGCCACGCTGGGCGCGGGCATGCAGCGCGATCTGGACGCCCTGAGCCGCCGGATCTTCGAGCACGCGGGGGGCGAGTTCAACGTGAACTCGCCCAAGCAGCTCGCCGACGTCCTGTTCGGGCGCCTCAACCTTCAACCGGGCCGGCGCACCGGCAAGACACGGGTGGTGTCCACGGCGCGCGAGGTGCTCGAAGAACTGGCCCTCACCCACGAGCTGCCGGCGCTGGTGCTGAAGTGGCGCGAGATTCAGAAGCTCAAAGGCACCTACGTCGACGCGCTGCCCACGCTCGTGCTCCCGGCCACCGGACGCGTGCACACGACCTTCAATCAGGCCGTGGCCGCAACGGGCCGGCTGAGCAGCAGCGACCCCAACCTGCAGAACATCCCGATCCGGACGCCGCTCGGCCGCGAGATCCGCGCCGCGTTCATCGCGGCGCCGGGCTGCCGCCTGATTTCCGCCGACTACTCCCAGATTGAGCTGCGCGTGCTGGCGCACCTGTCGGGCGACGCCGCCCTGATTGAGGCCTTCCGAGCCGGCATCGACATCCACGACCGGACCGCCGAGCGGGTCTTCGGCGCCTCAGGTGGATCGCTCCTCCTGGACCCGCATGAACTGCGGCGCCGGGCGAAGATCATCAACTACGCCTTGCTCTACGGGAAGACCGCCTTCACCCTCGCCCGGGACATCGGCGTGCCGCAGCAGGCGGCGCAAGAGTTCATTGATGCCTACTTCGCCGGCTTCCCGGCCGTGCGCGCGTTCATCGATCGGACGCTCGCCGATGCGCGAACGACCGGCGTCGTCAAGACCATGACCGGACGCCGCCGGCTGGTCCCGGAGATTCTCAGCAAGAACGGCCAGGTGCGCGCGGCGGCCGAGCGCGAGGCGGTCAACATGCCCATCCAGGGCACGGCCGCCGACATCCTCAAGCGGGCCATGATCGACGTGCATCGGGCCCTCGAGCAGCGAAACACCGGCCGAGCGCGGCCGAGCCGGATGATTCTCACGGTCCACGACGAACTGCTGTTCGAGGCACCGGAGGACGAGGCCGACGAAGTGGCGGCACTGGCGGCGGATCGGATGGCGAACGCGATGGCGTTGGACGTCCCGCTGACCGTCGATGTCGGCATCGGCCACAACTGGAAGGAGGCCAAGCCGTGAACCCGATCCGTTGGGCCGACGTGACCGCCTCCGCTGAAGCTACGGCGGTCCGCCGAAGCCTTGCGCGAAGGCGGAAGAGCGACCCCTCCAGGGCCCCAATCGGCCCCAACCGGCAAATCTCCCTATAATCAGGTCTCGTGCTTGATCCCGTGATTGTCCCGCGTGCCGATCACCCCATTTCACGCCGGAACATCGATCCCGAAGCCCTCAAGGTTCTCTACCGGTTGCGCGACCACAAGTTCACGGCCTATCTGGTCGGCGGCAGTGTGCGCGACCTCCTGCTGGGACGCCGGCCGAAGGACTTCGACATCGGCACTGACGCGCACCCGTACCAGATCAAGAAGCTCTTCCGGAACTGCTGGATCATCGGCCGCCGCTTCCGGCTGGCGCACATCAAGTTCGGCCTGAAGACGATTGAGGTCGCCACGTTCCGCCGGCACATCACGGAGACCGCGCCGGCCGACGAGGACGCCTCGGTGGTCGTGGCCGCGGCGCCGGAGCCGGCCGCCGAGCCGAATCCGCTGCACCGGGACAACACGTTCGGAACACCCGAGGAGGATGCGTTCCGGCGTGACTTCACCATCAACGGGCTCTTCTACGACATCGCCACGTTCTCGGTCATCGACTACGTGGGGGGACTGGGCGACCTCGAACGGCGCGTCGTCCGATCGATCGGCGACCCGCGCATCCGCTTCGTGGAGGATCCGGTGCGGATGATTCGCGCGGCCGTCATGGGGGCGCGCCTGGGGTTCGATCTGGACCCTCAGGTCATCGAGGCCATCGCGCAGCATCGCGGCCTGATCACGACCGCATCCTCCGCACGGCTCCTGGAGGAGTACTACAAGATCCTGCGCTCGGGATCCGCCGAAGCGACCTTCCGGGCGCTCGGACGGCTCCGGCTGCTCGAGCTCATCACGCCGGAACTGAAGAACCCGCCCGAACCGGTCTGGGACGCGCTCGCGCAGCTCGATCGGTTCCGCCAGAAGTTCGCGGCGCCCCCGGCCGACCTGACGAACGCCCTGCTGATCGGCGCCTTCCTCGTTCCCCTGGGCCTGTTGCGGCGCGGCCCGGTATCGAGAGAGGCCGACGACGATCGGCTGAACTTCGGCATATTGCCCGTGGCCAGGCGTGATCTCGAACGCTTGCGGCAGATGCTTCAGCTCGCGCCGCGGCTGACCGAGTCCCAGCTGCCGCCGCGCGTGGCGCGCGGGCTGGCACATCGCCCGGCCTTCACGGATGCCGTGACGTGGCTGGAGATCTTTGGCAACGCGCCGGAACTGGTGACGCACTGGCGCGAGGCAGAACGCCAGCGCGGCCCGGCGCCCGCCGACCTCGGCGAGACACCCGACGCCGAGGCGCCACCCGGCCGGCGGCGTCGGCGGCGCAGGCGCAGGCGCAGGGGACCACGGCCGCCAACGCCGTGAGGTGGGCTCAGCCGTGCTTCTTCTCGAACTCCCGCATGAAGTCCACCAGCGCCTTCACGCCGTCCTCGGGAAAGGCGTTGTAGATCGACGCCCGCAGGCCGCCCACCGATCGATGCCCCTTGAGGCCGTCCAGCCCGGCGGCGGAGGACTCCTTGACGAAGAGTTTCTCGAGGTCCTCGGTCGGCAGCCTGAACGTGACGTTCATGGCTGACCGGCTGTCCCTGGCCGCGTGCGGCCGCCAGAACGGCGTGCGATCCAGTTCGTCGTACAGCACCTTCGCCTTGCGGTCGTTGATCTTCGCGATGGCCGGCAGCCCGCCCAACTCGACGAGCCACTGCAGCACCAGGCGCAGGATGTAGATGCCCAGCGTCGGCGGTGTGTTGTAGAGCGACTGGTTGTCGACCTGGATCCGATAATTCAGCATGCTCGGGAGTGAATCCGACGACCGCTCCAGCAGGTCCTCCCGGATGATGACGACGGTCACGCCGGAGGGACCAAGATTTTTCTGCGCGCCGGCATAGATCAGTCCGAACTTCGAAACGTCAATCGGCCGCGAGAAGATGTTCGACGACGCATCACAGACGAGCGGGGCGCCGGTGGTCGCAGGCACGTCGCGCCACTCGGTCCCAACGATGGTGTTGTTCGACGTCATGTGCACGTACGCGGCGCCCGGCGTGCACTTGATCTCGGCCGGAACGGGGATTCGCGTGAAGCCCTCGCCCTCGGTGGACGCCGCCACGTTGGTGGCGCCAACCTTCTTGGCTTCCTTGAGGGCCTTCTTCGACCAGTCGCCGGTGATGAGGTAGTCGGCGACCGATCCGGATCCCAGCAGGTTCATCGGGACCATCGAGAACTGCAGGCTGGCGCCGCCCTGGAGGAACAGCACCTTATAGCTGTCCGGCACGTTGGCAAGGCGCCGCAGATCGGCCTCGGCGCCCTGGATGATGCTCTCAAACGTCTTCGATCGGTGACTGATCTCCATGACCGACATGCCGAGCTCAGGCAGCGCGATGAGATCGCGCTGGACTTCTTCGAGCACGGGCAGGGGGAGAACGGCGGGACCAGCAGAGAAGTTGTAGATGCGATGCACAGACATGAGAATCCTGGGGGTTACGAGTCCGACGCGGACAATCCAGCGTACATGATCTTGCGCCGGGGCGGGAGCGCATGAAAGCGAGCGAGCTGGACAGATCGTAGTGTCCGGCTACGCTCTTAAATGAGGTGGACGAGCAGACCGTCGCGGAGCTTTGGCTCGAACCAGGTCGACTTGGGCGGCATGATCCCGCCCGCGTCCGAGATAGCCATGAGATCCCCGATCCCCACCGGAAACATCGAGAACGCGACCGCGGCCCGGCCGTCCGCCACCAGCCGCTCGAGTTCGCCGGCCCCTCGGATGCCGCCGATGAAGTCGATCCGTTTGTCCGTGCGCGGGTCCCCCACCTGCAGCAGGGGCGCGAGCACCGCCTGATGCAGCACTTCCACGTCGAGCCGCTCGGCCGGGCCGGCGTTCGCGGACGGGGACGGAAGGCTGAGCGTGTACCACCGGCCCCCGAGATACATCGCCACCTGACCCGCACGCGACGGCTCGTTTGGTCCGGGCTCGACCCCGCAGCGGCCGGCGAGCGCGCGGAGAAACGCCGCGGGCGTGTGGCCGGCCAGATCTTTGACGACGCGGTTGTACGGAAGGATGCGCACCTGCCGGTCCGAAAAGGCCACGGCCAGGAAGCGATCGGCGCCTGAACCCGCGCCCACGGTCTGCCGGGCGCGTGCCGCGCTGGCGGCGCGGTGGTGCCCGTCGGCGATGTACAGCGCATCGAGGGCCCGGAATCCTTCCACGAGCGCATCGCGATCGGTCCCTTGCACCTGCCAGAGCGTGTGGCCGACCCCGTCGGCCGCCACGAAATCATAGAGAGCCGGACCGCGACCGACGCGCGCGATGATGGAGTCGATGGCCGACGTCCCGCGATAGGCGAGAAACACGATGCCGGTCTGTGCCCGGAGCTCGACGATGTGCCGGGTCCGGTCGTCTTCCTTGTCCGGGCGCGTCTTCTCGTGCTTCTTGATCCGGTCGTCGGCGTACTCGTCCAGCGAGAACGTGCCCGCGAGGCCCGTCTGCTCGTGCGCACCCATGCGGAGCCGGTAGACGTACAGCGCGGGCTCGTCGTCGAGCAGCAGCGGAGCCTGCCGCTTCAGGTCCTCGAAATTGGCGACGGCCTGCGCATACACCGCGGCAGCGTAGGGGTTCGTTCCGGCCGGCAGATCGATCTCCGCGCGCGTGACATGCAGGAAGCTCAGCGGGTTGCCGGCCGAGAGCGCGCGGGCTTCGTCGACGCTGACGACGTCGTAGGGGACGGAGGCGACAGCAGCCGCCGCGGAGGGCGCCGGCCGCAGCGCCCGGAAGGGCCTCAAGTCAGACATGAACCAGGACGTGAGCGCTCAGGGCGCCGCGCTCGACGCGCGAGCCAGTTCCACTCCGGCCTGGCCGGCGGGCACGCGTTCGGCCAGTTGTCGGAGCATGTCGTCACGACGGCGGGCAAACTCGGGCAGTTGATCGGCGCGCAGCGGTTCGCCCGCGGAGGGCATCCGACGAAGCTCCGCGACCGGATTCACGTACACGCCATTCCTGAGAATGCGATAGTCGAGATGAGGACCGGTCGCGGTGCCGCTCTGGCCGACGCCGCCGACGATGGCGCGTTGATCGACACGGGCGCCGACGCGGATGCGCGGCCCGAACGACGACAGATGGAGGTACGCCGTCTTGTAGCCCCCCGCGTGGCGAATCCGTACCATGCGGCCGGCCTCTCCAGACCAGCCGGCGAACTCCACGACGCCTGCCGCCACGGCCATGACCTGCGTGCCGTACGGAGCGCCGTAGTCGACACCCAGGTGGGGCCGCCGCGTACCGTGGACGGGGTGGAACCGGTTGTAGGAAAAACCGGAGGTGACCCGGGGGTTGAACGGGAAGGGCGACCGGAGGAACTGACGCCGGAGTGATCGTCCCTGTGCGTCATACCAATCGACCTTGCCGTCGAGGCCTTCGAACCTGAACGCCACCAGGCGCCGGGTGCCCACATGGAGCACGGCGGCCTGCACGTCACCGTAGCCGATGAATTCACCCTCGCGCGTCGCGCGCTCGAAGAGCACCTCGACGCGATCGCCAAGCTGCAGGTCGGCGTTGAAGTCCACCTCGCCGCCAAAAATCTCCGCGACCTGCAGCGGCAGATGGACGTTTTCGCCGGCGGCCTCGAAGGCGCCAATCAGCGAGTTCTGCTCGCGCGTGATCTCGGCGACGGCGGCGCTGGCCTCGTACTCCTTCGGCAGGGGCAGCACGGCCACATCGATGGCCGGGTCGGGCGCGCCGGGTCGTCGCACCGCGACGCGCAGCACATTGTCCGCGTCAATCTCGTAGCGGAACTCCCGGAACAAACCGTCCACGGTCCGCGTGATGCGATAGACCTGATCGGCACGCAGGTGGCGCGGATTGAAGACGCCGCGCACGGCCTGCAGAATCGACGCCGACAATTCGTCAGACACCTGCTCCTGCCGGAACAGACTTTCGAGCGTGGCATTGGGGGGAACGACGGCCTCAATCGTGGTGCCGTCGGGCCCGAGCCGCACGTCCGCGCGGACGACCGGCGATGGCTCCCGAGGGGTTTGACAGGCGGCCGCGAAGACGGCGGCCGCGGCCAGCAGGATGCGGAGTCTGTAAGTCACAGTAGGGGCGGCAGTGTAACACGGCGCGCGCACCGGATTCCGGCGCGCGCGCCCACGATCACACGATCAATGGACCATCCGTGAAAGCTCTGGGTGGCTGCTACCGGCGCATCGCAACGCCGAGCAGGACGCGCGGCCCGCTTTCGGAGATGCCCTCGTAGTACACGGTGAACCAGTCCAGTTGCACGAACACGCTGGTGTTGGGATTGACGTCGAAGTGCGCCGCGCCGCCCAAGGCCGAATAGAGACTGTTGCTGTCGAACGTCGAGTTGTCATGCGCGAGGCCGATGACGCCCTGGCCCAGCACTGTGACCTGCGTGCCGACGGGCACGCGCACGCGGGCGCCGCCGCCCAGATTCGTCAAGTTATAGTCGAACTCCCCGTTCCTGTTGAATCCGAACTCGCCCACGACGTCGACGCCCATGTCGCCACTGGTGGTCATCTCCTTGGCGACGTCAACGTTGAAGCCCTTGGTCGAGAAATCATCCCCAAAGTTGATGAGCGAAAACGCCCCCCGGAGTGTCGTTCCCTGCGCCTGCGCCGGCGCCGCCGTCGCCAGCACCGTGACGATGCCGGCGAATACTGCGATGGCTGTTCTCTTGAACACGCTGTCCTCCCCTGGACCGTATGCGAAATAATGCAATTCCGTGAAGATACGCAATCTGACGCCCGCAAACGCGGGCGACCCACGATGCTGCGGAGCAACTGACTGTCTTATCGGTCGATCCCCGGCCCGTTGAGAGCCGGGACTGCCGTTACCGGAGGACGGAAGGACGCGTCAGAAAGTTCAATACCGCGGCCACCCACGCCTCGTGGGTGTCTTCAATCTGCGCGGCGTGATCGCCCCCGGGCAGCACCACGAGCTGGCGATCGGGCGTTGCCAGCCGGGCGAAGAACTTCCCGGCGTCGTCGTGCAGCACGCCGGGATCGCGCTCGCCGTACAGGACGAGCGTGGGCGTCAGAATGCGCGCCGGATCGATGGCGTTGAACTCGGTGTCGTTGCGGAGATCGGCCAGCACCGGGTCGGCGCGCAGCGCCTGAGCCACGAAGGCGCGGACGACGGCCTGAGGCGTGACCCGTGGCGAGATGAAGTCGCTGGCCGCGCTGGCGGCCGTGTTCCTCGTCATCGCCGGCTTGTCCGGACCGGTGACGTCGGTGAAGTCGAGATCGGGATCGTACGCGAAGCCAAAGAGCACCAGGGCCGAGAGCCGATCGGCGGCCTGCTGGGCGGCGAGCATCGCCACGGCCGCCCCGCGCGACCATCCGATCAGTGCAGGCCTCGGCAGCGCGGGATGCTGGCTCGCCACCCAGGCCAGCACGTTGATGACATCCGCGGCGGACCGCCGCGGTGTCAGCCAGCCCGTCGCATCCCGCCTCGTCTCCCCATAGCCGCGCAGATCGACCGCGTAGGCGGCCACTCGCTGCGCGGCCAGCGACATCATCACCGACCGCTGCAGGCCCGGCACCTGCAGGTCAAAATCGGGCCGGCTGCTCCAGGTACGACCGTGGACGAGCAGGACCGCGAGCCGAGGCTGTGGCGGCCGGCGGGCCCACACCACCAGAGGATGGCCATCGGACGTCACCACGTGCCGGTCGGGGGGCGGGGCCGACGGCGCCTGCGCCAGGCCGGCTGGCCGAAGCGGACCCGCCACCGCGACTGTCGCGACGAACACCCACAGAATCAGTCGCCGCATCATCGCCCCCGGACCTCTGGCCATTCAGTCGATCTCGTCGAACGTGTGAATCGTGGCGAAGCGGGCCACACCGGCCTGTACCGGATTGCCGGGTCGGAGACTGAGCAGGGTCTGGTGTCCGGCGGCTTCGGCGGCGGCCAACTCGTCGACGACGTCCGACACGAAGAGAATATCGCCGGGCGGGCGATCCAGCTCGGCCGCGATGTGGCGATAACTCGCGGCATCACGCTTGGGCCCGACCGCGGTGTCGAAAAACCGGCTGATGAGGGGCGTGAGATCCCCGTACGGCGTGGACTGAAACAGGCGCCGCTGCGCCAGTTCACTGCCAGACGAGAAGATGGCGATGGCCGCGCCGCCGTCCCGCCAGCGGCGCAGCGCGACCGGCACGTCCGCGAACACCTCGCCGCGCAGCAGGCCCGCCTGGTACCCCTGCTCCCAGATCAGACCCTGGAGGTGCTTCAGGCCTGGCGATTTCCGGTCCCGATCCATGAGCCAGCCCGCGTAGGTCTCCACCGACGCCCGCGTCTCTGCCGTCGAATCCGCCCGCCACGGAGGAACCGGCTCGCCCCGCGCGCGGTCGGCCGCGTGTTCCTCCGAGAGTTGGCTGGTGATGGAAGTGAACGCCGCCGAGCCGGCGGCGTGATCGAGCCAGCCGTCAAGATGCGCGCGCGCGTAAGGCACGAGCACGTGGTGCACGAACGCGATGGGGGTGGTCGTGCCTTCGATGTCGAGGAGCACGGCCCTCACGCCCCGCGCCGCCAGCCGGAGGCTCACATCTGCGTGCGGGCGACGGGCATGTAGGCGGGCCCGAAGCACAGCGGCTGAAAGCCCTGATCCACGCCGGTGTGCGTGTAGTGGGGCGTCCAGCCCGACGTCTCCTGGAAGAGTCGAATCGCCCGGATGCGCCGGTCGTTGCAGAGGTCGAACCAGTGGTGGGTGCCCCGTGGCACGCGAATCAGGTCCCCGGGGCCGACTTCGACCGCGAAGACGGGCTGGCCCGGCGGATGGACGTGAAACACGCCGCGGCCCTCCACAATGAACCGGACCTCGTCCTCGTCATGCCAGTGCTCGGAATTGAAACGGTTGAGCATGGCGTCGAGGCCGGGTGTGTCGGGGAACACGTCGATCACGTCCGCCGTAACGTAGCCGCCGCGCGCCTTCAGGTCGTCGAGCATCGCGCGATAGGCCTCGAGCAGCACCTCGGCGGGCGCGTCGGGCGCGACCGGCCTGTCCGGCTCGGCGCGGGTGTAGTCGATCTGCCGCGCCGCGAGGAACTCGCGGATCGCGTCGACCCCCTCGATGGTGCGGTCCTGTTCAGGGATTCTGACGATCGCCATGGCCGGCCTCCCTTCGTCCCACGGTCTCGAGCAGGAACTCCAGAATCTCCACGTGCCGCTCGGCGTCGGCGAGCGTGTCGCCCCACGTGTAGAGGCCATGCGCGCGAAGCAGGAACGCGTGCACGCCGGCCTCGTCGTCGAGGCGCGTCCGGACGGCCGTCGCCAGCCTGATCATGTCCTGATCATTGTCGACAATCGGAATCCACTCGCGGTGCTCGTGGGTGCTGACGCCGTGCAGGCCCTTGAGCATCTCGTAGCCGCGAATGGCCAGACCGCCTCGACTGGCGTGAAGATCCGAAAGTATCGTGCCCCAAACCGAGTGGGTGTGCAAGACAGCGCCCGCGCCCCGCGCCTGAACGATGGCGAGGTGCAGCGCCGTTTCGGCTGAGGGCCGGCGGTCCTGCCGGCCGAGGACCCGGCCGCCGGCATCGACCCGCAGACACTCGGTCCCGGTCAGCGTGCCCTTGTGCGACGCGCTTGGCGTGATCAGCAGCTGCAAGGGCTCGCGGCCGACGACCGCGCTGAAGTTGCCGCTCGTGCCGAGCACCCAGTTGCGGGCGTAGAACCGCCGGCCAATCGCGGCCAGCTCGTGGCCGATGGCGGCGACGGACTGGCGCGGGTGTCGGCCGGTTCGCGGCGCGGCGGGCCGCGAGGCTGGGGCGGGACGCGAACGGCCCATCGCTGGCCTAGCCTACCAGCGGACAGCCGGGGCTGTCAGACGGTGCGGCGGATTGTTTGATTAGAAGAGCGTGCCGGTGCGGCGTTCTTCCGACTGGCCGTCCTCGCCCGACTTGCGGGTGACGCTGCCGCCCTTGCGCGTGTCACCGGCCGCCTTGCGGCTCTCGGCTCCTGCCTTGCGGGCCGCGGCCCCACGGGCCTTGGCCTCGTAGAGGGCCTGGTCGGCCGCACGCAGCAACAGCGTCGGGGTGTCACCGTCGCGCGGGAAGACGGCCACTCCGCCGCTGACCGAGAGGAGCGGGCGGTCGGTGTCGTTCGCCAGACGCTCGGCCACACGCCCGAGCACGAGCTGCCCGCCCTCATCGGCGGTTTCCGGCAGTACGACCGCGAACTCGTCGCCGCCAAAGCGCGCCGGCGTGTCGGTGATGCGGCACGATTGCCGCAGCGTCTCGGCCACGCGGCACAGCGCACGGCTGCCGGCCAGATGTCCGTACTTGTCGTTGACCTTCTTGAGGCCGTTCATGTCGATGAACAACACGGCAAAGGGGCGCCGGGTGCGCCCGGACCGGGCGATCTCGGACCGGAGCAGTTCGATCAGCCGGCGGTAGTTCACAAGGCCCGTCAGCGGATCGGTCGTCGCCAGCTCCCGCAACTGGGCTTCGGCGTGCTTGTGTTCGGCGACCACCGCCGCGAGCACCATGCCCATGATGGCCATCACGCTGGTGTAGGCCTGCACCAGGACGAGTGACTCGTTCGGGGTGTCGCGGGCGAACGGACCGAATCCCCGCAGCGTGCCCCACACCGCGATGCCGGACAGAATCACGACGGCCGTCGCGGTCTCCCGACGCCCGAAGCGGAACGCCACCCACAGCAGGAACGGCACGCACAGGAACTCGAGCGGATAGTCCTTGATATCGGACGGAAACCGCCCGCCGAAGACGACCAGGCCGACGCCGACCAGCATGGCGAGCAGGGCCACCGCTTCGATCAGGTCGCGCCACCGGATGCGCCCGAGCGGCGACAGTGCCCAGAGCAGCGTGAACGGCGCCACCACCAGGATGCCGGTGAGGTTGGCCAGCCAGGAGATCATCCAGCGGTAAGCGAAGTCGCTCTCGGGCCCGAGCTCCGTGACCGTCATGGCCGTGGCGCCGAGCGTCGCGCTGATCGGGGTGGTGCCGATGGCGGCAATCGCGGCAAACCGGAAGATCGTGCGGGCGCTCGTGAAGACCTTGGCGCCACCGGCGAGCCGGTCCAGCAGCACCGCGCCGAGGACGGCTTCAATCGTGTTGCCGGCCGCAAACGTGATCGACAGCCCCAGTTCCCCCGTCGTCGTCCAATAGACGAAGAAGCTGCCCGCGGCGAGCGCTCGCCACACCGACCGGCCGAAGATGATCGTCGCCGCCAGGGCAAAGCCACTGGGCGGCCAGAGGGCCGTGGTCGCTTCGGAGAAGCCGCCAATCGCCAGCCCGGCTTTCCCCAACGCGAAGTACACCGCGAAGATGCCGGCGAGGACGATGGGGTTTTGGGCGAGCCGTACGTACATGCCTCGAACGTCTCCCGTGCGCCTGCCGGCCGCGTGGGGCCCTGGAGTCACGAAACATCGGCCCCAGGAGCCGAAAGGGGCGAAACGACAATTACCTCGATCCGGTGCTCCACTCGCGCAACCCCACCACCGTCAGCCGCCGCGACGTCGCCTTCGCCGCCTTCACCGAGTACAACGCACGATCGGCGGCGCTCAGCAGCGTGGTCGGCGTTCCTCCGTCCTGCGGATAGACGGCAATGCCGGCGCTGACGGCCAGCGGGGGGTCGGCCGTGTCTTCGGCGAGCCGTTCGGCGAGCCGCCGGACTACGAGCTCGGCGCCGGCGCGGTCGGTATCCGAGAGCACGGCGACGAACTCATCACCGCCATACCTGGCCGCGGTGTCCGTCGTGCGGCACACGGCCTGCAGCGTTTCCGCAAACCGGCACACGGCACGGCTCCCGATCAGATGGCCCATCTCGTCGTTGATCCGCTTCAAACCGTCCATGTCGAAGAAGACCACCGCGAACGGCCGGTCATTGCGATCCGCCCGGGCGATCTCCATGCCGAGCACTTCCAGCAGCCGGCGGTAATTGGGCAGGCCGGTCAGCGGGTCGGTGACGACCATTTCGCGCAGCTGTGCCTCGGCCACGGAGTATTCCGCGGCGAGCGCGGCGAGCGACAAGGTCATGACCGCGGTCATCGCCGCGAAGATCTGGACCATGACGAGTGAGGCGAACGGCGTGGAGCGAGCGAACGGGCCGTACCCGTTCAGCGTGCCGAGGGTCGCCAGCGCGACGAGTCCCAGCACGCCGAGCGCCGCGGCGCGCGGGCCCAGCCGAAACGCGGTCCACAGCAGCACCGGCATGCACAAGAGTTCCTTGGGGAACCCGAAGAGAATGAGGGGCAGGCGGTAGAACACCAGGAGGCCGACGAACACGACGGCGACGAAGGCCAGCGCGGCCTCGATCATCTGGCCCGGATGCCAGCGAACGGCCGATCCGCGCGGATAGAGAATGATCAGGGGCGCCACCAGCAGCATGCTCGTCAGGCCACCGAGACTGATCGTCCCCCAGATGGATCCGTACGAGGTCCAGCCTGCCAGACCGCTGAGGACGAGACTCAGCGTGCTGCCGGTCGCGCTCACGGTTGCGCTGGCCAACAGCACCATGGCCGAAAACCTGAAGCTGTTGCGCGGCGTCTGGAGCGAGTGGCGGCCGCCGGCGTAGCGGTTGACCAGATAGGCCGCGAGCAGCGACTCGCCCGTGTTGCACGCGGCCATGCTGAGCGCCGCGGGCAGCAGGCCGATTGTGGATACGTAAATGATGAGGCTGGACGCCAGCACCGCCGGCCAGATGCGATACCCGAGTACGACGAGCGCGCCGAGCGCAAGACCGGCGGGCGGCCAGATCAGGCTCACGCCGGGCGCGGGATGCCACGCCGACAGGCTGAGTCCAAGCTTGCCTGTGACGACGTACAGCGCGACGAACGAGACGAGAAGCGTCTGCTCCCTGGCCAGACGGAGTCTGAGCCCCTCCAACGCTCCCCGCTTGGACATGCCGAGTCGGAGGCTGCAGGTCTTGTGCCACGGCATCGCGCGATCGCGCGACAGGCATCGCCCAAAGTGCGCAATTCTGGCCGCGATCACCGCGGCCGCGACGTTCGAGTCCGATGACGTTCGTTGCGGCGCACGCCGGAATTTCGAATCTGTCGAGGCGAGGCCGAGTTCGTAAGCCGCGTGCCGGTGAGACGACTCACGTGCCGCAAGGGCGAGAGACACCGCCGACGCCCGCCCGCGTGTCACACCGCGCGCGATCGTCGTCGATGCGTGCCCCGCTCACCGCGTCAAGGCGATCTCCTCGTAGAACGCCGCGGCCGAGACAACGCCATTGTGGAAGTTCCCGAGGTCGAGCCGCTCGTTGGGCGCATGCGCGTTTTCGTCGGGCAGTCCGACGCCGAAGAGGACGGCCGGCACGCCCAACTGCTCGTGGAAGGTTGACACGACCGGAATCGATCCGCCCTCGCGACAGAAGACCGGAGCCGTTCCGAACCCGCGCTCGATCGCGTGCGCGGCCGCCCGTACGAACGGATTGTCGTACGAGGTGATCCAGGGCTTGCCGCCATGCATCCGGGTGATTGTCAGCGTCACGGTCTTGGGCGTCACCTTCCGGATGTAGGCTTCGAACTGCTGGGCAATCTCGCCGGGATCCTGATCCGGCACGAGGCGCATGCTGACCTTGGCCATGGCGAGCGCCGGAATCACCGTTTTCGACCCGTCGCCCGTGAAGCCGCTCAGCAGGCCGTTGACATCGAACGTCGGACGCGCCCAGACGCGCTCGAGTACCGAATACCCGGACTCGCCGGCCAGCCGCGGCGCCCCGAGATCCTTGCGGTATTTCTTCTCGTTGAACGGCAACGCGGCCCAAGCCGCCCGTTCCTCGTCCGAGAGCGGGCGAACGCGATCGTAGAAGCCAGGAATCCTGATGCGGCCGCCACGATCCTTCATCTGCGCCAGGACCTGGGCCAGCACCATCGCCGGATTGGCCACGGCTCCACCGAAAATCCCGGAGTGCAGGTCACTGGTCGTGCCACGGAGATCGATCTGGTAATACACCAGTCCTCGCAGCCCATAGCAGATGGAGGGCACGCCGCGGTCGAACATCGCGGAGTCCGAGATGACGATGACGTCGGCGGCCAGCCGACTCCGATGGTCGCGGACGAACCGGTCGAGGTTGACCGATCCGATTTCTTCCTCCCCCTCAATCACCACCTTGATGTTGACCGGCAGGCGACCGGTGGTCTTCAGATGCGCCTCGATGGCCTTGAAGTGCATGAAGACCTGTCCCTTGTCATCGGCGGCGCCGCGCGCGTACAGCTCACCCTCCCGGACCGTGGCCTCGAATGGCGGCGACTCCCAGAGATCGACAGGATCCACCGGCTGGACGTCGTAGTGGCCATAGAAGAGGACCGTCGGCGCCCCCGTCGCATGACACCACTCCCCGTACACGACCGGGTGCCCTGGCGTCGCAATCGCCTCGACGCCCTCCAGTCCGATCCGGCGCATCTCATCGGCGGTCCATTCTGCGCAGCGAGCGACGTCCGCGGCCCGGTCGGGCAGCGCACTGATGGACGGAATGGCGAGGAACTCTTTGAGTTCCGAGATGTAGCGATCGCGATGGCTGTGGACGAAATCGATGACGTTGAGCATGGGGCGTCCCTCGAATCTGCGAGCGAGTGTACTCCGCTCGGCCGGACGATGGCCCGCCAGCGGGGACGCCCGGCAGGAGGTCAGAAACGGCGCGAGGCGTGCACGACGACGGGGTCAACAAGCGGGCCGAGCGCGGCGGCCGCCAGCACGCGTTCGATTTCACCGACCAGCGCGGTCGGATCGCACGGCTTGATCATGATGGCGACGAAGCCGGCGTGGCGGGCGCGCTCGAGCTCCACCGGATGCGTGTTGCCAGTCGTCGCGATGATGGGGATCCTGGCCGTTTCCGGCCGGGCCCGGAGCTGTCGCGTCGCCTCACAGCCGTTGAGACCGGGCAGCACCAGATCCATCACGATGAGGTCGGGCACGGTCTCGATTGCGATGCGCACGGCCGAGGGGCCGTCGATGGCCGTGCTGATGTCAAAACCCCGCGCCCGCAGGTAGACGGCCCACATATCAAGGGCGTCTCGATAGTCATCCACCAGTAGCAGGCGTGCAGGCACGGGGGTCGCCCTTTCGACTCCTCCTCATCAAGAGGGATGCCAAGGGCCGCCCCTGCTGGACCAGACCGTTTGCCCGTGCGCACCGGATGCCGACCTGACCTTTTTTCACACGGGGCGCCCCCACGGCCACGTCGCCGGACGGGCGAGCGATCCGTGATCCGGCCCGGAGGGGGGTGGTCCGGCGCTTGCAGCCGTCCCGTCAGCCCCCCGCGGAGGTGCGCATGAAGGCCATCGGCATCATCTTGATCGTTCTTGGTTTGGTTGGGCTGGTATGGGGCGGGGTCAGCTGGACGGACCGGGACACCGTGGTTGACATCGGACCGGTGGAGATCCAGTCCGCGGAACGGGAGCGGATTCCGTTTCCCCCCGTCGCCGGCGGCATCTGCCTGGCGGTCGGTGCAGCCCTGCTGATTGCTGGCAGCCGGCGCAAGTCTGCCTGACCTCCGGAGTGAAGAGAAAACGCTCGTTCCCGGCCCAAGTATTCAGGAAGAGCGAACAGAAGCAGAGTATGAGGCGAGAACAGTCTTGCGCTGAAACAGACAGTTCCCCGGGGAAGGGGAACCGTGAGGGTCGTTTACGGAAAATTGGGCCGGGAACGACCGGCCCCAATTATGTGAAATCTTTCACAAAGCGTCAAGCCCGGTGATCGGCGCGGACGGTCGCCGGCCTCCGCCCGCGCCGGAATCGGCGTCGTCACACTCGCGCTATCGGGACTGACGTCTGGCTTCCGTGCGCCGCTCCGCCTGCAGCCGCTCCAGTTCGACGACGGAGTGATCGGTGAACTGCATGGCCGCGGCGATGGCGCGATGGCCGGCCACGTCGGCAATCAACCGGTGCATCTGCTGGCACACCCGGCGGTAGGCCGGGTGGCCCGCCGGCGCCGTCCGCAGCTCGATGACGTGCATCGCTTCGCGCGCGTTCATGTCCATGACGAACCGCACGCGGTACGCCATCGACACCGCGTACTGGGCCGCCGCGCCCAGGCCCGCCGACCACATCCGGTCGTGGAGCTCGGCCGACCGTGTCATGACCTCGCGCCAGTCCGCATCGAGTCCCGCGTCGAGGGCGGCCTCTGGCTGCACGTAACCATGCCGCGGCGTCAGCGACTGCCAGTCGATCGTCAGGAGACGATGACGCTGCAGATCCCGGAACGCGCCGTAGTCAGTCAGCACGTCAAAGCGGTAGGTCGTGCGTTCGAAGGCCCGGCCAGGCTTGTGCCGGCGATTGGCGCGCTCGCCGATGCAGGCGCCGAGCACGGCCGCACGATCCTCCACGCTCATCCGGCGGGCCAGCTCAATCAGATCGCGATCGGCATGCTGCGACGCCGGATAGAGGGCGGCGGCGACGACCTTGATCTCACCATCCGGATCGAAATCGGTCAGCGTCACTTCCGCCTCGCGGCCGTCGGCCCTGGCCGGGCCCGCCAACCGATCGGCCACGGCCCGGGTGCGTTCCCGTGTGTCGGCGAGATACGCCGTCCACCGGCCGCCACGATCCGGCTGATCGACCCGCGTGAGAAACGCGGGGATCACCAGTCGCAGTTCCCGCAACATCGCGTCGGCGGTGTCCCGCACCTCTGCCAGCGGATGCGCGCGCATGCGCAGGAGCAGGGCTTCGTACGCCTGTCCCGTGCCGTAGATCCCGAGGTTCGATTGCGTCGCCGCCGGCAGCAGGCCGCGCAGGGTGTCGAGCGCCTTTGCCCGGATGGCGGATCGATAGACCGCGTCCGAGTCGCCTGGCGCCTTGGGATACCGCCGCTCGAACCACGCGCGCATGGGATCGATCCAGCGGGCATAGATGGCGAAGGCGGCGTTCAGCGTGTCGACGAACTCCGCGCGGAGCGGCGACCCGTCGAGCTCGGCAGGCACATGGAACCGCCAGGCGCCGTCGCGCCGATCGGTGTACGGGATATAGCGGGTGGACTGCTCGAGGTAAGCCATGAGCCGGCCGCGCTCGAGCACCTTGGTCAGGATGTTCGACGCGTCCTCGACAGCCAGGTGGACGCCGCCCAGCTGCGCGACCGAGTCGTCGCCGAACTCCGTGAAGACGCGCTGGTACAGTCGTTCCGCGCGCCCTTCGGCCATGGGCTGCGGCGCATCCCCGTCGGGTAGATCCGCCGCGAACTCGTCCAGGAACAGCCGGCGCAGCGGTTTGGCGGACCGGGAGTAGCGCGCGAACAATGCCCCCTTGACCGTCTCCGGGAGATTGATCAGCGCGAAGACGGGCTGATCCAGGTTGGTGAAGTAGCGCGCGAGGATCGTTGATTCGCCGGCGGAAAAGGCGGCGGCGGCCGGCATCATGCCTCGTCGTCGGCCGCCCAGTACCGGCGGAACTCGTCCATGAACGTCAGCGTTTCGAACGACGTCATGCGATCGAAGAACAGCACGCCGTCGAGATGATCATATTCGTGCTGGAGGACGCGCGCGGGCAGACCGGTCGCGTCGATGTCGACGCGTTGGCCGGCGCGGTCGTACGCGCGGACGCGCACGGATGCGGCGCGCGGCACCTGCCCGCGGATGTCCGGGATGCTGAGGCAGCCTTCCCAGCCGCTGTCGATGGACTTTCCCACCGGCACGATTTCGGGATTGACGAGCGCGACGAAGGGCATGCCGGCATCGTCGTCCATCGGCGTGACGCGTTCCGCCTCGCGCACGCCCGCGACGAAGATTCGCAGGCCCTGATGGACTTGCGGTGCCGCCAGGCCGATGCCGCCATATTCGTGCATGGTTTCGAACATGTCATCGATGAGCTGCTGAATCTGCGGGGAGCGAATCTCGCCGGGCGGCACTGGCAGCGCCTTTGCACGGAGCACGGGGTGGCCGAGACGGGCCACCTTCAGAATTGCCATGCCTGATTATAAGGAAACGACCCCGGCGCCGAGCGCGCGCGCGGCCGGGATTGATGGGAGTGCTCTGGTCATGACGAGAAAGTTCCTCGCGATCGCCCTTGTTTCTTCGGTGTTGAGCGCCGGTTGCTTCGAGTTTCTCACCAAGAGTCCCAGTAACCCGAGCCAGACGGTGAGCTTCCTGGGCGGGCAGTGGGCGTCGACCACCGCCAACGCGGGCACGCTCCTCGCGTCATGCGCGAATTTCCGCTGGACCGTTACAGAACAGTCAGCGTCGTCCGGGTCCGGAACGTTCACGGCCACGTGCTTCACCACTCTGCAGGTGTCAGGCACGGCGCAGGGCACCCTCGCGGGCGCCACGCTCAACTGGAGCGCCACGGCCCTCGCCACCGGCTCGGGCATCGCCGGCGACTGCGCGATTACGCTGGCGGGATCCGCCACGATGGCCAATAACGAAATTACGATCCCCTACTCCGGCACCACCTGCCTGGGTCCGGTCAGCGGCACCGAGGTGCTGAAGAAGCAGTAGGGAACGGCGGCGTGTAAGATGGCGCGGGTTCGCCCGCGCATGCCGCCATCGATCACCGTCGAGAATCTGCGCTTCGGGTACGCACGCCTCGAGGTGCTGCATGGCGTGAGCTTCGAGATCGCCCCCGGGGAAGTCACGGGTCTGCTCGGCCCGAACGGCGCGGGGAAGTCGACGACCCTCAAGATCCTGACGGGGATTCTCGAGCCCGGCGACGGACGCGTCGTGGTCGACGGATGCGACCTGCCCCGGCAGGCCGTCCAGTTGAAGCAGCGGATTGGCTACGTCCCTGAGGCGGCGGAACTCTACGAAACCCTGAGCGCGCGCGAGTTCCTGGAGCTCAGCGGCCGGCTGCACGATCTCGGCGACCGCGCGCTGTACGCCCGCATTGAGGCTCTGCTCGAGGCGTTCGACCTGACCGATCAGGGCCACGGTCAGCTCGGCAGCTTCTCGAAGGGGATGCGCCAGAAGATCCTGATCTCGGCGGCGCTCCTTCACGACCCGTCGGTGATTTTTCTCGACGAGCCCCTGACCGGCCTCGACGTGGAGAGCGCCGTGCTCGTCAAGACGCTGCTGGCCTCGCTCGCGGCTCAGGGACGAACCGTTCTCTACAGCTCTCACGTGCTCGATGTGGTCGAGCGCATCTGCGCTCGCGTGCTCAT
>CAZFAT010000158.1:0-11551 GCA_964517075.1 uncultured Solibacteraceae bacterium
ACGATGGTGATCGACGAGACCGCCGACGTCGAGGACGCCGCGCGCAACTCGGCGATCAGCAAGACGAACGACCACGGTTCCGGCTGCTCGGCCGACGGCAATCTCCTCATCGATGCATCGATTTACGACCGGATGCTCGAGCGGCTGCAGGCCGAAGGCGGCTATCTCGTCCGCGGCCGGGAACGCGACCTGCTTCAGCGCGCGTACTGGGACGCCGACGGACATCGCACCCCGAACACCATCGCGCGACCGGCGCCGGTCGTCGCCGACATCGCCGGTTTCTCGATCCCCGACGGGAAGACCTTCCTTATGGTTGAGGAGGCACACATCGGCAAGGCGTATCCGTTCTCGACCGAGAAGCTCGGGGTCGTGATGGCCGTCTTTCGGTATGACGGCTTCGACCACGCGCTCGATCTCGTGCGGCAGATCTTCGAAACGGGCGGGCGCGGCCATTCCTGCGGCATCTACTCGTTCGATGACGATCACGTTCACCGGCTGGCGCTCGTGGCGCCGGTCAGCCGCATCATGGTGCGGCAGGTGCAATCCAGCTCCAATGCCGGGACCTTCACGAACGGTATGCCGATGACCTCGAGCATGGGCTGCGGCGTGTGGGGCGGGAACATCACGAACGAGAACATCTCGCTCAAGCACTACATGAACGTCACCTGGGTGAGCCGGCCGATTCCCGAGGATCGGCCGGCCGATCAGGAACTCTTCGGCGAGTTCTACAACAGCGAGATTTTCTAGCTCCGCGGGCCGATATGCACAGAGTTGGACAGCCCATCCCGGACACGCCGGCAACAAGCGCGCGCGCCCATCGGATTGCCGCGTATCAGCTCACTGACTACCTCGAGCGCCTCGGCGTGGAGGTGGTCTTCGGGCTCTGCGGTCACACCGTCATCGGGCTCCTCGACGCGCTCGGCAAGAGCCGGATCCGGTTCATCACGACCCGGCACGAACAGACGGCGGCGCATGCCGCAGACGGCTACGCGCGCGCGACCGGCAAACCCGGCGTGGTTCTGACGCATCTCGGGCCCGGCCTGACGAACGCCGCCACGGGCGTCGCCAACGCGGCGCTCGACTCCGTCCCAATGGTCGTCATCGCGGGCGACGTGCAGTCCTACTACCACGGTCGTCATCCGCACCAGGAAGTGAACCTGCACCAGGACGCGGACCAGTTCCAGATCTACCGGCCGTTCTGCAAGCGCGTGTATCGCGTCGACGCCGCCGCCGATCTCCCGCGCGTGATGGAACGCGCGTTTCATCTCGCCCAGGCCGGTCGGCCGGGTCCCGTGCTCGTCGACGTGGCGATGGACGTCTTCTCGGCCGATCTGCCGCTCGAGGCCTTCAGCAACGTCCCGCCGCCACTGACGCGGCCGGGGCTCGACCGGGCGACCGCCGGTGCGATCGTCGAGGCGTTGGCCCTGGCGGATCGGCCGGTGCTCTATGCGGGTGGCGGCGTCATCTCGGGGCGTGCGACCACGGAACTGGCGGCGCTCGCGGAGGCGCTCGAAGTTCCCGTGGCCCACACCCTGATGGGGAAGGGATGCCTGCACGAGCAGCACCCGCTCCTCCTCGGTCAGACCGGTTTCTGGGGCACGCCGATCGCGAACGACACCTGCCGCGACGCTGACCTCATCGTCGCAATCGGCACACGCCTCGCCGAGGCCAATTCGAGTTCGTGGGATCCGCGCTTCACGTTCGCGATTCCGCCCACGCGGCTGATCCATATCGACGCCGACGCCGCGGAAATCGGCCGCAACTTTCCGACCGAGTTGGGCGTCGTCGCCGATGCGAAGGCCGCGCTCGCCGCGCTCGTGGAGGCGGCGGCCGGAAGGAAACCGCGGCCGCGCGGGCGGCTCCGTGACGACATCGCGCGCGGCCGGCGGGCGTTTGCGGCCAGCTGGGATCTCCAGTGGCAGTCGCCGCAGTTTCCGATGCGACCTGAGCGCATTCTCAGCGAACTTCGGAAGGCGGTGCCCGACGACGGCTTCATCGTGACCGACGTCGGTTGGAACAAGAACGGCGTGGCGCAGCAGTTCCCGATCACGGTACCGGGGACGTTCATCACGCCGAGCGGCCTCGCGACGATGGGGTTCGGGCCGGCCGCGGTCCTGGGGGTGAAGGTGGCGTTTCCCGACCGCGCGGCCGTCGCGCTCGTCGGGGACGGGGGATTCAGCGCCAACCCGTCGGTCGTGGCGACCGCCATGGAGGCCGATCTGCCGGTCGTCTGGCTCGTGATGGACAACATGGCGTTCGGCACGATTGCCGGTCTGGAATCGCTGCACTACGGCTGGAGCTTTGGGTGCCTGTTCGAGCGCCGCGGCGAGCCGTACCGCGTGGACTATGCGGCGATGGCGCGGTCGTTCGGGGCGCGGGGTGTGACGATCACCTCGGCGGACGAGCTTGCGCCGGCGCTCGCCGAGGCGCTGGCTTCGGATCGGCCGACGGTCATTCAGGCGCCGATGGAGAACGTGCCCACACCCACGCCGGGCCATTGGGACATCAACGACGTCTACCGCCGTGGCGCGTAGGGATCGGCCCGTGAACGTCTCCCGTCCGCAGGCGCCGCCGGCCGGCGGACCCTCGGCTTCACCGACGGACGTCGAGTCGGATCAGGCGCGGCGGGAGCAACTGGCGCGCATCCTGCGCAGCGAGACGTTCCAGCAGGCCGATCGACTCAAGCGGTTCCTGACCTTCGTTGTGACCGAGGCGATCAACGGACGCCGCGACGCGCTCAAGGAGTACGTGATCGGCGTCCAGGTCTTCCAGAAGGAGGAGTCGTTCGATCCCCGCACCGACCCGATCGTCCGCGTTCAGGCGCGCCGGCTTCGCGCCAAGCTCGTCCGTTACTACCGCGAGGAAGGGCGGACGGACGCGCTGATCATCGATCTCCCGAAAGGCGGCTACGCGCCGCTCTTCAGGCCGCGCGGCACACCGATGCTCGTCACGCGATCCGTGAGCACGGTCCTCGTCAGTCGCAACACGGTGATCGTTGAACGATTCGCGAACCACAGTCCGGATCCGCTGATCGAGTTTTTCTGTGAGGCGGTGCGGGACGAGCTGATTCATCACCTGACGCACGTGCCGGGCCTGCGGGTGTTGGCGTCGCGAGAGGAAATCGACCGGCAGGTGCTGGCCGCCGCCGTGGTCGTCGGCGGGAGCGTCCGGCAGGCCGGCGATCGTCTGCGGACGACGGTGCATCTCGTGGACGCGACCAGTCAGAGCTATCTGTGGTCGGAGGCGATCGACACGCTTCGGACCGATACGTTTGACGCGCAGGAGCGGGTCGCGAAGGTCGTGCTCGAGAAGCTCGAGCCCGACGGGCTGAGCCGCCGCGTCGGTCCGTTCGGCCCGCCGGTTCGCAACCTGGCGGCTCAGAACCTGTACCTGCAGGGCCGGTATCACCTCAATCAGCGCACGGAGGACGGCCTGCGCAAGGCGGTCGAGTTCTTCGAAAAGGCCCTCGCCGAAGGCGCCGAGTTCGCGCCCGCGCACAGCGGCCTCGCCGATGCGTACAGCCTGCTCGCGCACTATGGAGTGTTCTCGCCGGCCGAGGCCTGGACGAAAGCCGCGTCGGCGGCGGCCACGGCGGTCATGCTCGACGACCTCTCGGCCGAGGCGCACACCTCGCTCGCGCACGTCAAGGCCACGCAGGACCTCGATCTGTTGGGGGCCGAACGCGGCTTCCTGCGGGCCATCAGCGTGGATCCGCGGTACGCGACGGCGCATCACTGGTACGCGACCTCGTGCCTGGCGCCGCTCGGACGCCTCGACGAGGCGCTCGACGAGATGCTGGCGGCGCAGGCGATCGACCCGGTGTCGGCGATCATCGCGCGCGACCTGGCCGTCATGCACTTCTATCGCCGCGACTTCGAGACGGCGCTCGAGCAGTGCGATCACACGATCGAACTGCACCCGCACTTCGGTCCGGCCTACTGGATGCTCGGCCTCATCCAGGAGCAGCGCCGCGATCTGGATGAGTCCGCCGCGGCCTTTCAGCGTGCCGTGCACCTGCTGCCGCACACGCCGCGCATGCACGCGGCGCTCGGCCGCATCTGCGCGCTCATCGGTCAGCGGAAGCAGGCGCTCGCGACGCTCAAGAGGCTCGACGCGTTCGCGCGTCATCGGTACGTCTCGCCCGTCGAGTTCGCCTGGATTCATTTCGGACTCGGCGACGTGGACCGCGGGTTCACCTGGCTGGCCAAGGCGTGCGAGGACCGCACGTTCGATTTGATCGCGATCAAGGTGGATCCGCGCTTCGATCCGTATCGTGCCGATGATCGCTTCAAGGACCTGATCAGACGGCTCGGACTGGACTAGTCGTGCCAGGGTCAGCCTCTCGCCGCTCGCGACGGACGTTGCTCCAGTTCGCCTTTGCGATCTCGTTCATCACCCATCTGGATCGCGTGGCGATCAGCGCCGCCGCGCCCGCCATCCGCGGCGAGCTCGGCTTGTCGCCGGCCCAGATGGGCTGGGTGTTCAGCGCCTTCACCATCGCCTACGCGGCGTTCGAGATTCCGAGCGGCCGGCTGGGCGATGTCTTTGGGCCGCGCCGGGTGCTCACGCGCATTGTCATCTGGTGGTCCGCGTTCACGGCCCTCACCGGCGTCGCCTGGAACTTCGGTTCGCTCCTGGTCATGCGTTTCCTGTTCGGGATGGGCGAAGCCGGCGCGTATCCGAACCTCTCGCGCAGCTTCTCGCGCTGGTTTCCGGTGCGCGAGCGCGGCCGGGCGCACGGCGTCGTGTTCATGGCCAGCCGCGTGGGCGGCGCTGTCGCGCCGCCCCTCGTGGCCGTGACCACTCTCTACTTCGGCTGGCGTGCGGCGTTCTGGGTGTTCGGCATCGCCGGTGTCGTGCTGAGCCTGTTCTGGTGGCGCTGGTTTCGCGACGATCCCGCGATGCATCCGACGACGGACCCGAGCGAGGTGGCCGAGATCCAGACCGGCGTCTCTGTCAGTCACACGATGCTGCCCCTGCGCAGCCTCCTCAGTCTCAATCTGCTGATCGTCGGGCTGATGTACGGCTGCGTGATCTACGGTCTGTACTTCTACCTGAGCTGGCTGCCGACCTACTTCGCCGAAGCGCGTGGGTTCACGAGGACCCAGGCGGCGTGGCTCGCCGGCCTGGTTCTGCTCACTGGAGGCGTGGCCACGATCGTCGGCGGCTGGCTGACCGATCGGCTGGCGAAGGCGTACGGCCTGCGCATCGGCCGATCGATCGGCGTCGTGGCGCTGCCGCTCGGCGGGTTGTGTTTGATGGGAGCGGCGATGACGCCCGATCCGGTCGTCGCGGCACTGTGCTTCGGTGGCGCGGCTGCGGCCGGCGACCTGTGTCTGAGTCCGTCCTGGGCGATCTGCCACGACATTGGCGGCCAGGGCGCGGGGACGGTCACGGGCTACATGAACACGTTCGGCAACATCGGCGGCGCGATCAGCCCGCTCGTCGTCGGCTACACGCTCGAGTGGTGGGGCTCGTGGGAGACGCCGCTCCTGATCGGCGGCGCGGTCTACATCGTCGGCGGGCTGCTGACGCTCGCGATCAATCCGCGCCGGCCGCTGGTCGCGTAACCGTAACCTCGCGGTTGTTACCTCGGCCGGCGGTCGTCCGGGTGCTACCCTCGTCGCGGGAGAAGCGCCATGACGAAGCAGGTGGTGATCGTTGCCGGATTCGCCGCGCTGGTCAGCGCCGTCGCGCTCGCGCAGAACGCGGGCGTGGCCGGGCGCAACTGGACGACGCACCAGGGTGACCAGGGCGGGACGCGCTTCTCGACGCTGACCCAGATCGACGTGTCGAACGTCGCGCGCCTCACGCGCGCGTGGACGTTCAAGACCGCATCCGCGCGCTTCGCCAGCGCGCCGATGGTGGTCGACAGCGTCATGTACTTCAGCGCGCCGAATGGCGTCTATGCCGTCGACGCCGTGACCGGACGGCAACTGTGGCAGTACGCGCCGGCCCCCGACTCTACCGCCGCGGCGCCCGCCGGCGGCGGCCGCGGTGGCGGACGCGGCGGTGCTGGCGGCGCCGGAACCGCGACGCGTGGTCCGGCGTACTGGCCTGGCGGCAACGGGGTCGGCCCGCGGATCTACTCGACGACGTCCGCGGGGCTGGCGGCGATCGACGCGAAGACAGGAACGCTCGTCACCTCGTTCGGCGAGAACGGCGTGTTGCCCGGCATCCGGCCTTCGTCACCGGCGGTCATCTACCGCAACGTGCTCATCACGCAGGGCAACGTGGAGCCTGGTCGAGGCAACACGGTCAAGGGCTGGGACGTCGTCACGGGCAAGCACGTCTGGACGTTCTATCTCAAGGCGCAGGCCGACGATCCGAATCGGGCCTCGTGGATCACCGGCTGGGAACAATCGTCGGGTCCCGGCCTGTGGGGCTACTTCACCCTCGACGAGGCCCGCGGCACGCTCTTCGTTCCGGTCGAGAAGGTGGGCAACGACTATTGGGGCGGCCCGCATCACGGCAACAATCTCTACAGCGACTCGCTCGTGGCGCTCGACGCGCTCACGGGCCGCATGAAGTGGTACCGGCAGCTCGTGCACCACGACATCTGGGACTACGACCTCGCGGCCGCGCCCGCGCTCATCGAGGTGCGCCGCAACGGGCAGACGATCCCCGCCGTCGTGCAGCAGACCAAGATGTCGCTGCTCTTCATTTTTCATCGTGAGACCGGCGAGCCGATCTTCGGGATCGAGGAGCGTCCCGTGCCGCAGACGACCGTACCGGGCGAGTGGACGTCCGCCACGCAGCCGTTCCCAGTGAAGCCGGCGCCCCTCACGCGCAATTCGATCACGCGCTCGGAACTCTCGAAGGTGACCCCCGAGCATCAGGCCTTCTGCGAAGGGCTGTGGGACAAGTACGCGCTGCAGGACTCGGTGCCGTACCAGCCCTGGCAGACCGGACAGGACATCGTCGTCTATCCGGGCGCGCAGGGTGGCGGCAACTGGCACGGCGTATCGTTCAACCCGCCGCTCGGTCTCATCTTCACGAACGTGATGACGGCGGGGCAGTGGGGTCAGCTCGTCTCCGGCGGCGGACGCGGCGGACGCGGGGCTCCGGCAGGAGCGCCTGATGCCGAGGCGGGCCCTGCCGACCAGGCGCCGGCGGCCGCGCGCGGGGCAGGCCGGGCCGGTGGACCGGCTCCGATGAGCAAACGGACGCCGGAAGGTGGACGCTTCTGGAATCCGCAGAAGCAGTGGGATTGTTCCGACTCGCCGTGGGGCGAGCTCGTCGCCGTGAATGCGAACACGGGCGATATCGCCTGGCGCGTGCCGCTCGGCGAGTACGAAGAGCTGGCCGCCAGGGGCATCATCACCGGCACGCCGCAGGCCGGTGGCAGCATCACGACGGCGGGAAACCTGATCTTCATCGGCGCCACGACCGACCGGATGTTCCGCGCCTTCGACGCGCGCACGGGCAAGCAGCTCTGGTCCGACAGACTGCCGGCCTCGGCGCACACGACGCCGACAACCTACATGGGCCGCAACGGCAAGCAGTACGTGGTCGTCGGTGCCAACGGCGGCAGCTTTTTCGGCAGCGCGACGTCCGATGACGTGATCGCCTACGCGTTGCCCTAGGTCGTCGGGCCCTCTCGACCTCGGAGGTTCTCAGCCTGCCTGTCGGAGAGTTACTGATCGGGAGAACAAAGTGCCGAGGCTGGTCTAGCCGCCCTTCGCTTGCAGCACGAGCGAGCAATCGCGAGCGAGCCGCGCGAACGGAGCGGGGCGTCGGGGCCCCGCGAGTGAGCGCGTGAGGGGTGGCGCGGCGGGGACGAAGTCCTCCCGCCTAAGCTGGTCGGGGCGACTGGATTCGAACCAGCGACCCCCTGCGCCCAAGGCAGGTGCGCTACCAGGCTGCGCTACGCCCCGACCCGGCGCCCATCGTATCAGCCCGCACGTCCGCTCAGCGCCCGGCCCGCCCCAAACCATCCGTGCCAAACTGTGCACCGCGGCGCCGACAGATCTCCGGGGACCTTCGGCCTAAAGGTCCGCGCCGGGCAGACTTTGTAGGCCAGAAAGACCCAGATCAGGCCGAAAAACGTGGCATTACTGTTGCGTCAGTGCGGGGCATGGCACGCCGTCTCTGCTCCCCAACCCGATCGCTCGGAGCCGTCGCCGCCGCGTTGCTGCTCGTGCTCGTGCTGCCGCTGCCAACTAGCGCCGGGCCGATCGTGCCAGCGGGCGCGACCTGGCAATACACCTTCTGCGACCCCACGGCCGACCCGACCTGGAACATCACCGTGGGGCTCGGCGGCTCTCCGTGCAGCTGGCTCGAGGGGCCCGCGCCCTTCAGCAACGTCGAGGGCGTCGACGAGTTCGGCTACCAGTACCGCAACGGCACCTACTGGCCCGAGACCTACACCGACCAGGAAGGTCCCTACGTCGACGACCTGTGGGTGCGCCTCGCGCTCGACCTCACCCACTACGACCTCAGCACCGTCTTCTGGCAGATGGCCGTCGACAACGGCTACAAGATGTACCTGAACGGCCTCCTGCTCGGCAGCGACAACCAGGAAGGCTACACCTACGCCTGGGAGTATTCCGGCACGTTCCCGAACGCCATCCCGGGCGTGAACATCCTGGCGCTCGCGCTCGAGGATCACGGCGTGCGAACCGCCTTCGACATGGAAATCACCGGGACGCCCGTGCCCGTGCCCGTCCCCGAACCGGGCACCATGGCGCTTGTCGGGCTGGGCGGCCTGGCCCTGGCGGCGCGGCGCCGGCGCAAACAACGCTGACGCGCGTCCCCGTGGGACACGGGCGCCTCCCCGCCCGTGTCCCTGCTCTGCGGGTCCGCCTCCACCTCGCCCCTGCGTTCGGATCCGCCGCCCCGCATATCCCGCATATATTGTGATCTCGACGTGCGCTCCTCACGCCGCAAACGCCGCGCGACCGATCAGCCCCTCTGGCGGGGCGGCACACCCGACCGCCAGACCATCTACGCCTTCCTCGGCGGGCTCGGGCTGATCGTGGCTGGCAGTCTTGCGTGGGTCCTCCTCCGGACACCCATCCCGCAGGACGCGTCGCCCACCTGGTCGCCCGACGGCCAGTTCATCGTGTACGTCAGCGACGAGCCGGTCTCGGCCGATCTCGGTTTCATGCGTCCCGACGGTTCCGGACGGCAGTCGATCGAGATCCCCGGCCGCGAGGGCAACCCGGCGGTCTCGCCCGATGGCAAATCGATCGCGTTTGATTCCGACCGCGACGGCAACCGCGACATCTACGTGGTCGGATGGGACGGCCGCACACCACGGCCGCTCACGACGCACACCGCGCGCGACTGGGGGGCCTCCTGGATGCCCGACGGCACCCACGTGGTGTTCGCATCCGATCGCGACACACGGGGCGGCGCCGACATCTATCGCGTGTCCGTGAACGGCGGGGCCGTCGAGCGGCTGACCCGTACCGGCAACAGCCGCTCTCCGCGCGTGTCGCCCGATGGCACCTCGCTCGCCTTCGAGAAGGCGGGGGACATCTACATCCTGTCGTTCGCAGGCGGCAGGACCCGGCGCCTCACCTACGCGCCACAGGACGGTTTGCGGCCCGCCTGGTCCAATGACGGTCGACGACTCGCCTTCGTCAGCCGGCGCAACGGCCGGTCGGAAATCTTCACGGTGGACTTCGAAGGATCGAACGTGGGGCGCGCGGTCTCAATGGCCCTTGGCAGCGCCACCGATCCGCAATGGTCACCCGATGGCACCCACGTCGTCTTCGTGCACCTGCCGGAGGCCCACACCGCCCTGGCCGATAGTCCCGCTCACAGCATCTACACGGTCGAGCTGGCGACGGGACGGTTGACGAGGCTCAGCCCGTAGGGACGACCGGGCCTGTGACGACGCGGCCCGCGGTCACAGCAAGTTAGACGTGGGAGGCATGGGTCTCGAGCCACCTGCGGAACTGCCGGAACGCCCGGCCGCGGTGGGCGACGGCGAGCTTGCGGCTGGTGTCCACCTGGGCCAGCGTTGCGCCGTAGAGGGGATAGAAGAAGATGGGGTCGTAGCCGAAGCCGCCGGTGCCAGCCGGGGCGGGCGCGATGTGGCCCTCGACCGCCGCCTGACACTCGAAGGCCGGGGTTGGGCCGGCTTCGATGAACGCGAGCGCGCAGACGAACCGCGCGGTCCAGGGCCGCGGGTGCGGCGCGAGTTCCCGATACAGCCGCGCGAACTTCTCCGGATAGGTCGCGCCCGGGTAGCGGGCGCTTTCGACGCCAGGACGGCCACCCAGCGCGTCGATCGCCAGACCGGAGTCCTCCGCCACGGTCGGCAGCCCCGCGGCGTGCCAGTAGGTGAGTGCCTTGTCGCGTGCGTTCGCGGCAAACGTCAGCCCCGTTTCCTCGGGCTCGACGATGCCGGGGAGGTCGGCGAGCGTCACGAGCTCGAGCGGTAGGCCGTCGAGCACCTGGCGAATCTCCCGAATCTTGCCCGAATTGGTCGTCGCGACGAGCAGCCGCATCAGAGGTCCGCGGGCCGTAGCCCGGCGACGTCCCGGTGCTACGTCCGGACGGTGTCGCGAAGCACCAGCGGCGGCGGCTCGTTCGCCACCAGCCCCTGAAACTCCTGGCGGAACGCTTCGGGCGACAGCTTGACGGTGCCGGCCAGGCGCGCGAGCTTGCGCGGGTCGGCGAGGTCGTCGCGCCTCATGCGAATCATGTACCGGCGTGCAATCGCGTAGCCGGTCGACGTGACGTCGGTCAGCCGCACGCGCGTACGTCCCGTGGCCGGGTCGATCATCTCCGCGAAGGGGATGGGCACGAAGTGGCCGCCCTGCATCGAGATCATGGCGTCCGTGCCGTTTTCGAGGAGGAACTTCGCCGCGCAGTAGCCCAGGTCGCGCGTGTACTCGATATCGAAGGGAATCGGGTCGGCGCAGCGCAGCTCGTAGCCGATGTTCTTGGACGCAATCGTCGTCGTCACGCCAAAGGACTTCAGCCGCTGCTGCACCTGCACCTTGAGGAGGTCGCCGATGTTGACCTCGGCCAGCCGGACGTGTCCGTGGGCGTCGCGCTCCACATCGTCGAGCCCGGCCAGATCCTCCGGCGCGAGATCGAGGACGACACCCTCGGCGATGATGGCCACGCCGTCGCGCCGGCCTTCGCTGAGGCGCTTGATGATAGACCCGGCCAGCGTGTCCACGAGCGTCCGCAGGCCGATGGGATGGGTGAACTCCTCGCCAATGAGCGTCACGGTCGCGCCGGCCGCCTTGCCGATGCCCAGCGCGAGGTGCCCGGCCTTGCGTCCCATGGCGACGACGAAGTACCAGCGCGAGGTCGTCGTGGCGTCCACCATCAGGCTCTCGACAATCGCCGCGCCGTAGTGACGGGCGGTCTGGTAGCCGAACGTGTCGACGTGCGGCGGCAGGTCGAGGTCGTTGTCGATGGTCTTCGGTACGTGCACGACGCGAAGCGCTCCCTTCGCCTGGGCGGCCACGGTCATCGCCGAGAAGGCCGTGTCATCGCCGCCAATGGTGATGAGCTGCGACACGCCCAGCTTCTGCAGCGAGCTGACCACGTTGGCGACGTGGGCGGGACTCTTGGTCGGATTGGC
>CAZFAT010000159.1:0-7845 GCA_964517075.1 uncultured Solibacteraceae bacterium
CGCCGCGGCACGAGGATCTGGCCGGCGTGTCGCTCACCGTGCGACTCCGCGCGAGGTCGTCAGGCCGCGACGCGGAGGCGCACGGCGGCTTTCTCTTCACGCATCGCGGCTACAGCGGGCCGTCGGTGCTGGATGTCTCGCACGTCGCCGTGCGCAGCGCCGTCGCGGGCGACGAGCGGGCCCGCATCCATGCGCGCTGGTGCGACCTGGGCGAGACCGAGTGGCAGCGCGAACTGGTTGCGGCGACCGGCCTGACGGTCACCGCCGTGGCGCGGCACTTGCCCCAGCGGCTCGCTGAGCGACTGGTCGGGGAATGCGAGATCCCGCCGCATCGCCGAGCCGCCGAACTGCGCCGCGAGGAGAGGCGGCGCCTCATCGACACGCTGGTTACCTACGAGTTGCCGTGGACGGGAGACGAGGGCTACAAGAAGGCCGAAGTGACCGGCGGCGGCGTCGCGCTCGGCGAGGTCGATCCACGCACGCTCGAGAGCCGCCGCCATCGCGGGCTGTTCCTGTGCGGTGAATTGCTCGATGCCTTCGGGCCCATTGGTGGCCACAACTTTGCGTGGGCGTGGGCGACCGGACGGTTGGCGGGGCGTGGAGCGGCTACGGCGTCTTCTTACTCCGTGTCTCCATCTCCTTCCGCAGGCGATGGATCTGATCGCTCGCGTCACGGCGCATCAGGCGACGGATGAGAAAGCCGGGCGCCTCGAATGAGGGCTTGGCCGTCAACGCGTAGGTGATTTCCACCTGACCGTCGCGCTCGACCAGCGTCCACGCGCCTTCGTATCGCGCGAAGCTCTTGCCGCTGCGATCGACGAAGCGGATGGCCAGCGGCTCCTCATCGATGCCGAGCAGCAGGTGGATGCGGGTCGAAAAGAACATGAGCTTGACGACCGCCTCCTGCTCGACGAGCGCGTGCCGATTCTTACGTTCGATCAGCCGGCTCGTGCGGACGTTGGGCAGGAAGCGAGGGATGCCCTCGTAGTCGGTGAGGACGGCCAGGACGATCGAAGCCGAGGTCGGGACGGTGAATCGCGCGGCGATGGTGTAGAGGCCGTCCGTCTCCTGCACGGAGACGGCCTGTTCGTGGTCTCCCTCGCCGTCGTCGCCGTTGCCGCTGGCCGCCTGGGCGTGCGCGCCGAGCGGCTGCAGCGCGACGACCGCGATGAGGACCAGCCGTACAGCCCACCGCCGGCGGGCGCACGCGCGTCCACCGGCGGTCACCATCAGGGCACGAAGGCGAGGGGTGATGGCGAACATGGCTCCTCGACTCGACCGACCATCGTCAGAACGCGACAACGCCCTCGAACATCAGACCATTGAACTCCCCGCCGTTCCGGATGTGCGTGTCCGGGTAGCCGAAGAACTCGTGGTTCACGTATTCGACCTTGGTCAGGATGTTCGGCGTGACGAACCAGCCGCCGCCGACCTGCCACCGCTGGGCGCCGACTTCACCGCTGATGCCACTCAGCTCGCCGAACGCCTTGTTGTAGCGGGCGCCGATGTAGATCTGCTCGTTGCGGTAGAACCGGTACACCACGTCCGCCGCGTACTGTTCGAACGTCCGCTCGCTGGTCTCCGCCGATGCCTTGCCCTCGGCACGCTCGATGACGCCGAAGAGCTCGAGTCCGCGGAACTTCACGAACGGGTTGACCTGCATCGCCGTGACCTTGTTCCGGAAGCCCGGGTTGATGGCGCCCGAGGTGAACTGCGCCGACTCGGTTGCCGCCGTGTTCTCGAGCACGTAGTAGTAGCGCGAGCCGGCGCGGTCGCCGCCGTACAGCGTGTTGCTCAGCGCCTTCGGCGAGCGGTAGAGCGAGCCGGTCAGGCGCACGCGTAGATCGTCGTTCATCTGGCGGTCGAACCCGAGCTTGCCGATGAACGTCCGGCCGCGCTTGTCGGGACTCAACACGGTGCCGCGCACTTCGCCGCCCGTGATGGCGCCCATGGCGATCACGCTGCCGGGCTTGAGGTAGACCTCCGCGCCGATTTCCGTCGTGAAGGCGTCCAGGATGTAGTTGCCGACAAACGGGTTGTAGAGCGCGTTGCCGTTGTCGCTCCGACGGAAGTGCGCGTCGCCGTAGTTGATCTCCATGTGACCGACGCGGAGCGTGACGATCTCCATGAGCATCTTCAGCAGCGCCATGTCAACGGGCGACTTGTCCACCTGGATGTAGCCGTCCTTCACCCAGGTCTCGTTGTGGTGCCGCGCCGACAGGTAGCTCGTCAGGGCGACGCGGATGCCGGGGGCCAACTGTGCGTGCAGGTAGAGATTCGCCGTCGAGTTGTTGAAGCCGAACCCGATGTCCGCGAGCTGGTTGGCGTTCACGTTGTTGACGACGTTCGGTAGAGCCGTGTTCGCGTGCGAGAGTGACTGCACTTGCGAGGTGAAGCCCGCGCCGAAGTCGATCTTGAAGCCCGAGTACTCCACGCCCGGGTCCTTCGTCGTCTCGAAGACGTTGAGCCCGCGTTTGTCCTGCGGCCGGAGGTACTGAATCGTGATCGGCCGTCCCGTGGTCCAGGAAGCCTCCGCCTCCTGGGCGGCGGCAGCAGCCGCCGCGTCGGCAGGCGACTCGGCAGGCTGCGACGCCTGCTGCGCCGCCGCGGGCGAAGCCAGCGCCAGAGCGGCGCTGAGAGCGAGTGCGAAACGAAGGTCGCGTGTCATGGTCGTTGTCCCTCTGAGTGAGTAGATATATGACGGGTGAATCGTGAGCCTACGTGCGGGGAAGTGACAGCACCGCTTCGAAGGTCACCGTGACCTTCGGATCGGTCTTGAGCATGCCGAGCATCGCCTTCGGCGGCGTGATGCCGAAGTCGGTCATGAGCAGGTTCGCGCGACCGGTGATCTTGAGTGACGACGCCTGACGCTCGGTCGTCAGGTCGAACGCCATCTCCTTGGCCTTGCCGGCGATCTGCAGCGTGCCCACGGCCTTCAGCGCGCCGCCGGCGCCCGCTTCGATCCGCGCGAGGCGGAAGACGATGTTCGGGTGCTTGTCGGTCAGCAGGGCATTGTGCATGTTCTTGTTCAGGCCGTCCTTCTCCGACACGAGGGTCGCGGCCGGCACGGCCACTTCGAACCCCTCGACCGCGCCCGGCGCGAGCAAGCCGTTCGCGTCGGCCACCGGCTGTACCAGACGCGCGCTCGTCAGCCGTACCGTGGAGGTGGTTGCGGTGTAATCGTGAATGTTGGACGTCCCCGCGAGCGTCACGCGGGCGGTGTCCAGCGCCAGCGGAAGGGGCGTCGCATTCTGCGCCCGCGACACCGCGACCATCGCGGAGGTGGCGAGCAGCAGAGCCAGCGTACCGGTGGCCACGCTCGGGGCACGGAATCGAACAGCCATGTCTAACCTCATTTCCTCGGAACGGCGCCGGCTCCCTATGAACCGATCGCATCGCGCCTGGGCGCGTCGTTCGGCTCCTCCTAGAGCACGGCCTGTGCCAGGGTTGGTTTTGACGAAAACAGGCGGGAAATGCGGCAAAAATCGGATCAGACCCGCCCCGTCTATGGTGTGGCCGCCAGAGTGCGGGTGAGGCAGCCATAGCTCCGGCGCCCCGCGCTGGCCCGTTTGAGCGAGTCCGAAATCGTGCCTATACTGCCGCGGATGGCAGGAGGCGGCTGACATGGCGGGGAAGGTGGACCCACCCGCACCGCCCCGCGCCTCGCTGGCCGAACGGCTGGTCGATGAAGCGCCCGACGCCCTCCTGGCGCTCACGCTCGACGGGCGTATCCGGTCCTGGAACCAGGGAGCCCAGACCATCTTCGGCTATACGCGCGAGGAAGCCCTCGGCCGGTCGCTGGTCGATTTCCTGGTGCCGGCCGAGGTGCGCGACGAGTGGGCGGAGGCGTGGCGCCTGCTCATTCACCAGGGCGCGCTCCGCGTCGAGTCCGTTCGGCGCCGCAAGGACGGCGCGCTCATCGACGTGGACGTCTCGATGCGGCTCGTGGCCGGGTCCGACGACGAGCCCTTCATTGCCGTCAGCACAAAGGACGTGACCGCGCTCCGGCGCCTGCGCGACCTGCAGGTGAGCGAAGCCCGGTTCCGGGCGATCCTCGAAGCCGCGCCCGACGCGATCGTCATCGTCGATCAGTCGGGCCGTATCGTCATCATCAACCAGCAGACGGAGCAACTGTTCGGCTACACGCGCGAGGAGTTGCTCGGGCAGCCGGTCGAGGCGCTCATGCCGGAGCGCCTGCGCGCGCAGCATCCGGGACACCGCGCCGGGTTCTTTGCCGCGCCGCGCGTGCGGGCGATGGGATCCGGGCTCGAGCTGTGGGGCCTGCGGAAGGACGGCACCGAGTTTCCGGTGGAGATCAGTCTGAGCCCGCTCGAAGTCGTTGGGCAGGTGCTCGTCTCGAGCGCCATTCGCGACATCACCGACCGCAAGGAGCTCGAGCGGCAGATGCAGGAGGCGAGCCGGCTGAAGAGCGAGTTCCTCGCCAACATGTCCCACGAGCTGCGCACGCCGCTCAATGCCATCATCGGGTTCACCGAGCTGATGTTCCGCGGCAAGGTGGGGCCGGTCGCGCCGGCCCATCAGGAGTATCTCGGCGACATCCTGACGAGCGCGAAGCATCTGCTCCAGCTCATCAACGACGTTCTCGATCTGGCGAAAATCGAATCGGGCAAGATGGAGATCCGCCTCGAACGCGTGAACCTCGCGACGCTGACCGGCGAGGTGTGTGACGTGCTGCGGGGCCTGGCGGCCGCCAAGCGGCTGCACATGGAAATCGACGTGGATCCGGAGGTCGCATCGGTCATGGTCGATCCGGCGCGCGTGAAGCAGATCCTCTACAACTTCCTGTCGAACGCCATCAAGTTCACCGGCGACGATGGCCGCATCAATGTGCATATGCGGGCCGAAGGCCCCACGATGTTCCGCATCGACGTCGAGGACACGGGCGTGGGTATCGCGCCGGAGAACCTGCGGCATCTGTTCATCGAGTTCCACCAGCTCGACGCCAGCGCCGCCAAGCGCTATCAGGGCACGGGCCTCGGCCTGGCGCTGACGAAGCGCATCGCCGAGGCGCACGGCGGCTCGGTGGCGGTGCGCAGCACGCTCGGCGCCGGCAGCACGTTCTCGGCGATCCTGCCGCGGGCGATGCCGGAGGCCATCACGCGCGACTAACGACATGGTCGGAGATCCGATACTGATCGTCGACGACAACCCGCAGAACCTGAAGCTCGCGCGCGTCATCCTGACCGTCGAGGGCTATGAGGTGCAGACGGCGGCCGACGCGGAGGAAGCGCTGCGCGTGCTCGGGACGTTCACGCCGCGCCTGATCCTGATGGATCTGCAGCTGCCAGGGATGGACGGGCTCCAGCTCACCCGGCACCTCCGCCGCGATCCCGCCTGGCAGCACGTCCGCATCGTGGCGCTGACGGCGTATGCGATGAAGGGCGACGAAGAGAAGGCCCGCGCCGCCGGCTGCGACGGCTACATCACCAAACCCATCGACACCGAACGGCTCGCCCGGCTCGTGGCTGAGCAGCTGGCGCGCTAAGGCGCGAAGTCCTGCGCGCGAATGCCGAGATGCTTCATCTTGACGTGCAGCGTCTTGTAGTCGGTCTGGAGCGCGCGCGCGGCCTGGCTCTTGTTGCCTTTCGTCGCCCGCAGCGTTTCCGTGATGGCGTGTCGCTCGGCCGTGCGCGCCGCCTCGTCGGCAATGTCCTTCAGCGGGCGTCCGGCGGCGGCCGGCGCAGTCGGCGCCGATTCGGTAGAGACGGCCGTGAGGCTCGCGCTCAAATCCCGCGGGCTGATGACGAGCCCGTCGGTCTGCAGCACCGCCCGGCGGATGACGTTGCGCAGTTCGCGCACGTTCCCGGGCCAGTCATGGCGCTGCAGCTGGTCGAGGGCCTCGGGCAGCAGTTCCTGCACCGGCCGTCGGAGTTCGAAACTCGTTTCCGCGAGGAACCGCCGCGCGAGATGCGCGATGTCCTCGGCCCGCTGGCGCAGCGGCGGCAGGGCGATGGTGTACTGCGCCAGCCGGAAGTACAGGTCGGCGCGGAACGCGCCCTCCGATACCTTGGCCTGCAGATCGTGGTTGGTCGCCGCCACGAACCGGATGTCGATGGGGCTCGCGCGCTCGGCTCCGACTGGCTGCACCTGCTTGGACTCCAGCGCGCGCAGCAGCTTGGCCTGAAGCGTGAGCGGCAGGTTGCCGATCTCGTCGAGGAAGCACGTTCCGCCCTCGGCCACCTGGAACCGCCCGGCCTTTCGCCGGTCCGCGCCGGTGAACGCGCCCTTTTCGTGGCCGAAGAGCTCCGACTCGAGCAGATGCTCGGGAATGGCCCCGCAGTCGAGCGCGATGAACGGCTTCTTCCGCCGGTCGCTCTGGCGGTGGATCGCCTGGGCGACCAGCTCCTTTCCGGTGCCGGTCTCGCCCAGAATCAGGACCGTGAACGTCGAGGCGGCCACCGTGCCGACCTGGGCGATGACCTCCTGGATCTGCGGGCTCGGGCCCATGAGCGTCGCGAGCTGATCGGACTCGCTGGATCCGACGCGCTTGCGCAGCTCCTCGACTTCCTTGCGCAGCGCCTGGTTCTCGAGCGCGCGGCGGACGACCAGCACGACTTCGTCCTGATCGATGGGCTTGGTGAGGTAGTCGAAGGCGCCGAGCTGCGTCGCGCGGACCGCGGTCTTCACGTCGCGCGAGGCCGTGAGCATCACCACGGGCAGCGCCGGCAGGGCGGCCTTGATCTGTTCGAGGACCTCGAGGCCGTCGAGGCCGGGGAGCCGCACGTCGAGCAGCACCGCGTCCGGCCGCTGGGTGAGCGCGCGATCGAGTCCGGTGCGCCCCTCGTGCGCCATCAGGACTTCGATGCCCTCCGCCTGGAAGATCGCCTTCACCAGCCGGCAGCTCGCCTCGTCGTCGTCCACCACCAGGACCCTGGCGCTCATGCCGCCCTATTATGGTGTGGACACCCGGTCTCTGGCACGCCCGCCATAGTGTCCGCGTGCCGTCGTGCCCCGCGTTCAAGAAATCCCGCGCAAATCGTGCGATCGCGGCCCCACGAGACCGGGCGCGGTTCTCGCAGTAGCGCGGGGCATGCCGGTCGACCTCTCGGCCCCTCACCCGCCCAATCGCGCTCCCCAGGACGGAGATACCGTCTCTCAGACGCCGGTCCCTGACCGGCCGACGAGCGAGCTGGGTCTGGGCCGTGGAGCGTTGACCGGTGTTCCGATTCTTGTCGTCGATGACGATCCCCCCAGCGCGCGGCTGGTGCGGGTGCTGCTGGCTGGCGCGGGCGCCGACGTGCGCACCGCGTACAGCGCCGAAGAAGCGCTCGACCTGGTCCGGGAATTCCCGGCGCGGCTGTTCGTGGTGGATCTGGTGCTTCCCGGCATGAACGGGTTCGTCCTGGCACGACAGCTGAAGGCGGCCTCCCCGCATGTGGTGATCGTCGCCATCAGCGTCGTGCACGGGGCGGAGACCGAGCGCCACGCGCTCGAAAGCGGGTGTGTCGCGCTGATTCACAAGCCCATCGACGTGAACTCGTTTGCCCAGACCGTCGCCCGGCACCTCGACCGAGCGGCGTGACAGGAAGACCGACGTCGGGTGTCTACCTGAGGCGTCAATAGACACCTGGCATCCGTCTTTGCCCTCGTTGGATCTGGCCCCGTTCCTGCAAAATCGAGGAAATGGGCCGCGGCATTGTCCGCGGCAGGAGGCTGCCGTGATTCATCGCGCTCGACAGGCGGCGTTCGCTCTGGGGCTGGCCGTGCTGGTGGTTGCCTCAGGATGCGCGACGTCCATCAACAACGTGCTCGCCGATCCATCCCGGTATCGGAATCGCGAGGTCAAGGTGGCGGGTCGCGTCGAGGAGCCAGCGCGAGGGCGGC
>CAZFAT010000160.1:0-8670 GCA_964517075.1 uncultured Solibacteraceae bacterium
GGCGGACGTCGAAGTTCGACCGCGCCCACTCGGCCTCCGGGTTGTTGCTGTCCATCGGGAAGTTCGCGTCCCCCGCGCTCGCAAAGAACCCCGACGCGTCGTCCATCGACTTGCCCAGCGTGTAGCCGGCCGAGAACGCGGCGCCGCGGTCGAGGCGCTGGTCGAGGCGAATCTCGATCGCGTTGTACGCCGAGCGGGCGCGCGACTCGATGGCCAGGATGTCCGCGAAGAACGGATTCGGCCGCAGGACGAACGACGCCTGGCTCGGCGCGGGCTGGTTGATGTCGCGCGCGGCAATGAGGTTGCGGCCGCGCGTGCCGATGTACGACACCTCGACGAGCCGGCGCGGCCCGAGCTGCTGCTGGACGCTGACGTTGAAATCGTGCAGAAACGCGCTCTTCAGATCGCGCTGCACCGTGGTCGCGGAATCCGACAGCGGAATGGGGAAGTTGGCCGGGAACGGATCGAAGAGGGTGAGGAGGTACGGCGGATTCTGGAGCGAGAAGAACGTGCCGAGGTCGAAGAAGGGCGCGTTGAAGTACAGGAACTCGTTGGGCGCGAGCGCGGCCTGATCGTACGAGATGCCATAGCCCCCGCGCACGATCGTCGAGGGCCGCGCGGCCCAGGCCGCGCCCAGCCGCGGCGCGACGTTGTTGCGATCGGGCAGGTAGCCGCCGCGCGGCATGTTGCCCACACCCACCGGCACGATCTGGCCGGTGGCCGCGTCGTAGAGCGTGACGCGATCGTCGGCGTCGACGGGCGGCGCGTTGAACTCATAGCGCAGGCCCGCCGAGAGTGTCAGGACGGGGGAGACGCGCATCGTGTCCTGCGCGAACAGCGCGTAGCTGTGCGTACGGAGGTCCTGCGGGTTGTCCACGCGCGCGCCAACCGTCACCGACGGCAGGCCCAGCAGCAGGTCCGCCAGCGCGTTGCCCGTGAACGCTTGGCTGGTGAACTGCAGGAGGCCACGCGCCTGCACGTCGCGGAACGCCTGCTGGCGCAGGAACCGCAGGTCGCCGCCCACTTTGATCTGGTGCGCCCCCGTCGTCCAGTGCAGCGTGTCCGAGAACTGCCACATGTTCGTGGTGCTCTCCTGCGGGTTGTTGAACTCGTGACCCAGCGGCGAAAACCCAGTGACGCTGATCAGCGACAGGCCCCAGTCGCGCGGATCCGCCGACAGCTCGGGCAGACCGACCTGCTGGTTCAGGCTCGTGCCCTGCCCCTCCTGCCGCACCGACGACGACACGCGCGTCCAGCCGATGCGCGCTTCGTTCGACATGCCGTTGCCCAACTGGTAGATCGCCGACACGGCGAGGTTCTGCGCGCGCCGCGGCACGTCGTTGCCGTAGCCGGGCACGAGCGCGAAACTCGGACCGGCGAACGGCTCGAACAAATGGCGATCCGAGAAGCTGAAGCGCGACGACACCGCCAGCCGATCCGTCCGGACGTCCGTCCGCACGTCGAACTGATTCACGTCGTCTTCCTGCGTGGGTGACGAGACGAAGTTGGCGAACGGCGCGTTGCGGTTGGGCTCGGGATAGAGCGCCGCGAGGGCCCGGCCGATCGGGTTCTGCATGAACTGCGGGATCTGGTTCGAGGTGAACGGCTGCTGCGTGAAGGGATTGATGGGCGGGGTCAGCAGACTCGCCGAGAAATCGCCGTCGCGCTCGGCCATCGTCGGAACGCTGGCCACGCGCGTGATGCCCTCGTCGAGGCGCGTACCTTCATAATCCACGAAGAAGAACACGCGATCGCGCACGACTGGGCCGCCCACCGTGGCGCCGAACTGATGGCGCGAATACTCCGGCGGCGGCTCGTGCTCCGGCGCGAAGAAGTTGCGCGCGTTGAATGCCGCCGTGCGCATGAAGTCGAACGCGCTCCCCGCGAACGCATTCGTGCCCGACCGGGTGACGATGCTGATCTGGGCGCCGGCGGACCGACCGAACGCGGCGTCGGGCAGGCTCGTCAGCACCTCGAACTCTCGAATGGCATCCACCGGCGGGCGCACGGCCGCGGTGTTGAGCTTCGGATCGAAGTTGAACGCGCCGTCGAGCAGGAAGGCGTTCGCGTCCTCGCGCGCGCCATGGACGTTGAACGCAAAGTCGCCACGCACCGAACCGGCCGATCCCTCGGCCGCCGGCACCGCGCCCGGCACCAGCAGCGCCAGGTCCAGGAAGTTGCGGCCATCGAGCGGCAGGTTGCTCACCTGTGCCGGCTCGAGGCGCGTCCTCAGCGACGGCGTCAGCGGGTCCAGCACCACGTCCGACGCGCGGACGATCACGACTTCGGTGACTGGACCAGTCTGCAGCACCAGCCGCACCTGGCGGGCCTGGTTCACCAGGATGACCGTCGGGTGGACGAGCTGACGGAAGCCGGTATGGCTCACTTCCACGCGATACGCGCCCGGCTCGACCGGTCGCACCACGAACCGGCCCTCGTCGTCACTCCGCGTGGAGCGGCGGGCGCCAGTCGCGTCGCGGATGACGAGCACCAGCGCGCCCGTGACGGGCTTGCTGCTCTGGTCCACCACCTCACCCTGAATACTGCCTCCCGTGCCCTGCGCGCCCACCTGCGCCGTCAGGACCGGCAGCAGGCAGAGGACCGCACTCAGGAACGCCACCTTCATCAAACGTGTCATGTGCACCCTTCGAAACTCGGAGACCTTCTGGCCAGCACGTCGGGTCGCTCCAGGTCGGCCGGCTCCCTCAACTCAGGGGCAACCGGGACGAAGTCAGCCCGTCGGCCTGCCGTGGCATACGACGGAACCGTCGTGGCCGTTCCGCCCCTTGGCGCCCGTCTCTTGATTCTCCATCAACTTCGACCCGTCACGTCGTGTGTGCCTGCCGGGGGCCATCCGAGCAGCCGACAAACCGGCACCGTCAGGGCCGTCATGACGAAGGCCATGACGATGAACGTGGCGAAGAGGGCCGGCGAGAGGATGCCGAACTGGCGGCCAAGGTCGACGACGACGAGAGCAACCAGGCCGCGGGTGTTGAGGAGGACGCCAATGACGAGGGCGTCGCGCCAGGGGAAGGCCGCGACGCGGGCGGCGAGGGCGCCGGCGCCGCTCTTGCCCGCCGAGGCCGCGGCCAGGACGAGCGCCAGCGTCAGCACGCCGGCGCCGCCCAGCGCCACGAACCAGATCGGGGACCGGGACGGCAAGCGCCGATGCAGCCATGCGAGCGCCCAGCGAAGGCCGGCGAGCACCAGGACGAGATAGAGACCAATCGCGACCGCGCCGACGACGGGGTGCCCCGCGCCCCCCACGAGCGCCGCGACCACGCCCAGCAGCGTCCACGCCGCCACATCGTCGACCGCGGCGCACGCGGTGGCGACGGTGCCAAGCAGCGTCTGCTGCGCCCGCCCGTCGGCGAGCATGCGCGTCAGAACGGGAAGCGCGGTCACGGACATCGCGGTGCCGACGAAGAGGATGAAGACAAGGCGGCTGCCGGACGGACCGGCATGGATGTCGTAGAGCGTCGCGGCGAGCGCCGCGCCGAGGACGAAGGGCCCGGCGAGCCAGGCGATCGCGACGGCACACGCCGCAATGAAGAGATCGGAGGGAGCCACGCGAGAGGAGCCGGAACAGCCGGGAGGAACCCCCGGGAAACGATCCGCAGCGAGGACAAGTATAGTGGGACGGCATGTCCGAAACCGACCGTCGAGGCGCCGCGGGTTTCGCTGAACCCGAGGTCGGCAGCTACTTCGTCGCGAACTACCCGCCGTTTTCGGTGTGGACCGCGGACTCCGTCGCGTGCGACGCGCGGCCCGCGCTGGCGTCGGCGCCCGGCCGGGACGTGCCGCTCGGCCTCTATCTGCACATTCCCTTCTGCCGGAAGCGCTGCCATTTCTGTTACTTCCGGGTCTACACGAACAAGAACGCGCAGCAGGTGGAGGAGTACCTCGACCTGATCGCGCGCGAGTGGGAGCGGCTGCGGGAGCAGCCGGCGGTCGCCGGCCGCGCGCTGGATTTCGTGTACTTCGGCGGCGGGACGCCATCGTTCCTGTCCACGAAGCAGCTGCAGGGGCTGGTGGCGCGCCTGACGTCCACCACGCCCTGGACGCGGGCCGAGGAGATCACCTTCGAGTGCGAGCCGGGGACGCTGACCGAGGCGAAGCTGAAGGTCATCCGCGACGTGGGCGTGACGCGGCTCAGCCTGGGCGTCGAGAACTTCGGCGATCGGCTGCTCGAGCTGAACGGGCGGGCGCACCGGTCGGGCGAGATCGTCCGCGCCTACGCCTACGCGCGCTCGCTCGGCTTTCCGCAGATCAACGTCGACCTGATTGCCGGGATGCTCGGCGAGACCGAGGAGAACTGGCAGTCGTGCATCGAGCAGACGCTGGCGCTCGATCCCGACAGCGTGACCATCTACCAGATGGAGCTGCCGTTCAACACGACGATCAGCGCGGACCTGATCCAGGGCGCGGGGCAGTTCGAGGACCGCGTGGCGCCCTGGGACACGCGGCGGCGCTGGGTGCGCGAGGCGTTCGAGGCGCTCGAGGGGGCCGGCTACACGATTGGCAGCGCGTACACGGCGGTGAAGGATCCGGCGCGCACGCGGTTCGTCTACCGCGATCGGCTGTGGCAGGGCGCGGATCTCGCCGGCCTGGGCGTGGCCTCGTTCGGGCACGTGAACGGTGTGCATCTGCAGAACGTGGACACGTGGGAGGCCTACGCCGCGGCGATCGGCCGACACGATCTGCCGCTCGGCCGCGCCTACCGGCCGACGGCCGAGGAGCGGCTCATCCGCGAGCTGGTGCTGCAGCTCAAGAAGGGCGCGATCCGGCCCGACTACTTCGCCGGCAAGTTCGGCGTGAACGTGCGCGATCGCTTCGCGGACGCGTGGCAGTCCCTCTCGGCCGACGGCTACCTCGCCGAGGCGACCGCCGGCCGTGTCGCCCTCAACCGCGAAGGGCTGCTGCGCGTCGACATGCTGCTCAGACGGTTCTTTCTGCCAGAGCACGTGAATGTGCGCTATACGTAGGGCCAAATTGACGACGATTGACGACTGGATCGACCATTGATCAATTGCCGATTGGAAACCTGGCCACCTTGGTCCGCCGACGGTGTGTCGCCGACACCGTGACAGCGTGCGCGCAATCGCCAATTGGTCATTTGTCAGTCCAATCGTCAATCGTCCATCACGAAATCGTCAATGATTTGGTCGAGGTTCGAGTGAATGTCCACAGGTCAATATGACGCCGTTGTCATTGGCGGGGGGCCGTCGGGATCGACGACTGCGGCGCTGCTGGCGGAGCACGGGCATCGGGTGCTGCTCGTCGAGCGCGAGACGGCGCCGCGGTACCACATTGGCGAGTCGCTCATTCCCTACACCTGGTTCACCCTGAACCGGCTCGGCGTCGTGGACTGGCTGCGCACGTCCGCGTGCCCGAAGAAGTACAGCGTCCAGTTCGTGTCCATCACCGGCAAGGTGTCGCAGCCGTTCTACTTCTTCCAGACGATCAAGCACGAATGCGCGCAGACCTGGCAGGTCTACCGCGCGGAGTTCGACGCCATGCTGCTCGACAACGCGCGCACCAAGGGCGCGGAGGTGCGACAGCAGGTGACCGTCCGCGACGTCCTCATGGAGGGCTCGCGAGTCGTCGGCGTGCGCGCCGACACGAAGGACGGCGCGAAAGGCGAAGAAATCCGCGCCAGGGTCGTCGTCGACGCGACGGGCCGCGACTCGCTCCTGTCGCGAAAGTTTGGCTGGAAGGATCGGGACGCGGATCTGAACAAGATCGCCGTCTGGAGCTACTATAAGGGCGCGACGCGCGATCCGGGCCTCGACGAGGGCGCCACCACCGTCGCCTACGTGCCGCAGAAGGGGTGGTTCTGGTACATCCCGCTCCACGCCGACGTCGTCAGCGTCGGGGTCGTCGGCGAGCCGGGCTATCTGTATCGCGACACGCGCGACGCCGACGCGATTTTCCACCGCGAGGCCCAGGCCTGCCAGTGGATCCGCGAGCACATCAGCGTGGGCCAGCAGTGCGAGCCCGTGCGTGTGACGGGCGAGTACTCGTACCACTCGACGCAGATCGGCGGCGACGGCTTCTGCCTGGTCGGTGACGCGTTCGCCTTCCTCGACCCGCTGTTCTCGACGGGCGTGTTCCTCGCGCTCAAGAGCGGCGAGATGGCGGCCGACTCGATTCACGCCGCGCTCGCCACGGGCGACGTCTCGGCGCGCCACTTCGACGACTACCTCACCCGGCAGCGCCACGCCGTGACGAGCTTCCGTAACCTGGTCTGCGCGTTCTACGACCTGACGTTCAGCTTCCGCGAGTTCCTGCAGGTCTATCCGCACCTGCACCCGCTCATCGTGGACACGCTCGTCGGCAACGTCTTCACCGACCTCGGCCCGCTCTACAAGGCCCTCGGCGAATACAACAGCCGCGGCGCGCGGGAGGAGATTGGGGCGACCACGGCGTAGCGGCACAGGATACGGCAGGGCCTTGCCCGGTCCGGCCGAGGAGTATGGCTCATTCCCTCCGTGTCGGCTAGGATCTGGGCCGGCTTCCCCCCATGCCCTACCGCTACGCCCGCCGCGTGCAGTTCGCCGAGACCGACCAGGCGGGCATCGTCCACTTCAGCTGGTATTTCCGCTACATGGAAGAGGCCGAGCACGCGCTGTGGCGCGCGGCGGGACTGTCGATCGCGCCGGTGGATCGCGTCGTCGTGTTCCCGCGCGTAGCGGCGAGCTTCGAGTACCTGGCTCCGCTCCGCTTCGAGGACGAGTTCGACGTGGAAATCGGCATCGAGACCATCAGCCGGCGCTCGATTCGATACGTGTGCACGATTCGCCGTGCTGAGACGACGATCGCGACCGGGTCGATGACCGTCGCCTGCGCCACGAAGAAGACCGGCGAGCTCCGGGGGACCGATATCCCCGACGACATCGCATCGCGGCTGCAGCCGTACGCGTACGCGAACGCAGCACGTATTGAAAGCCCGGAGCCCGACGCTCATGGCTCACCGCTGACCGAGTCACCACTCAGAACTCACAACTGACAGGAGCGCGAGAAGCATGGCCGTCCGCCTGACCAGGGTGCAGTGGCTCATCTGCACCATCGCCGCCATCGGGTTCGCCTTCGACATCTACGAACTGCTGATGCTGCCGCTGATCGTGCGGCCGGCGTTGCTCGAGCTCGTCAACGTCAAGCCCGGCACGCCCGAGTTCAATCACTGGGTCGGCCTGCTGTTCTGGATCCCGGCGCTGGCCGGAGGCGTCTTCGGACTGCTCGGCGGCTACCTGACGGACCGGCTCGGACGCCGGCGCGTGCTCACGTGGAGCATCCTCATCTACGCCTTCTCGGCGTTCGCCGCCGGGCTGAGCACGAGCATCGGCTGGTTCCTGTTCTTCCGCTGCACGACGTTCATCGGCGTCTGCGTCGAGTTCGTGGCGGCCGTCGCCTGGCTGGCCGAACTGTTCACCGATCCCAAGCAGCGCGAGCGCGTGCTGGGCTACACGCAGGCGTTCTCGTCAGTGGGCGGCCTTCTCGTGGGCTACGCCAACTGGCTGTGCGTGCAGTACGCCGCCTCGCTGCCGACGATCTACGGGGGCCACGCGCCGTGGCGGTACACCCTGATGTCCGGCATCATCCCGGCCCTGCCGCTCATCATCATCCGACCGTTCCTCCCTGAGTCCCCGGCGTGGCTGCAGAAGCGCGCGGCGGGAACCCTGAAACGGCCGAGCCTCGCGGCCATCTTCAGCCCCGAGCTGCGACGCGTCACGATCGTGACCACGATCATGTTCGCGCTGGCCTACGGCGCCGCGTTCGGCGCCATCCAGCACATGCCGCGCATCGTCCCCGGCCTGGCGGAGGTCGCGATCCTGCCACCGGCGGCGCAGCAGCAGACCGCGGCCGGCGTGCAGATCTGGCAGGAGTACGGCGGCCTGGCGGGGCGATTTCTGCTCGCGCTCATCATCCTCGCGATTGCCAGCCGCCGAACGCTGCTGAGGGTGTTTCAGGTGCCCGGGCTGTTCGTCGTGCCGCTCGTCTTCTACCTGGCGCCCGGCAGCGACCTCGGGACCCTGAAGATCGGCATGTTCTTCGCTGGCCTCTTCACCGTGGCGCAGTTCAGCTTCTGGGGGAACTACCTGCCTCGTGTTTACCCCACCCACCTCCGGGGTACAGGGGAGGGGTTTGCCGCCAACGTCGGCGGCCGCATGATTGGCACCTCGTTCGCCTATGTGACGACGACCCTGGCGTCGAGCCTGGGCGGGCTGCCGCACGTCCAGCTCGCCCACGCGGCGGCCATGGTCGCGCTCTTTGTCTACGTGGGCGGGTTCATCGCCAGCTTTTGGCTGCCGGAACCCAAGAGCGAGGCACTACCTGAATAGACACGACAGGTACGAGAGTACGAAAGGTGTGAGTGCTTGCCCACCGTAGCCCGATGGGCGAAGGTGGGTGTAGAGTGATTCGAGGCGCCGCACGCGGCCCGGTGAGTGGCCAGGCGCGCCAGGGAGGCAGCGGAGGCACCAATGATGAGGCAACTCTTGAAAGTCGGACCCGTCGTCCTCGTAGCGGCAGCGCTGGTTGGCCTGCCGACGCTGGCGGTCGATCTGACCGCTCAGCCGAAACAGATTCCTCCGTTCGAGGGTGTGTGGAAGCTGAACGTGGAAGCGAGCACCAACCCGAACGGCCCTCCGCCGCCGCCGGCGCGGCGCG
>CAZFAT010000161.1:0-33253 GCA_964517075.1 uncultured Solibacteraceae bacterium
CGCCAGGACGGCTCGTTCACGGTCACGAACACCCGCAACGGTTTCAGTAAGACCTACGCGCGACGATGAGAGAGAGTGCGCTCCGGAATTACGCGATGGAGGGGCCGACCTTCAGGTCGGCCCGCACCCGGCCGGTCTGAAGACCGGCCGCTCCACTCACCGCACATCAAACGCGGCCATTTCCTGGAGGTTGCGGACGAACAGCCGGCCTTCGGCCATGGCCGGATGGTTCCAGGTCTTGCCCGAAAGCGCGCTGAAACGACCAAGTTCCTGATGCCCGTCGGGGGTTGCTGCGACGAGTACCAGGTCGCCATCCTCGGTCAGCACGATGAGCCGGCCGCTCGCCAACAGTGCCTGCCCGTAGCCGTAGCGGCCGCCCTTCCACGTCAGGTCGCCGGTCGCCGCGTCGACGCACGCGAGAATCGATTCGTCCAGACCGTAGATGAACCCCTCGTGCAGGACTGAACTCGTGAACTTGTTCTTCATCCTGATGTTGCGCCACACCTCGCGGACCTCGAACCGACGGCCCGCGTCGGCAATCTCGATCACCGCGGCGCCCACGCCGTAGCCGGACGAGACGAACACGCGGTTCGGGCCCACCACAAGCGGCTGCGCCACGTTGATGTCGGATGTGGTCACCCAGGGGTACGACCAAAGGAGCGCTCCGCCGTCCGGCGCGAGACCCACCAGCCGTGACGCCGTGAGCACCAGCAGCTGCGGCCGGCCCGCCAGCGTGACCATCATCGGCGACGAGTACGCCTGCGGCTCGTCGAGCGAGGACCACACGCGCTCGCCCGTCCGGCGGTGGTACGCCACCACCGACCGTCCGATCGGCCCGCCGGGCAGGACGATGACGACGTCACCTACGACCAGCGGCGACGCCGCCATGCCCCACCGGAGGTTTGGCGCCTCGTTGTCGTCCAGGATGTTCTTGCGCCACACGAGTCGTCCGCTCGCATCGTCGAGACACCGCAGTTCGCCGGTCGCACCCAGGACATAGACCAGGCCATCCGACCAGGTCGGTGTCGCCCGGGGACCGTCGCCCCCCATGGATTCCTGAAACAACGCTCCCCACCGGTTGGTCCACAGTTCGAGGCCGGTGCCCGCGTCGTACGCCGCCGCGACCTCCTCGCCGCCTCTCTGCTCAATGGTGAAGGCGCGGCCGCGCGCGACCGCGAACGACGCGTACCCGCCGCCGACCGGCTGCTTCCAGAGCGGCGTCAGCCCGTTCGCCGGCCAGTTCGTCCGCACGGGCATCTGCGCGTAGTGGCCGTCGCGATTCGGGCCACGGAAATCCGTCCAGTAGGCCGGTGCGGGCGCGTCCGGACTGACGCGAACGGTTGGCGCGGGCGCCGCCGGTCCTGTCGGCGTCGCGGGCGCCAACGTCTCCGTCGGACCGCGCGCGGCCCGCTGTGCCGCCCGGTGTTCCTCGATCGCCCGGGCCTGTCCGGAACCTGTCGTCAGAAACATCAGCCGCGGCGTGCCCGCGCCGTTGAATCCCATGCGCATGCCGAAGAACTGGTACAGCACAGCGCCAGTCAGGGCCAGGCCCGCTACCGCTATCACCGTCGCGATCAGGATTTGTCGCAAGAAGGCCATCAGTCGCCCTCGCTCTGCCTGGCCGGCAGGAGTGTCGCGCGTACTTCACGCACGCCGCGGCCCGTGGTCGCCGTCACCGTCAGGCGGACGCGCTGGTACTCCACGACGTCGCCGACCGCCGGCGGGCGTCCGAGGAGGGCCAGCACCAGGCCGCTGACGCTCTCCACCTCGGGATGTTCCAGCTCCACGTCGAAGTGCTGCCCCAGCTCGTCCAGCCGCACCGTGCCGGCCGCCCGCACCGATCCGTCCGACTCCGGTGTCAGCGCGGGCGTCCGCGGCGCGCCTTCGTCGATTTCGCCGACCACTTCCTCGAAGAGGTCCTCGAGGCTGATGATGCCGGCCGTACCGCCATGTTCGTCGATGACCACGGCCATGTGCGCGCGCGTTCGCTGCATGGTGGCCAGCACGTCGTCGAGCGACGTGGTCTCGGGGACGACGGGAATGCGCCGGACATCGGTCAGGGCAATCGGCTCGTTGTTGATGAGGCGCCGCAGCAGGTCCTTGACGTGCAGCATGCCGACGATGTGATCCAGATCGCCTTCGAAGACCGGGTAGCGCGTATGACGCGCCTCGGTGAGGATGCGCCGCACCTCGGCCGGCCCCGCGCCGGCCGGCAGTCCCACCACGCGCACGCGCGGTACCATGGCCTGGCCCGCCGTCAGGTCGCCGAACTCGAAGAGCTCGCGCAGAATCAGGCCCGCGTCGGCGCGAATGACGCCCTCCCGCCGGCTCTCTTCGACGACCAGTTGCAACTCCTCGGACGTGTAGTACAGCTCGCGCGGATTTTCCTCGCGGCGCACGCCAATCAGCCGCAGGCATGCGTTGCCGATCCGGTTCAGCGTGATCACGAACGGCAGCAGGACGATGCGGACGGCGGACATCGGCCAGAACACCGCGCGCGCGGTGGCTTCGGCGTGCGAAAGGGCCAGGCCCTTGGGAATCATCTCGCCGATGAAGATATGCAGGTAGCTCAGCACTGTGACGGACACGACGCTCGCGAGCGCATGCACCGTCATGAACCGGCCGGCGCCGGCCACCTCGAGACGGGGCTCGAGCCAGACCGCGAGCGTGTGCTCCCCGTACATGCCCAGTCCCAGGCTCGCCAGCGTGATGCCGATTTGCGCGGTGGCGATGTACTGGTCCTGAGCCCGTGGCGACGTCATCGTCTGCAGCAGCCGGGCGGCGAGGCGGTCGCCCTCGTTCGCGCGCCGCTCCATGGTCATCCGAGGAGCGCTGACGATGGCGAATTCTGCCGCGACGAACAGCGCGTTGGCCAGCAGCAGGGCGAAGACGATCGCGGCGATGGCGATCATGGCCGCTCCCGGGCCGGCTCGCCGATATCCAGGAACTGGGCGAGCACGTCCTGCAGCGTCAGCAGGCCAATCGCGCGGTCGGCGGCGTCGGTGACGACCGCCTGGTGCAGCCGGCGTGTGCGAAGCTCCGTGATGATGCGGTCGGCCGGCAGGTCTTCGCGCACGCGCGCGACCGGCCGCAGCACGCGCCCGATCTCCGTCGATGCGCCTTCGCTGAGGTAACGCTGCACGAGGTCCTTGACCCGCAGTGTGCCCAGCACCTGGTCAGGCGTGCCCTGATACACCGGCAGCCGGCTGTACGGGCTGGCGGCCACGAGACGAACGGTGTCCTCCCAGGACGTGTCGATCGGCAGCATCGTGACGCGGTCGAGCGGCACCATCAGATCGCGCGCCGACCGGAGCCCGAGCCGCAGGGCCTGATGCAGCCGCTGCTGTTCGTCGGCTTCGAGGAGACCGCCGTCACGGCTTTCCGCAATCAGGAGCTCGATCTCCGCGGGCGAATGAATGTGCCGGTGGCTGCCCGCGCCGAAGCCGAAGAGCTTCAGCACGGCGATGGCGCTGCCGTTGACCACCGCGATGAACGGACGCATGGCGGCGAGCGACCATCGCATCGGGAGCAACATCGCCAACGCGACCTGGGTGGGGAACTGCAGCGCCAGCGACTTCGGCACCAGCTCCCCAATCACGACCTGCCCCGCGGTCAGGGCGAATAGGACGATGGCGCCGGCCCACGAGGCGGCCGAGATCGGGTCGAGCCCGGTCATCGCCGCGAGCGATGGCGCGAACGCGACGGCCACCGTGGCTTGCGCATAAGCGCCGAGCAGGAGGCTCATCAACGTGATGCCGACCTGCGACACCGCGACGTAGCGATCGAGCTCCGCGGGGTGATCGACGATCAGGAGCAGACGACGCGCGAGACGGCTGCCGCCTTCCGCGAGTTGCCGGACACGGCTTCGCCGGACGCCAACGAGCGCGAACTCGGCCGCGACGTACAGCGCGTTGCCGAGAATCAGGACCGTCAGCACGGCCCAGACCCAGGGGGACATGCGCCCTTAGTCTATGGCCTCGTGGGTGGCGACGTGCGGGGACCCGACGACCCCTCGAGGAGACGCGAGAGGCTTCTCCCCGAGGGGTGGAAGGCTAGCGCTGAGGGGCGCGCGCGGTCTTCTGCAGCGCCTCGATCTGTTCGAGGTGATGCGTGATGACCGGCAGCGTCTTCTCGGCGAACGCCTTCACGTCCGCGTCGGTGCTCTTGCTGGCCGTCGTGAACGACTCGATGGACGCCTCGTGGTTCTGCGCCATCTGATCGATCCACGCCTGATCGAACGCCGCGCCTTCGAGCTTGTCCAGCCGGTCGTACGTCGCCTGCTGCTGATCGTTCGGTCCCGGCAGGCCGATGGCCACGCCCGGGAAGTCGACGTCGCGACGATCGGCCAGGTCGGCCAGCTGGTCATTGGCCTGCTCGTGATCGCGCTCGATCTGTTCCGCGAGCCGATCGATCCGTGAATTCTCGGATGTCCGCTGCGCGAGCTGCGCGAGATCGATCTCGGCCTTGCCCGATTCGGCGGCCCGGGTCACGAACGTCAAATCCGCGGCCGCGAGCGGTGCCGCCGCGCCGGACCGGGTGTCCAGATCCGTGTAGCCGGACTCATCGGCGGCCGTGTCCGGACGATTGGCAGCGCGCACAAGAATGACGGCCGCGACGACCGCGAGCACGACAACGACGACCAGCGTGACGGGATTCCTCATGGTGTGACCTCCTCCCACTTGAGCCGTACCCGGTTGCAAGACGTCTGCCGAGCGCCAGGCTGAGCACTCGGCCCGGCGGCGTGCGTCCCGCGGCCTCGTCACCCGCCGCGTGCCGTGAATGTGAGGCACGGGTCGCTCCCTGCCACCGCACTTGCCCAGGGAGGGCAGCCACCGCCTTACTCCGGCCCGCTGGTCTTTGGCCGGGATCCGGGCTAGGATGCCCGCGGGTTTTCCTGCCGACGGAGGTTCCAACCATGGCACGCGCACGACTTTCCGCCTGGCCGGCGGCACTGGCCGTTCTGGGGCTGCTCGTTCCGGGTGTCCTGGCGGTGCAGGAGGCGCCGGGGGCCGCCGATGCGCGCGGCAGCCGGCTGCAGGACGCCGATCACTGGAGCTGGGCGCCACCCGATCCGTTCCCGACGCGCGAGGCCTGGGAAGCGCGAGCCCGGCAGCTTCGCTGGAAGGTGAAACTCGCGGCCGGGCTCTGGCCCGAGCGCGCGCGCACGCCGCTCAATGCGCGTGTCTTCGACGTGCAGAACGCCGACGGGTTCCGCGTGGGAAAGGTGCACTTCGAAAGCGCGCCAGGCTTTCTGGTGACCGGCAACATCTTCTATCCGACGGTCGGGACCGGGCCGTATCCGGCCATCCTCACGCCGCACGGGCACTGGCAGTACGGCCGCCTGCAGAACACGGCCAGCGGCTCGGTGGTCGCGCGCTCCATCGACTTCGCGCGCCAGGGCTACGTGGTCTTTGCCGTCGACATGGTCGGCTACAACGATTCGTTCCAGTTGCCGCACGACGGATCGAAGAGCCGGGCGCAACTGGTCGGTGACGCGCCGCTCCCGTACGAAGCGCGGCTGTTCCGCGCGGACTTCCAGTTCCCGGAGGCCGAGCTCTACGGCTTCAACCTCGCCGGAATGCAGTTGTGGAACAGCATCCGCGCGCTCGACTTCCTGTCGTCGCTGCCGGAAGTGGACGCGTCGCGCCTGGGCGTGACGGGCGCCTCGGGCGGCGCGACGCAGGCGCTGCTCCTCATGGCGGCCGATGACCGCGTCAAAGTGGCCGCTCCGGTCAACATCATCGGCGCGGCGAAGCAGCCCGGCTGCAGCTGCGAGAATCCGCCCGGGCTGTGGGTCGGCACGTCGACCATCGAGGTGGCGGCGACCTTCGCACCCAAGCCGTTGATCCTCGTCTCGGCGACGGAGGATCCGTGGACCAACTCCACGCCGACGCGCGAGCTCCCGATGATGCGGCGGTACTACGATCTCTTCGGTGCCGGCGGCCAGGTGGCCAACACGCACGTGAAGGCCGGCCACAACTACAACGCGGAGAGCCGCGCCGCCGTCTACGCGTTCTTCCGCCGGCACCTCAACCCGCCGGGGCCCGCGATTGAGGCGCCGCCGCCCGTCGCCGTGGAGATGAAGTCGCTTGGCGACCTGCGGGTGTTTCCGGACACGGTGCTGCCGAAGGCAGCCCGCGCGGGCCGCGCCATCGCGCAGGACTGGATCCGGACCGCGACGGCGAACCTGGGCCGCGCGTTCCCCGCGGACCGCGCCGCGCTCACCGAGTTCCGGGCGACCTTCGGTCCGGCGCTGGCGCTCGTGCTGAACGTCGAGAAGCCCGCTCCGACGGCGCTGCTCCGGGCCGTCGACGCCGAGGAAACCCGCGACGGGTGGATGATGACCCGTGAGCGCGTGGGCCGCCGCGGGCAGGGCGATGCCATCGAGGTCGAGTCCGTTCGCCGCGCCGGCGGCACGCCGTCGGGCGCCGTGTTGCTCGTCGCCCCCGAATCCTACGGCCGCCTGATGCCCGGGACGGGTCTGCCAGGTCTGCCGGGAGCCCGGGCGCTCGTCGAGCAGGGTCAGGCCGTGTATCGCGTGCGCGGCTACGCGTCGGGCCAGTTGCGAATCCCCGATCGCACCTGGGATTCATTCGCGCAATCCGCGGCGTACAACCGCCCGAATCAGGTGCTCGCGGTGCAGGACATCCTGACGGCCATGGCCGCCATTCGCCGGTCGGGTGTGTCGATACCGATCACGGTGATTGGCGTCGGCGACGCTGGCTTGGCCGCCGCGCTGGCGGTGGCGATCGACGGCGGCGCGGCACGGCTCATCGCCGATCTCGACGGTCAGGACCCCGGCTACGACCGGGCGTTCCGCCAGCTGATGCCCGTCGCCGCCGTGCGTCAGGTCGGCGATCTCCGGACAGCCCTGTTGATCGTCAACGGACCCGTCCATCTCGTGAATCCCGGCGCGACCTTCGATCGCGCGTGGTACGTCGAGCAGGGGAAGCGATCCGGCCTGCAGGTCACCGTGCACGACCGCGCGGACTTCACCGATCCGGGTGTGTTCCGGTCGATGTTCTGATGGAGCCGGCCGCTCCCCGACGACGTCGGTACCTTCCGCACCTTTATATTCAGGTCCTCATCGCCATCGTCCTCGGGGGCCTGTACGGCTATCTCGAACCGGCGCGCGCCGTCGCGCTCAAGCCGCTCGGCGACGGCTTCATCGCGCTGGTCAAGATGATCATCGGACCGGTGATCTTCTGCACGGTCGTGCTCGGGATCGCGGGAGCCGGCGATATCCGCAAGGTCGGCCGCGTCGGCGGCAAGGCCCTCGTCTATTTCGAGGTCGTCTCCGGGTTCGCCCTCGTCATCGGCATGATTGTGGCCAACGTGCTGCGGCCCGGCGACGGGTTCAACGTCGACCCGGCGACGCTCGATCCGTCCGCCGTGGCCGGCTATGCGAAGGCCGCGACCGAGCAGTCCACCGTCCAGTTCCTTCTCAGCATCATTCCCGTCACCTTCACCGACGCCTTCACCGGATCGGGGAACCTGCTGCAGGTGCTGCTGCTGGCGCTGCTCTTCGGCTACGCGATGATGCACCTCGGGCGGTCGAGCGGGATCGTCCACCAGTTCATCGAGGCGGCGTCGCACGTCTTCTTCGGGATGATGAACACCATCATGCTGCTGGCGCCGATCGGCGCGGGCGGAGCGATGGCGTTTACGATCGGCCGCTACGGCGTCGCGGCGCTCTGGCCGCTCATCGCGCTGATCGGGACGTTCTACCTCACGTGCATCATCTTCATCGGCCTCGTCCTCGGCACGATTGCGGCCTTCATCGGGTTCAACATCCTCCGGTTTCTCGCCTACATCAAAGATGAACTGCTCATCGTCCTGGGCACGTCCTCGTCCGAAGCGGGCCTCGTCCCGCTGATGGCCAAGCTCGAACGGCTCGGATGCTCGAAGTCGGTCATCGGCCTCGTCGTGCCGGCCGGGTACTCGTTCAACCTGGACGGGACGAATATCTACCTGACGATGGCGGCGCTCTTCGTGGCGCAGGCGCTGAACATCGACCTGACCCTGACGCAGCAGATTACGCTCCTCGCCGTCGCGTCGCTGACCGGCAATGGCGCGTCGGGCGTCACCGGCGCGGGATTCATCACGCTCGCGGCGACCCTCGCCGTCGTTCCGAGCGTGCCGGTGGCGGGGCTGGCGCTGGTGCTCGGCATCGATCGGTTCATGTCCGAGGCCCGCGCGATCACGAATTTCATCGGCAATGGTGTCGCGACGATCGCGGTCTCGCGCTGGGAGGGTGAGCTCGATCACGCCGTGCTCGCGCGCGAGCTCGCCGGCGGCTCCCCGGGCATCGGGCGCGACGGCGACACGGCCGACCTCGATCGGAGCCGGGCGACCGACCAGTCCGCCTGAAGGTCCCTCACATGCGTGTGCACCTTGCCTGTCTCGCGGCCGTGATGGCGTTCAGTGCCCTGGAGGCCAGAACACCGCAGGCGTCGCCGCCCTATCCGCCGAGCGCCGCCATCGTGGGCATCGAGTGGGCGGCCGCGGACACGATAGTCCGTCGGGCACGCGGCAGCGATAACTGGCCCCTCGCGTGGGCGGACGATGACGCGTTGTACAGCGCGTATGGCGACGGGCAGGGCTTCGAGCCGTTCGTCGAGCGCAAGCTGAGCCTGGGCCTGGCGCGCATCACGGGCGGACCGCAGGACTTCACGGGCGTGAACCTGCGGGCGCCGACGATCGAGCGGCTCGGTGACGGCGCCGCCGGACCGAAGGCCAGCGGGATGCTGGCGGTCAACGGCGTCCTGTATCTCTGGATCCGCAACGTGAAGAACTCGCAGCTGGCCTGGTCCGCGGACCACGGGCGCACCTGGCGCTGGGCCGCGTGGCGGTTCACCGAGAGCTTCGGCGCGCCGACGTTCCTGCAGTTCGGGCGCGACTACACCGGCGCTCGCGACGCGTTCGTCTACGTCTATTCGGCGGACGCGCCCACTGCCTACGATCCCGCGGACGCGATGGTTCTCGCGCGCGTGCCGGCCGCCCGGATCACCGAACGCGGGGCCTACGAGTTCTTCCGCGGACTCGACGCCGCCGGCCGTCCCTCCTGGCACGCCAGCGTGACCGAACGGCGCCCCGTCTTCGTGCACCCGCGACGCAGCTATCGCTCCGGCATCAGCTACAACGCCGCGCTCAAGCGGTACCTCTGGTGCCAGGTGCTGCCCGACAGCACTGACGCGCGCGGCCCGCGCTTCCAGGGCGGCTTCGGCGTCTACGACGCACCCGAGCCGTGGGGGCCGTGGACGACCGCGTTCTTCGCGGAGACCTGGGACGTCGGCCCTGGCGAAACCTGCAGCCTGCCGCCCAAATGGATGAGCGCCGACGGCCTCACGCTCCACATGGTGTTCTCCGGCGACGACGCGTTCTCCGTGCGGCAGGGGCGACTGTCGCTGCGCTGAGAGCTCAAAGCTCAAAGCTACGAGACTGTTCTTCGTACTGTCGGAGCTTCCGATACAACGTCGCCGTGCCGATGCCGAGCTTGCTCGCGGCGCTCGTCCGGTTGCCACCCGTCGCGCGCATGACGGACAGGATGTAGTCGCGTTCCACCTCCGCGAGCGGCCGCACGTCGCTGGCCGTCACCGCCTCCGGCGCACTCACCGTCACATCGTCCGGCAGGTCGTCCGCATCGACGCGGTTCTTCGCGGCCAGGACCACCGCGCGTTCGACGGCATTCTCCAGTTCGCGGACGTTGCCCGGCCAGGCGTGGCGCAATAGGCGATGCGCAGCCGCCGGCGTGAATCCGGTGGCCTTGCGTCCGGTCCGCGCCGCGGCCGCCGCGAGAAACTCACGTGCCAGCGGCAGGATGTCCTCGCGCCGCTCGCGCAGGGGCGGCACGTGAATCTCGACCACGCGCAGGCGGTAGTAGAGGTCCTGACGGAATCGCGCGCCGTGAATCTCAGCGACGAGGTCCCGGTTCGTGGCGGCGATCACGCGGACGTCCACGGCGCGGCTCTTGTTCTCGCCGACCCGCCGCACCTCGCGTTCCTGAAGCACGCGCAGCAGCTTGACCTGCATCGCCGGCGGCACCTCGCCAATCTCGTCGAGCAGCAGCGTCCCGCCGTTGGCGGCCTCGAAGAGGCCCGGCCGATCCTGGCTCGCGCCCGTGAACGAGCCCTTTGCATGGCCAAACAGCTCCGATTCGAGGAGCGTCTCCGGCACGGCGCCGCAGTTGATGGCGACAAATGGCCCGCCCGTGCGCGGTGACTCGTCGTGGATGAGGCGCGCGACGCGCTCCTTGCCGACACCGCTCTCGCCGGTCAGCAGGACCGTCGAGTCCACCTGCGCGACGCGGCGCGCGAGGTCGAGCGTCCGCGCCATGGTCGGGCTCTGCACGACCCAGCCTCCAGCGGTGGACCCGCTGCGATCGCGGAGTCCGAGCTGCCGCCGTTCGGCCCGCAATCGCTCCTCGGTGCGCTTGAGTTCGGCCGTGACCTGCACGAGCGCGGCATCGAGGCACGGTTCCTGGTAGAAGGTGCGATGCGGTGTCAGCGCGTCGCCCCACTCCTCTGGTGTGCGTCCGACGACGTGACAGACGGCGTCGCCTTTGCCGCGGCAGCGCTCTTCCAGGCAGAAGATCTCGCGGCCGTGCGCGTACGAGAGATAGCCCGTGGCAAAACCGGTCAGCGTCCAGCACACCGCATCGTCGGCGCGTCCGAAGAGGAGCAGGTGCTGTTCGGCTTCGTACGAGTCGTGCCAGATGGATTCCGCAAACGGCTTCGGTCCGGATTCGGCCGTACGCACGTTTGGCACCGCGCGGACGAGCCCCTGCAGCGTGTGCAGCCGCGCGCCGGCTTTCTTCCACTCGCTCTCTTCGTCCCACGGAAAGCTGCGGCGGAGGTTCTCGGCCGTCCGCCAGCCGTGGGCGTAGCCGAAGCGGGTGAGGACCGCGCGGGCGCCCGACTGGCCGAGCGCCCGAATCAGCTCCCCTCTGAGCAGGCCAAGCGCGACGGCATCGAGCAGGAGGACGCGCTCGCCGGCGAACCGGATGACGCCCCCTTCCGGGGTGAATTCGAGCAGTTCGCGGAGGTCCAGATCGGCGGCGCGCATGGCAACCTCTCAATCACTTTGATTGACGAGGCTATCATAACGATACGTTGCGGAACGGCCTGTCCATGTAAGTTGTTGATAACACTCAACATGAACCATGGCACCAGGGTTGCTCCTATGTGGGTCGAGCCCATTGACGGGCTCAGTCACAAGGAGCGATGGAGATGGCAACTGAACGCTGGGAAATTGATAGCAGCCACTCGGGGATTCACTTTTCGGTGCGGCATCTGGTGATTGCGCGGGTCCGCGGGCAGTTCGGCCGCTGGAGCGGCACCGTGCTGGTGCCTGAGGGCGACCTCAACCGGGCGTCCGTGGACGTCAGGATTGACGCGTCGAGCATCGACACGGGCGTGGCCGACCGGGACGCGCACCTGAAATCGGGCGACTTCTTCGACGTCGCGACGTATCCGGAGATCACCTTTCGGACCGACCGCGTCGAGCCCGCCAGCAACGGCAGGCTGCGGCTGGTGGGTCCGCTCACGCTCAAGGGCGTGACGCGTCAGGTCGCGTTCGACGTGGAGTCTCACGGGAAAGCGGCCGATCCGTGGGGCAACCTGCGCGCGGCATTCACGGCGAAGACCTCCGTTGACCGGCGTGATTTCGGGCTGACCTGGAACCAGGTGCTCGAGACTGGCGGCGTGATGGTGGGCGAGCGCGTGGACATCGAGGTGGATCTCGAGGCGGTGCAGCAGACCGCGGCCAAAGTTGCCTGATCCGCGTCGGGCCGCGGGGCTCACACCCCGCGGCTGCGTCGATGCGGCAGGAGCGATAATGGGGAGTGACCGATCTGCCCGCCACCATCCTGCCGCTGAACTGCTTCGAGTGCGCGGGCCCGATCGAGGTCGCGTGCGAAGGGCCTGCCGAGCCGGGTGAGTCGCAGACGGTGCGCTTCGCGTGCCCGTACTGCGGCCGCCCGCGCCAGCTGGAGCTGCCCGGCAAGGTGCTGTGGGTGGCCATGCGCCAGCACGGAACCGGGCCAGAGACCAGGCATTGATGGAAGCCTGCATCGAGAGTCCCCCGTCCGCGCGTAAGATGAGCGTCCGTGCGATGCCGGCGTCCAGAATCACTGCCCTCAGCTTCGCGATCGCGATGAGTGTCCTGCCGAACGCGTGCGGCGGCTCGCCAGACGGGACGCCCGCCGCGGCGCCTCCGCCGACTGCGGTCCCCGCGCCGCTGACGGTTGAGGAATGGCGCGCCAAGCATGACGTCGATTACCGGCGCGACTACGTGTCCATCGCCGGCATGCACGACCTGAAGCCCGGCGCGAACACCGCCGGCAGCGCGGCAGGCCACGACATCGTGCTGCCCTCGTCCACGCCCGCGACGCTCGGCCGCTTCGTCCTCCAGGGCGATCGCGTTCGCTTCGAACCCGCGCCTGGCGTGGACGTCCGCGTCGGCGACCGGACCGTCACCGCGCCGATGGATCTCCGCGACGATCGGACGGCCGATCGCGACGAGCTGCTGATCGGCGACGTTCGTCTCGTCGTGCACGCGAGCGGCGACTCGCGAATGCTTCGCGTGCGCGATCCGAATAGCGACTTCGCGAAGGGTTTCCTCGGCTTCGACTGGTTTCCCGTCGATCCGCAGTACCGCGTCGTCGGCCGCTTCATTCCCGACCCGTCGGCGCAGACCATGAAGGTGCCGAACACCTTCGGGGACATCGACGAGTTCAAGTCGGAAGGGGTGGTCGAGTTCACGCTGCTCGGGCAGACGCTACGCCTGCGCCCGTTCACGACGCGACCGAACCGGCTGTACCTTGTCTTCCGTGACGCCTCGAGCGGTCAGGAGACGTACAAGGCCGCGCGCTTTCTGTACTCGGATCTGCTGCCCGATGGTACGACGGTGCTGGACTTCAACATCGCCTACAACCCGCCCTGCGCGTTCAATCCCTACACGACCTGCCCCATCCCGCTCGCCGAGAACCGGCTGCCGGTGAAGATCCTCGCGGGCGAGAAGAAGTACCCCGTCGACGTGGCGCTGCCGACGAGGGATTGAGGAGAAAGATCCGTCACGTTCTCGGTTGTCGGTCACCGGTGCTCGGTGCGTGCTTCGGGAATCGCGCCTGATCACGCGGTCGCACCTGCAGGGTCCGCGAACCGAAGGCCGAAGACCGGAAGCCGATTTGTCACCGTCCCGGTGTCGTGATCTTTGGATGCGGCGGCGGCGTCATGCCGTCGCCGAGGAAGTAAATCGGGTGTTGCGGCTGGTTGTAGGCGACGTTCTGCCAGGCGATGGCCAGCCGGTACATGCGGTCGTGCATCAGTGTCGGCAGCCGCGACGTCGCGGGAATCGTCGTCGTGTAGATGCGGAGCGACTGGTTGTCGGCGGCGCGCCAGATGACTTCTTCGCGCCAGTCGCCGAAGAGATCGGCCGAGAGAGTGGGCGTCGCCTTGCTGCCGTTGTTGGCCAGCGCCCCCGTGGCGGTGACGAGACGGGTCAGCGTGCCGGTCTGCCAGTCCCACTTCGCGATCCAGTTGCTGTCGAGGATTTCGCGGAGGGGATCAGCGTCCCACCACACGCCGAAATTCGCTGATGGCGGCGCGTTGTCGATCCGCTCGCCGCGGACGTTGAGCAGGCCGGCCTCGGCCGCGCCCCAGAACTCGGCGCCGCGGTGGCGCGGGTCGATGTCCGCGGCCAGCCCGCGCCCGACGTCGCCGCCCGGCAGCACACCCCACACGATGTCGCCCGTGCGCGCGTCGTACAGCGCCATGCCGGGCGTCTTCAGCGCCACGGTGTCTTCTTCGTTCTCGTGAATGCCGTAGACCTCGAGACCGGGGCGCGCCGGATCGAGATCACCGGCGTGCAGGGCGTCGCCATGACGGAGGCCCGTCGAGAACAATCCCGTGCCGTCATCGTCCACGACCATCGACCCGTAGATGATCTCGTCGCGGCCGTCGGCGTCCACGTCGCCCACCGAGAGGCTGTGATTGCCCTGGCCGGAGTAAGGTGAGGCCTTCGGATTGGGATACGGCGGCGGCGCGCTGCCCGAATCGAAGACCCAGCGCGACGTCAGTTTGCCGCCGCGCCAGTCCCAGGCGGCGAGCACGGTGCGGCCGTAGTAGCCACGCGCCATGATGGCGCTCGGCAGTCGGCCGTCCAGATACGCGACCCCGGCCAGAAAGCGATCGACCCGGTTGCCGGTATTGTCGATGCGCCCGTTGCCGCCGATGCCGCCCCAATCGCCCTGCGGCTCGCGGCCGGGAATGTAGGGCACGGTGGCGAGGGCCGCGCCCGTGCGTCCGTCGAACACCGTGAAGAACTCTGGACCGGCGAGAATCTTTCCGTAGCGCGGGTCCTTCGGGTTCGAGACCTGCGGCGCGTCGGTCGGTACCGTCAGCGATCGATAGTCCTTCGAGGCGTCGCCGATGACCTTGCCCTGGCCGTCCACGGTGCCGTCGGCCGTCTTGCAGGCGATCTCCGCGCGCCCGTCGCCGTCGAGGTCATAGACGACGAACTGCGTGTAGTGCGCGCCGGCGCGGATGTTCCGGCCGAGATCGATGCGCCACAGCCGCTTCCCGTCGAGTGTGTACGCGTCTATGAGCACGTTGCCCGTGATGCCCGAGGACGCGGTGTCCCGCGCGTTCGACGGATCCCACTTCAGGACGATTTCGTACTCGCCGTCCCCGTCGAGATCGCCGACGCTCGCGTCGTTGGCGTTGTAGGTGACGTTGGCCGGCGGCATCCCCGGAGGCAGGTCGACCGCGCCGCCGGCAGGTCGATCGAGTGGCACGGTCATGAACTGCTGGATCGGAGCGTTCGCGGGAAGCACGAACGGCCGGCCCGGCGCCTGTTCGGCGTTGTTGACGACGGCGCGGACCGAATACGTGTTCCCCTGGTTCGCGTCCGCCGCCGAATCGACGAAGTCGGTCGTCGCCGTGAGTGGCTTGGCATTGAGACGCACGGGCGCGCTCGAGCCCGTGGCCCGGTAGACGTTGAACGCCACGTTGGCCGCGTCGGTCCCGAGCAGCCGCCATCCGACGTACACGGTCGTGTCGCTCGCACGCACGGCGACGACCCCGCGGTCGAGCCGTTCCATGACGTGCTGGGCGTGCAGAAGGGATGGCAGGAGCACGATGGACGAGCCGAGAAGGGCAGTGGCAAGAACGCGACAGGCCAAGGGACACCTCGCGACGAGCGCAATCAGCGGGTTGAGCGCCGCATCGTACTATCGAGGGCGCCGGATGTCATGAGGACGCTGAACGGCGCGGTGCGCTGTCTGTCGATGCACGCCGCGTATCGCTGTCGCGACAGCGGCGCGTGCTGCACGGCCGGCTGGCCGATTCCGGTGGAAGCCGACCGGCTGGTCCAGATCGAGCACGCGCTGGCGTCCGGCCACCTGCAGCCGGGTGGACGCCGCGCCGGTGTGGCGGCGCCCATCCAGTGGCTCTTGCACGCGCCCCGCGACACGCCGGCCGTGCTCGCGGTGGCGGGCGGTGCCTGCGTCTTCCATCGCGCCGCAGCGCCGCGGCGGTGCGAGATCCATCACGCGTTCGGTCACGACGCGCTGCCCCTGGCCTGCCGGCAGTTCCCGCGCGTGACGGTCCTCGATCCGCGCGGCGTGTCCGTGACGCTGTCGCACTACTGTCCAACCGCCGCGTCCCTGCTGGATACCCGCGAGCCCGTGGCCGTCACCACCACCGCGCGGGCGTTTCCGGCAGACGGCGAGTACGTCGGGCTGGACGTGCGCGATGATCTCCCCCCGCGCTGCGGCCAGACCGGTTGATGGACTGGGAGGCGTGGTGGATGTGGGAAGAACGGTCCGTGGCGGAACTCGCGCGATCGACGGATCCTGCACAGAAACTCGTCGCGCTCGCCGCCGTCGTCGACGACGTGCGCACGTGGCGACCGGGCGACGGCGCGCTGGTCGATCGGATCCAGGACGCGTTCGCACGTGCGGGGCGCAGCGGCCAATCACGCCAGCCGGCGTTCCCAGTTGGATGACGGAGGTCGTGAAGTCAACGACATGAAGCCTGACCAGTCTGCGCGGCGCGGGACGGCCGCACATGAACGCGGTCTGGGCCCGGCCGTCATCGCGTCAACCTCACGCGCCAGTCCGTGACGACGGTCAGCGGCGGTGCAGTGCTTGCCGCCGCGGAAGATGGCTGATAGATCAGGAAACGCTGGCCGTCCCGGGTGACGTCGTACGGAGAGTAGACGCTTGGGCTCACGGTTCCAATCCGGAACAGTTCACGCGGGGCGTCGGTCTCGAGACGCCCGCCGAGCACGCGAACGTCGGCGGCCATGAGGGGAGTCTGCTGGCCAGCGGAGGGGCCGAGGAAGTACAGGGCCTTTCCATCGTCCCCCCACTTCGGCCTCGATCCGCCCTGGTTCGACACCTGCCACGGACTCTCTGATGCGGGCGGAAAGGGCCGAACGTAGACCTCCAGGCGGCCCGTGGCATTCGACGCGTACGCGATCCACTTGCCATCAGGAGAGAACCTCGCGCCGTTTTCGCTGAACGGCGTCTGCACCACGACCGCCGGCGTACGCTCGCCCTCGAGTGGTGACACCCAGATGTCAGATCCGGTTGTTCCGGAGGCGCGCAGGTAGAGCAGGTGCCGTCCATCCGGGCTCCAGTCCAGGATGCTCTTCCAACTCGGTTCGGTCGTGAGCTGCTCTTCCGTTCCACCGCCGCCAAACGCCGTGCGGTAGATCTGGCGGATGCCGCTGCGGTCTGAAACGTATGCGATCCGACTGTCGTCGTGAGACCACACAGGAATCACCTCGCCCGCCGGATCGAACGTCACCCGGGTCGTCACCTGGCGGGCGAGATCCAATGTCCAGATGTCCGCGTTGCCGCTGTCGTCGGCGATGCCCATGGCGACCCGGGAGCCGTCCCGCGAGAGCTTGAAGGAGCCGCGGAGCGCTTCGGGCGCCGCCTCTCCCAGGAGCTGACCGGAACGACTCATCCACACCAGGCTGGCCCGCGCCGTGGCTTCTGTCCGGTAGGCCAGTACGCCGGATTGAGACGTCCAGAAGGCCGCGCGCGTGGCCGGCCCACCTGCGGCGATGTCGTCGACGATGGGCAGCGGAGTTCCGCTGAGCGTCAGCGTGCCAGGGTCGAACGGCTGCGCGACCAGCATCTCGTCGCGTAGCCACAGCAGGTAGCCGGTTCGCCCGTCGCGCGATGTGACGTAGGACGCCTTGCGTTCGGCGGCCACGATGCGGACGCGCACTGTCGGGTCGTCGAGCGAGCCCGCATAGATCCCTTCAACCGTCGGGTCATCACTGCTGATGAAGTAGAGGAAATGACGCCCGTCCGGAAGGAACTGAGGGTGGCCGTAACCGCGCTCCTGGCGTGCGGCGTCTGCTGTGGTTACCCGCTCGGGCACGCCCCCGGAACCCCCGACGCGAAACAGGCCGCCGGTGGAGGCAAAAAGCACCGTGTCGTCCCGGTTCCAGGTTCCACCGGAACCCGCGAGGTTGGCGGCGTCACAGAGCACCTGCGGCGCACCGCCGACGATTCCGGTGCGTTTCAGCTTGCCGGCCTGGTAGAACGCGACCCATTGGCTGTCGGGCGACCAGAACGGGAAATTGGCTCCCTCCGTGCCCTGCAACTGCCGGGCGGACCGCGAGTCCATCTGGCGCAGCCAGAGCGAACTGCTATTGGTCGCCACAGACCCGGCGGCAAACACGAGATACCGGCCGTCGGGCGACACGGCGGTCGCGCCGTATGGGTTGGTGAGCACCGTCTCGGCGGGCGGGCCGACGTTGAACTCGACGGAACGAACATCCGGCTGAGGCACGTTCAGCCAGAGCACGGCGAACGCGGCGGCAGCCGCCAGGGCCGCCGAGACCACGGCCCACGGCAGCCACCAACGTCTCGGCCTCGACGGCTCACGGTCGCCGGCGGTCGCGGGGCCTCCGGGGCCGTCGATGAGTTCCCACGCCACGCTGATGTCGCGAAGGCGCTTCCTCGGATCCTTCTCGAGGCACCGGCCGAGCAGTCGCCGCAAGGCCGGCGGCGCTGCGGCGAGGTTGGGCTCGTCCTTCACCACCGACGCAATGGTCTCAGTGACGTCGTCGCCACCGAACAACCGCCGACCGACGGACATCTCGTAGAGCACGACACCGAACGCCCAGATGTCGGCGCGCCTGTCTACAGGCCGGCCACGCGCTTGCTCGGGAGACATGTAGGCCGCCGTGCCGAGGACGATCCCCATCTCTGTCATCGCCGGCGACGTGATGGTGGGGGAGTTGGCGAGGTCCGCCGTCGCGCTGGCACCTTCGGGCGCCAGCGCTTTGGCGAGACCGAAGTCGAGGACCTTCACCGTGCCGTCGGCACGCACCTTGATATTCGCGGGTTTCAGATCGCGGTGAATGATCCCCTGCTCGTGTGCGACTTCCAGGGCGTCGGCGATCTGGCGCGCGATAGAAAGGGTGTCGGACGGGGATACGGGACCACGCGCGATCATCGTGGACAGGTCTTCGCCCTCGACGAGTTCCATGATGAGCGCCTGCAGGCCGGCGGATTTCTCGAATCCGAAGATCGCGGCGATGTTCGGATGATTCAGCGAGGCCAGCGTCGTCGCCTCGCGTCCGAACCGCGCCAGGCGCTCGGGGTCGCTGGCGAACGCGTCCGGCAGGATCTTGATCGCGACCTGCCGGCCCAGCGTTGTGTCCGTCGCCCGCCACACCTGCCCCATGCCGCCCGCACCAATCTGGGCGGTGATTTCATAGGGCCCTATGCGAGCGCCGGGCGTGAGGGACATGCGGTGGGGGCGATTATAGGCGCAGGGCCGCCACGGCAACCGGCGTCCCGACGTTCGAGGCGCTCGTGTCGCGTCGCTCCCGGTGCCCACGCAACCGCGGGAAATAGAACGTCAGGGCAATGTCGACGCGAAGAACGCCTTCATCGCGGCGTAGTGGACGCCGCACGTCGCGGACGCCGCGTTGTCTCTCCCAACCGCGTCGCGTCCCGTCGCGATTTCCATGCACACTAAATCAACGGACAGCCGTCCAGCCGTGAGGGAACTTCAGCGTTCCGTCCGCAGCCGCGCCCGGCGCCAGGCCGCCCAGTGGCCGCGCAGGTAGACAATCCGCCGCAATCCGGCGCGTCGCAGTGCTGCCGCAGCGATCCACGCCCGCGGACCATGCCCGCAGTAGACGATGAGCTCTCCCGCCGCCGGCACGCGCACCTCGGCCGCACGCGCCGGCATCTGCTGGAAGGGAATGTTCACGGCGCCAGGGACGTGGCCGGCCGCAAACTCCGCGGCAGTGCGAACGTCGAGGATCGCCGGGCGCTCCTGCCGATCGATTCGTGCCAGAAGATCTGCCGGCGCGATGGAGGCCACGGCTCATTATGATGGCTGGAAGGAGATCGCGATGAGCGAGCAGCCGAAGACGCCGCAAGGCCCCGACCTCACCCAGGGCATTCCCGCGAGCGACGTGCAGGAAGGCGCGATGGTGTCGGGCCACGTGGAAGGCAAGCCGGTACTGATTGCGCGCATCGGCCAGGAGTTCCTGGCCATCACGAACAAATGCACGCACTACAGCGCGCCGCTCGCCAAGGGCCTGCTCGTGGGCGACACGGTGCGCTGTCCCTGGCACCACGCCTGTTTCAGCCTCAGAACCGGCGAGCCGCTGCGTGCACCGGCGCTCGACCCGGTGGACTGCTGGACCCTCGAACAGAAGGACGGCACCTTGCGCGTCACCGGCAAGGCGCCCGCTCGTCCTCGTCCCCGCTCCTCCTCGTCCGGGCCCGACACCATCGTCATCGTCGGCTCCGGAGCGGCGGGGAATGCGGCGGCCGAGAAGCTGCGCCGCGAAGGATATGCCGGCAGCGTGACGATGGTTGGTGACGACGAGTCGGTGCCGTACGACCGACCGAACCTGTCGAAGGACTTTCTGGCCGGGGAGGCACCGGAAGACTGGATTCCGCTGCGCGACGACGCCTTCTACCGTGACATCGACGTTCGGCTGCTGCGACAGACGTCCGTGACGTCCGTCGATCTCCCGTCGAAGCGCGTCGCCTTGAGTACGGGCGAGTCGGTGCGCTTTGGCGCGCTGCTCCTCGCGACCGGCGCCGAGCCCATCCGGCTGACGATTCCCGGCGCCGACCGGCCGCACGTGCGGACGCTCCGGTCACTTGCCGACAGCCGCGGCATCATCGAGCTGGCGACGTCAGCCAGGCGCGCGGTGGTGGTGGGCGCGAGCTTCATCGGCCTGGAAGTGGCGGCCGCGCTCCGCGCCCGCGACATCGAGGTCCGTGTCGTGGCGCCCGAGACGGCACCGCTCGAGCGCGTGCTCGGCCCCGAGGTCGGCGCACGCATCCGCGCCATGCATGAGGCGCACGGCGTCGTGTTTCATCTCGGCACGACGCCGCGATCCATCTCGTCCGAGGCCGTGTCGCTCGAGAACGGCGAGTCGTTGCCGGCCGATCTCGTGGTCGTCGGCATCGGCGTACGGCCCCGGCTCCAACTGGCCGAGCAGGCCGGTCTCGCCGTGGATCGGGGCGTGCTCGTCAATGAGTTTCTCGAGACGACGGCGCCCGGCGTGTTTGCGGCGGGCGACATCGCCCGCTTTCCGGATCCGCGGACGCAGCAGGGCATTCGCGTCGAGCACTGGGTGCTGGCCGAGCGCCACGGCGAAGTCGCCGCGCTGAACATGATGGGTGGACGCCAGCCCTTCCGGCAGATGCCGTTCTTCTGGAGTGCCCACTACGGCACGAGCCTCCGATACGTCGGCCACGCCGAGACGTGGGACCGGATCGAGATCGACGGCAACCTCGCGCTCGACGACTGCCGCGTGGCGTATGTCAAAGACGGCCGCGAGCTCGCGGTGGCCACCCTGGGCCGCGACCGCGCGAACCTGGAGGCGGAGGTGTTGATGGAGGGAGGGCAAGCACGAGGGCGTCAGTTTAAATCATCCGCTCCCTGATCCCCTCCGGCGGAATCTCGCACGCGTTGGACGTGCCGGCGAGGCGGTGGCGAATCGCGGCGACGATGCGGTAGACGGCGTCTCGGATCGGGACGGGCACGAACAGGAACACACGCGCGAGCGACCAGGGCCAGGCGAGGTGCGAGGCGATGCGCAGCGAGGCCGTCGAACGCAGGTAGACCTGGCCGCCTTCGAGCAGGATGATGCTGCGGGCGGTCTGGCGCGAGAGGCCGAAGGGCGCGAGGAGCGCCGCCGCCTGCGGCGACTGCGACGCGCCGAAGCGGAAGTGGCCGGACGGGTCGCGGCGCGCGATGAACGTCACGGCCCGCTCGCAGAACGCGCACGTGCCGTCGAAGAGAATGACGGCGGTGTCGGGTGCGGGCGTCCCGCGGGAGGTCTCGCGCATCACGAACAGTCTATCGAGAGCGGGAGGTGCCTGTGCGTCAGCTTCGCTATTCCGTCGCGGCCAGCCTCGACGGCTTCATTGCCGGTCCGAACGGCGAGTTCGACTGGATCACGATCGACCCCGAGATCGATTTCGCGGGGATGTACGCGGGCGTGAGCGGTCTGGTCATGGGCCGACGGTCGTACGAGGTGATGGCCGCCACCGGAGGTGCGGAAGGACCGCCCCTGCCCACGTATGTGTACTCCCGCACGCTGCCAGAGGGCCAGCGCGACGGCGTCACCTTCGTACGCGATGCCGTGCCGCACGTCTCAACGCTCAAGGAGGCTGACGGCAAGCCGCTCTGGCTCTGGGGCGGATCGACGCTGTTCCGCGAACTGGCCGGCGCCAATCTGGTTGACGCCGTCGAGGTCGCGATCATTCCGATCCTGCTCGGGGACGGGATCCCGCTCCTTGGCGGTCCCTCGCCCCGCGTCCCGCTGAAGCTTCGGACGCATCGGCTCTACAAGGCGTCCGGCACGATGTCTCTGGAGTATGACGTCGTGAATGGACGCGAAAAGTAGTTGTGAGTTTAGAGAACTTCAGGAGTCCTGAAACCGTGCCCTCGTGAACTCCAGTAGTCGCGCGGCGCCCCGCACCGGCGTCTCGCCACGGCGCATCAGCACACCCGACAGAATCGGCCGGATCGTGTCGGCCATCGGCCGGACCTCGACGCGGCGACCGCGTGTGATGCTGCCGCTCGGCAGCAGGGGCACGATCGACACGCCGAGACCCGCCTCCACCATGCTCACGATGGTTTCCGTACTCGTGGTTTCCAGCGCCACGCGCGGCGCGAGGTGGCGCTCGTGGAACGCGTCGAGCACGTGCTGGCGTCCGGTGGAGCCGCGCTCGTAGAGAATCAGCGGCTGATCGGCCAGGGCCGCGAGCGTGACCGACCGCTGCGTGGCGAGCACGTGGCGGCGCGGGCAAATCAGGCTCCAGCTCATGCCGAACAGGTGGTGATAGACGAGCTGCGGTGACGACTCGTAGGGCGCCGCCAGACCAAACGCCACATCCGGATCGCTGAGCACGGCGTCCTCGACCTCACGTTCGTTCATCGTGCTCACGCGCACGTGGATGTCCGGCGCCTGCGTCCGGAAGGCCTGCAGCACGTCAATCAGCACGTACCGGGTCAGGTACTGGCTGGCCGCGACGCGAATTTCCTGCGTGCCGGTCTCGAGATCGACCGCCTGGCACAGCTCGACCGCCCGTTCGAGAAACGCGAGCGCGTGCGGCAGGAACCGCCGGCCCTGGTCGGTCAGGACGGCCGACCGCCGGGGGCCGCGGCTCTTGCGGTACAGCTCCACGCCGAGCTGTGCCTCGAGGGTCAGCAGCCGGTTCCGGACGCCCTGTTCGGTGATGCCCAGCACGCTCGCCGTGCTCCGGATCTGGCCCTGGCGCGCCAGTTCCACGAACGCCGCGACCTGGTCCGTGCTCAGGTGGGGAAGGCCCGGCATGCCTCACCATACAAGTATTCCGACGATGAGGACAAGACTTAACAAGTATTGCCAGTGCCATCGCCGCCCTACGATGGGAGTGAACAACCCCACTCCGAGGTGTCCGCCATGAGACCGATTGCAGTTGTCGTCGCCGCCGTGCTGCTCGCCGCGTCCCCGCTCCGGGCCAGCGGTCCGGTCGGCATCTACGGCATCGTGGAACGCGTGGTCTTCGAGCCGAGCGAGCAGACCGCCGAGCGCATTCAGGTCTGGGGTGCGTTTGCCCTGGTCGATGGCGGCACGGATGCGCCGCTCGGCACCACGCCCCCCGTGCGGGGGTATCTCTACTTCAAGCTGCCGACCGTGTTCGGCGGTTTTGCGACGGGTGACGTCAAGACCGTGCGGCGGGAATGGAACGACCTGAAGGCCGTGGCGGGCACCGGCCAGGCGATTGCCTTCGGCGCCTGGGGCTACATCGGCCGCTTCGAGGATCCTCACCGTGGCGGGCAGGCCTACTTCTTCGAGAATGTGCCGCGGGGCGGCGAACGGACCGACCTCCGTGTGCACACGTCGGCGAAGCCGACCGCAAGGCCCGTCACCTACCAGACGAATGCCGGCGTTGTGAAGCTCTCCGCCAACGGCAGTCACGCACCCGTCGTCAAGCAGCTTCAGGCTACGCTCGGGAAGTAACGGCGATGGCCTCAGCGCGGCTGGCCGGCTCGGGACGTGTCCTGCGGCATTCGTCGTGGGACGCGCTGCTCGTCGGCTTGTCGGTCGTGCATGCGGCCGCCCTTCTGATCGTCCCGTCCGTTCCGCTGATCGCCATTGGCCTTTGGTGGAACGCGAACACCGTCGCGCACAACTTCATTCACCGGCCGTTCTTCCGGGCCCGCGCCGCCAACCGGGCCTTTTCGCTGTATCTCAGCGTCGTGCTGGGCCTGCCGCAGTCGATCTGGCACGAGCGGCACCTGGCGCATCATGCCGATCGGCCCGTACGGGTTCAATGGCGATCGCGGGAGGTGGTGGAGCAGACGACGGCGGTTCTGGCGGTCTGGTTGATAGCGGCGTTGTTCGTTCGGGACGTGTTCTTGTTCGTGTACCTGCCCGGCTGGGCGCTCGGCCTCGGGCTGTGCTGGCTCCAGGGCTACTACGAGCACGCGAGTGGGACGACCAGCCACTACGGTCGGGTCTACAACGTTCTGTTCTTCAACGACGGTTACCACGTCGAGCATCACGCGCGGCCGGGCCAGCACTGGTCGCGCCTGCGTGCGCATCGCGCTGGCGGCCGCGCCAGCCGGTGGCCGCCGGTGCTTCGCTGGCTGGATGCGTGCTCGCTGGATGGGCTCGAGCGCCTCGTGCTCCGGTCCCCGCTGCTCCAGCAATTCGTGTTGGGCGCCCACGAGCGGGCGTTCCGGCGGCTGCTGCCCCTTGCTGGAGACATCCGTTCGGTGACTGTCGTTGGCGGCGGTCTCTTCCCCCGCACGGCCCTCGTGCTTCGGCGTTTGTTGCCCGACGCGACGCTGGTGGTGCTGGATGCGAACGCCGCGCATCTCGAGGCGGCGCGAACGTTTCTGGATGACGCTGTCGTGCTTCGGCACGTCCTCTATCGGGGCGCGGAGCTCGACGGCGTCGACCTGGTGGTCGTCCCGCTCGCCTACCTCGGCAACCGCAGGAACATCTACGAGCGCCCTCCAGCTCGCGCGGCGCTCGTGCACGACTGGATCTGGTCTTCGCACGGCCGCGGCGCGATCATTTCGCCGTGGCTGCTCAAGCGCCTCAACCTCATCACGGCGCCGCCCCCCGCCACCGTGCGCGCAGTATCCAGGAGCGCGTGAGAGCGGTCAGCCTCGCCGGCGTCCTGGTCCTCGCGAAGGTGCTGGGACTGGCCGGACGCGATCTGCCCGTCTCGATCTGGCTGCCATCCGCCGTGCTCTGGCAGGACGTCGCCGTCGGCGTCGTCTTCTGGTTGGTCGACCGTCTGATTCGGCGGCCCCGCGTCGCCTGCACGGCCTACTGGCTCATCGTCGCCTGGGCGGCGCTGAACGTCGTCATCATGCGGGAGTTGTCGTCGCCGCTCACGGTGCCCATGCTGCGCGCAACGGGCGCCGCACTCACCGACTCGATTGCGTACTACCTGACAGCCGCCAACGTGGCGCTCATGGGCAGCGTGCTGGCCGCCGGTGCCGCGCTGCCGCTTCTGTGCGCACGTCGACGCGTCCGCCAGATCGGCGTGGTCGTGGGCCTCATCGTGGCGCTTCCGGGACCGGTCGTCGGCCGTGCGGTCGACACCCGTGGCGGGCAGCGCAACGCGGTGACGTCCCTGATCGCCACGTCGCTGCCGCGCCTCGACGCACCGGGTGACGTCGTGCCCGGTGATCTTCGCGCCACGCCCTTCGATGGTCCGCCGACAGATGATCTCGGCGCCCTCGCCGGCGCCGGCGCGGGCCGCAACATCGTTCTGATCGTTCTCGAGTCCACCGGCGCGCAATACCTCAGGAGTTACGGCGCGGCCGACGATCCCATGCCGACCATGACGGCCCTGTCCGGTGAGGCGGTGCAGTTCGAGTCGGCCTACGCTGTGTATCCCGAAAGCGTGAAGGGGTTGTTCGCCTTGCTTTGTTCGCAGGCTCCCGCGTTCGACGTCCCGGTCCACGTGCATGCGAGCGCGCCGTGCACACCGCTGGCGCGGGTCCTGTCCCAGGCCGGCTACCGCACCGGACTCTTCCACTCCGGCCGCTTCGGATATCTCGGCATGGACGCCCTTATCGCGCGGCAGGGATTCGACACGATGGAAGACGCCGGCGCGATAGGCGGCCATGTCGAGTCGAGTTTCGGCGTCGATGAGCCGGCTACGGTCACGCGCATGCTGGCGTGGGTCGACGGGCACGATCGCCGGCGTCCCTTCTTCCTGTTGTACATGCCCGTTGCTGGGCACCATCCCTACGCCACGGCGCGACCCGGCCCCTTCGCGGGTCCAGGCGACCTCAACGCGTACAAGAACGCCCTGCGCGACGGCGACGATTCGCTGGCGGTCCTTCTGGACGGACTGCGGGCCCGCCAGCTCGATCGGCGGACGATGGTCGTTGCGGTAGGTGACCACGGCGAGGCCTTCGGCCAGCATGACGGCAACTACGGCCACACGCTCTTCGCCTACGACGAGAACGTGCGCGTGCCCCTGCTGATCGCCATTCCGGGCGTGACCACACGGAGCGTGCGTGCACGGCAGGTCGCGAGCGTCATCGACATCGCGCCGACAATCCTCGACCTCGCCGGGATCACGGCGCCGGCTGGGTTTCAGGGCGGGTCGCTGCTCCATGCCCGGAGCCGGATCGCCTACTTCTACACGGACTACGCCCTGGGGTGGGCGGGTCTGCGGGACGGCTGCTGGAAGTACCTCCTCGAGATCGACGCGAACCGCCCTGCGCTGTACGACGCGTGTGCGGATTCCCGCGAAACGCGCAACCTGGCGGCCGGGCACCCTGGGCGCCTGCAGGTGTACCGGGACCGCGTGCTGGCCTGGCTCGCCGCCAGTCGCGCGAGAATCCGTGCCGGACAGGAATGAGTCGCGCGTTGCGGACGGAGTAGACTCTGGGCTGTTCGGATGGCGGCCCCTACCCGCTTCCTGCTGATCGGGCTGGTCCTCGCCGTTGGCTCGGCGGCCTGCGCCTCGTTGCCGCGTGCCGGTGACGCCGCCGCGGTCCTCGAACGCGCCCGCGCGATCCACGCGCAGGTGCTCACGCTCGACACCCACATCGACATCGACCCCGCGCACTTCCTTCCGGGACAGCCCAACTACGTCACCGGCGTGGCGTCGAACCAGGTGGACTTGCCGAAGATGGAGCGTGGCGGGCTGAAGGCGGCATTCTTCTCCATCTATCAGGGTCAGGACGACGAGATCACGTCCGATGGTTACCGGCGGGCCTACGAGACGGCGATGGCCAAGGTCGACGCCGTCCGCCGGCTGACCTCCGAGCTGGCGCCGGATCGCATCGGCCTGGCGCGGACGGTCGCGGACATGCGGCGGCTGCACGCGGAAGGAAAGATGATCGCGCTGATGGGCATGGAGAACGGCTACGCCCTCGGCGAGGACCTCGACAACGCGAAGCGCTTCGCGGATCTCGGCGTGCGGTACGTGTCGCTCGCGCACAACGGCCACAGCCAGCTCGCCGACTCGAACACGGGCGAGCGCGAAGGCTATCGCTGGAACGGCCTGTCGCCGCTTGGACGCCGCGTGGTGGCGGAAGCGAATCGCTGGGGCATGGTCCTCGACATCTCCCATCCGTCCAAGGCCGCCAACCTCGAGACGATCCGCCTGTCGCGCGCGCCCGTCATGGCGTCACACTCGTCGGTCCGCGCGCTGGCCGACCACAGCCGCAATCTCGACGACGAGGAACTGAGGGCGGTGAAGACGAACGGCGGGGTCGTGCACGTCACGGCGTTCCCCCAATATCTGAGGGCTGACCCCCCCGAACGACGGGACGCGCTCGTGGCGCTCGCCAGCGAGTTCGGTCTGCCACCGGGCGCCGGGCGCACCCGCACCGAGGCGGCACTGGCCGCGTTGTCGGCCGCCCGCCGCGCGGAGTACGAACGCCGCGAACGGGAAGTTCAGGCCCGCCATCCCGTCATCCCGGCGACCGTCGTCGACCTCGTCGACCACATCGACTATGTCGTGAAGCTGATTGGCATCGATCATGTCGGCATCAGCTCCGACTTCGACGGCGGCGGCGGGATCGAGGGGTGGAACGGCGCCAGCGAGACGCTCAACGTGACGGTCGAGCTCGTCCGTCGCGGCTACACGCGCTCGCAGATCGCGAAGATCTGGAGCGGTAACCTGATGCGCGTGCTGGCCCAGGTGGAGCGGGTCGCCGCGCGGTTGCAGCGCGCACCATAGACGGCGCCGCAGGCGTCAGGGCTGTGGTCCGGCAGGAAAGAGAGTTCGGCATGTCACGCGTCACTGGCCGGGCACGCGCCCGGCGTTCGTTGTTTGCGGTCATCACGGCGTTCGGGCTGACCGCCGCGGGGTGCCAGGGGGAAGGCGAGCCGCCCACTCGCGTCGATGCGCGCATCAACGCCGGAGCGGTCGGCCGAACCCTGCGCACAGCGGGCGGTGTCGTGGTGTCGGCCAACGAGATCGCCAGCCGCGTCGGCGCGGACGTCCTGAAGTCCGGCGGCAACGCCGTGGACGCCGCCATCGCCACGGGATTCGCGCTCGCCGTTGTCCATCCGACGGCGGGGAACCTGGGAGGCGGCGGGTTCATGGTCATCCGCTTCCCGGACGGACGCGCGACGACGTTTGATTTCCGGGAGAAGGCGCCGCTGGCCGCGCATCCCCGGATGTTCGTGGGCGCTGACGGCCAGTACTCGCGGCAGGTGCAGGCCAACAGTCACGTCGCGGTGGGCGTCCCGGGCACCGTGGCGGGGTTCGCGCTGGCGCACCGCCGCCATGGCGCCGCCCGCTGGGAGCGCCTCGTCGATCCCGCCGTCACCCTCGCGGCCGACGGCGTTGTGCTGTCCGCGCCGCTCGCGCGGTCGCTCGCCGGCGTCCTCGAAGACATGCAGCGCTATCCGGCCAGCCTCCAGGCGTTCTCGAGGAACGGCACGCCGTACGACGCGGGGGACACGTGGCGGCAGCCGGATCTCGCGCGCACGCTCGAGCGGATCGCGCGTGACGGGCACGACGGCTTCTACCGGGGCGAGACCGCACGGCTGATCGCCGCCGAGATGCGGCAGGGCGGTGGCCTCATCACCGAGGAGGATCTCGCGCACTACGAGGCGGTCGAGCGCGAGCCCATTCGCGGGACCTTCCGCGGCTACGACGTGATCAGCATGCCGCCGCCGAGCAGCGGCGGCACGGCCCTCGTTGAGATGCTGAATATTCTCGAGGGCTTCGACCTGAAGGCGATGGGCCCGCGGAGCGCCGCGTACTTCCATCACGTGGCGGAAGCCCAGCGCCGCGCTTTCCGCGACCGCGCCCGCCATGTCGCCGACGCCGACTTCTGGGACGTGCCCGTGGCGCGGCTCACGAGCAAGGAGTACGCGGCTGAACTGCGGAAAGGCATCGCGCCGGATCGCGCCGGAACGTCGGCGCCCGAAGACGGGGCTGCCACATCCGAGAGCCTCGAGACAACGCACTATTCCGTCGTGGATGCGAGTGGCCTCGCGGTCGCCGTGACCTACACGCTCGAAGCCGGATATGGGTCGAAAATCACGGTGACCGGCGGCGGCTTCCTGCTCAACAACGAGATGGGGGACTTCAACGGCTTTCCGGGTGTCACGACGGACAGCGGGCAGATTGGCACGGAGCCCAACCTCGCGCGCCCAGGCCAGCGCATGCTGTCCAGCATGACGCCGACCATTCTCGCGCGCGACGGCCAGCTCGTCGCGGTCATCGGCAGCCCCGGCGGCCGGACGATCATCAACACGGTGCTGCACACCGTACTGAACATCGCCGAGTTCGGGATGGACCTCGAGCAGGCGCTCGCCGCGCCACGCAGCCACCATCAATGGCTGCCGGACCGCCTGTCGATCGAGGGTGGGCTCCAGAACGAGGACGTGGTGGCCGCGCTCAAGGCTATGGGCCATGCGGTGTCGATGGGTGGCACGCAGGGCCAGGTCCACGCGGTGATGATCGATCGGGCGACCGGCGCGAGGATTGGCGCGCCGGATCCGCGATCGAGCGACGCGGGCGCCGCCGGGCACTGAGCCGCCGCCGCGCCAGCACACAGCCATGATCGCGTCCTCCCCGGCACCGGCGGCTCAACCCACGCTGAAGCGCGTGGTCTCGCGCTGGGAGCTCGTCGGTCTGTCGCTGAACGACGTCATCGGCAGCGGCGTGTATCTCCTGCCAGCGGCCGCGGCCGCGCTGCTCGGCCCGGCCAGCATCTGGGCCGTGCTGCTCGCCGGCCTGGCGGTCCTGCTCCTCGTGCTGTGCTTTGCGGAAGCGTCGACGCACTTCGAGGAGCCTGGCGGCGCCTACCTCTACACCCGCGAGGCGTTCGGCGACTTCATCGGCTTCGAGGTCGGCTGGATGACGGTGCTGGCCCGCGTCACCTCCGTGGCGGCGCTGTCGAACGGGTTCGCGCAAGCGCTGTCGTTTCTGTGGCCGGCGGCGGCCGCCGGCGCGCCGCGGGCCGCGGTCATCACCGTGCTGATCGCCGGGTTCGTCTGGATCAACGTCCTGGGCGTCAAGTACGGCGCGCGGGTCGCCGTGGCGCTGGCGATCGCGAAGATCCTCCCGCTCCTGTTTCTCGTGGTGGTGGGGGTGTTGGCCATCGACCTGTCGCGGCTGGTCCCGATGACGGCCCCGTCGCTCCGAAACGTCGGGGAGGCGTCGCTGCTGCTGCTCTTCGCCTACGCCGGCTTCGAGAACACGCCGGCGGCGGCCGGCGAGTGTCGCAATCCCCGGCGCGATGTGCCGTTCGCGCTGGTCACCATGATTGCGATCGTCACCGGCCTGTACACCTTGATACAGATCGTGGCACTCGGCGTGGTTCCCGATCTCGGCGCGCACGCGGGTGGGGCGCCGCTCGCTGTGGCCGCCACCCTCGTCGTCGGCGCCTGGGCGGGCACGGTCATGACGGCCGGCGCCGTCGTGTCGATGGGCGGCAATCTCGGCGGTACCCTCCTGAACGGCCCGCGGTATATCTACGCGATTGCGGTCGATGGGTTCGGCCCACGGGCGCTTGCGTCGGTCCACCCGCGCTACCGCACGCCGGCCGTCGCCGTCGTCGCGCTCGGCGCGGCCGCGCTCGCGGCGGCGTTGTCGGGATCCTTTGTGCAGCTCGCGCTGCTGTCGACGATCGCGCGGCTCACCACGTATGTGGGGACCGCCGCGGCGGTCCCCAGGCTCCGGCGGAAGTTCCCCGCACGCCCGAACAGCTTCGTCCTGCCAGGCGGACCCGTCATTCCGATCGGCGCGCTGCTGCTGTGCCTGGTCTTTCTGGCCAGCACGACGCCGCGAAACCTGCTCGCGGGCGCCGTGGCGTTGGGAGTGGGCGCGGTGATCTACCTGTTTGGCCGGCGTTCCCCGGCACGGACGTGAGCATGGCGGACGGCACGGCGCCTGCCGCCGGAACGTGGCGCGGCGCGGGTGACGACGCGTCGGCCGAGTGCGCGCGCGCGCTGGCGACGATCAGTGGGTTCGCGACCGTGCTGGCCATCAAGCTCTACCGCGTGGCCCTGGAGCTGACGCCGGCAGTCCCCAGGGTCCCCTGTCTCGATCACGAAGCCATGCTGCACGAGGAGGTCGCGCCGCACGCGGCCGCCTACGTGCAGGATCACCAGTCCGGCGCCCTGCACGAAGTCGTGTTCACGCCGTCGCGACGCGTGGTCCTGATAGACACCGTGTCGGCGTGGGGTGAGTACTCCGCCGAGGCGCACGAACGGTTGCGCCAGCGGCTCGGCGCGGCGTTTCCGGACTACCGTCTCGAGATCGGCACGCCATCCTGGTGGCGCGGTGACCGCCGCGTCGCGGCCGCCTGTCGCGCGCACGTGAAACTCCGCGAGGTCCTGACCTGCACGGATTTCGACGCCATCGAGAAGGGCGTTCAGCGGCTGCGCATCATCGGCACGCTGATGGAGAAGGAGTCGCGCGTCGCGTCCTGGGGCGCGCGGACCATCACCGGCCCGCTCCTCGCGACAGCGGCGTTCCTCACTTTTCTGATTCTCGGGCAGTTCGCTCCCCGGTACGGGGAGGAGGCGGTCGCCTGGCTCCGGTACGGCCTCATCGGTCTGCTGGGCGGAGTGTTCCTCTACTATGGTCTCAAAGCGGTACAGCTCACAGGCATGGCCAATCGCGTGTGGAAACGCTCCGCCGAGTACGCGCTCATCCTCGACGAGCGCCGGCGGCTCGGGCGCACGCAGGGGACGCGGTGACGCCGGCCACCGTCCGCACGACCACGGTCCGGGCGCGCGCCGCGGTCCTGGCGCTCGCGATCGCGCTCGTGGCCGGCAGCGGCGCGGCGGCGCATCCGCTGCAGTTCAGCTTCGTCGACATAAACCTGACCCCGACCGGCATCGACGCGGCGATCACGATTCACGGCTTCGACGCTGCCCACGATCTCGGCCTCGCGTCCGAAGCCGATGTCTACGCGCCGGACTTCGGGACCGTCCACGGCGTGCGATTGATGACGCTGCTGCTGTCGCGCCTGGCGATCGTGGCCGATGGGGCGCGCCTGCAGCCGGCGCCCATCGATGTCCGCTCCGTGCCCGATCAGCAGGCCGTCGTCCTCCGCATCGAGGCCACGACCGGCGGACCGCCCGCGCGCCTTCACGTCGCCGGGGTCCTGTTCCCCTACGACCCCGCGCATCAGACGTTCGTCCGGTTCTTCGAGGGCGGGACGATCCGTCAGCAAGCGATTCTCACGGCCGCGCGCCCCGACACCGACTTCGTGTCCGGGCACGCACAAGGCCGCATCGACGTCCTGAAGCGATTCGTCCTCTCCGGCATCGAGCACATCGCCATCGGTCCCGATCACGTGCTCTTTCTGATTGGCCTGCTGCTCACGGGCGGCGGCCTGTGGCCGCTCGTGCGCATCGTGACCGCCTTCACCGTCGCGCACAGCCTGACCCTGTCGCTCGCGGCGCTCGACATCGTGACGCCCCCCGCCCGGCTGGTCGAACCCGCCATTGCGCTCAGCATCTGCTACGTCGGAGTGGACAACCTGATCCGCCGGCCGGACTCGCCCGACCGGCGCGCGTGGATCGCCCTGGTCTTCGGACTGGTGCACGGGTTCGGATTTGCCAGCGTGCTTCGCGAGATGGACCTGCCGGGCCATCTGCTGGGATGGTCGTTGTTTGCGTTCAATCTCGGCGTGGAGATCGGCCAGCTCGCCATCGTGGTCGTTGTCGCCGGCATGCTGGCCGTCGTCCGTCGCCGATGGCCGGCCGCCAGTCGCTGGCTCGTCGTGGGGGGCTCCGTCGTCGTCATCTGGGCCGGGTTCTTCTGGTTCATCGAGCGGGTGTTCGCGGTCTGAGCCCGTGACGCCAACCGCGCCGACTGGTGCTACCATCAGGCACCTTTGAGCAGGGGAGGAAGCGCCATGCGCCTCGTATCTCGACGCGTCGTCGTGTGCACGGCAGTCGGTCTGGTCGTCGCGGGTACGTGGGCCGCGGGTGTGGGGCTGGCCCGACAGAAGGCCGCGGCCAGCATGGCGACGGCCGCCAATGCATTCCTGTCGACGCTCACCCCCGAGCAGCGTCAGAAAGCCACCTACCCGCTCGTTTCCGAGGAATGGACGCGCTGGCACTTCGTGCCGACGACGCAGTTCCCGCGCAACGGGCTGCCGTTCGGCGAGATGACGGACGCGCAGCGGCAGCGCGCGCACGATCTGATGAAGGCCAGCCTCAGCCAGGCTGGCTACACCACCGCGACTACCATCATTCAGCTCGAGGATCCGCTCAAGGCCATTGAAGCCGAAGCGGCCGCGGCGCG